>JASFUX010000212.1:0-6124 GCA_050050115.1 Maricaulaceae bacterium | reverse complement strand
GCAGCGCGGCGCGTGCGAGGGTCGACTTGCCGCAGCCGGACTCACCGACCACACCTAACGTCTCGCCGGACTTCAACTCAAAGCTCACGCCGTCGACGGCCTTGAGCGGCTTGCGCTTGGGGAAAAGCCCGCCGCCGACCGGCACCGGGAACCACACCTGCGCGTCCTCGACCGCCAAGCGGATCTCTGCGTCCGCGGCGGGCGGCGGCGCGAGCGACGGCCGTCCGGGGCGATCGGGCTGGTCGATCCGCGGCGCGGCCTCAAGCAGCATCTTGGTGTAGTCCGTCTGCGGCGCATGGAAGATGCTCTCCGCATCGCCTTCCTCAACGTAGCGGCCGTCCTTCATCACATGCACGCGGTCAGCCAGCCGCGCGACGACGCCCATGTCGTGGGTGATCAACGCGATCGCCGCACCGGTCTCCTTGACCAGCTCGTCCATGATGTCGAGCACTTGGGCCTGCACCGTCACGTCGAGTGCGGTCGTCGGCTCGTCCGCAATCAGAAGGTCGGGATCGCACAGCATCGCCATGGCGATCATCACCCGCTGACGCAGCCCGCCTGAGAGTTCGTGCGGATACTGCTTCAACCGGCGCGCCGCCTCGGGCACGCGCACCCGCTCGAGCCAATCCCGGCAACGCTTGTCCGCCGCCTCGCCCTTGATCCCGAGATGGACCGCCAAGGCCTCGCGCAACTGATCGCCAACGCGCATGTGCGGGGTCAGCGAAGTCAACGGGTCTTGGAAGATCATCCCTATCTTCTGCCCGCGCACCTTGTTGAGTTGCGCGGGCTTCAATCCGATCAGCTCCTGACCTTCGACCTTGGCCGAGCCAGTCGCTTTGCCGTTCGAGGACAAGAGACCCGTCGCGGCGAGGAAGGTTTGGCTCTTGCCCGAGCCGGACTCGCCCACGACCGCGACGCATTCGCCTGCGTTGATGGAGATCGAGACGCCCTCGACCGCTCTGACCTCCCCGTCGGGAGTGTCAAAGGTCACCGACAGGTTCGATATGTCGAGGATGGTCGAGGGCGCATCGGTCATGGGCGGGCTCGCGCGATGGAACGAGCCCTCACCCTATTGGTTCACGGCGCGGCGGGAAAAGCCCCCGGCGCCGTTTTCTGCAAACCGGCCGCACCTCGCCCCCTGGGCCTCGACGCCAAGCCCGACCGAGCGCCGGCCGGCCGCCCGAGGACCTCAGGCGTAGCTGACCACCTCGAACTCAATCCCGTCGGCGTCGTAGAAATAAAACCGCCGCCCCGGCTCGTAGTCGCCGTGATTGACCGGCTCAAAACCCGCCTTGACGACCCGCTGTTCGGCGGCGTCGAGATCGTCCACCGTCACGCCGACGTGGTTGAGCCCGCCGGTGGTCACGCCGCTTTCGGCCGCGGCGGGCGCGCTGTCGGGCGGCGCATAGACGGCGAGGTAGGCGTCCTCGGTTCCCACGTGGACGGTGTAGCCGCCGCTCATCGCCGGGCCTTCCCAGCGGATTTTCCAGCCGAAGAGATCGCTCAACATCTGCGCGGTCTTGCGCGGGTCGGTGACGGTGAGGTTGACGTGCTCGAGGCTTGCGGCGCTCATCGGAGGGCTCCTTTCAATCATGTGATTCGACGTTTTCGATTGACGTCGTAATTCCTCAACCTAACTTGAGGTCAAGCTATTTTTTGAAAGGCGATCGCAATGCGTCCGACCGATATGCTCACCATCGGCCAGCTCGCGAGCCGCACAGGTCTTTCAGTGTCCGCGATCCGGTTTTACGAGACCAAGGGGTTGGTCGCTCCGGGGCGCAACGCCGGCGGGCAGCGGCGGTTTCCCCGCTCGGACATTCGCCGCTTGTCGTTCGTGCTGATCGCGCAACAGCTAGGATTCTCGATCGAGGAGATTCGAACCCAGCTCAACCGTCTGCCCAAGGAGCGCACACCGACGCAGAAGGACTGGACGGCGATCAGCCACGCCTTCCGATCTAAGCTCGACGAACAAATCGCCACGCTGGAGCGCACGCGCGATCTGCTCGACGGCTGCATCGGCTGCGGCTGCCTGTCGCTGAAGAAGTGCGCGCTCTACAACCCGAATGATCGCGTTCAGCGCAAAGGCCCCGGACCGCGCTTCCTGCTCGGCGACCGCTCAGGCCAGCGCCGTAGGTAGCCGAGGTCACCCCAGCGCCTTGACCAGCCCCTCCGCATAGGCCGTCAGCGTGTCGTCGCGCGCGCCCATGACGATGATGCGGTCGCCTTCCTTCGCCTCTTTGAGCAACACTTCGGCGCAGGCGTCGCGGTCGGGACATGCGAGCGCGCGGCGGCCGGCGGCGAGAACGCCCGCGGTGATGTCCTGGCTCGACACCGCGCGGTCGACCGTGCCGCCGAAGTAGACCGGCTCGGACATGGTCAGGAAATCATCCGGGTTAAGGTGATCGGCGAAGGTTTCGATCAGCGCGTCCTTGAACAGCTTCAAGGGCCCAAACCCTTGCGGCTGGAACATCACCAGGATGCGGCCGGGAAAGGCGTGCAGCGTCGACAGCGTCGCGGCGATTTTGTCGGGGTTGTGGGCGAAGTCGTCGATCACCGTCACGCCGCGCGCGACCCCCACCCGCTCGAACCGCCGACGCACCCCGGTGAAGGTCGTCAGCGCCGCCGCGGCGTCGGCGAGAGAGACGCCGCACGCGCGCGCGATCCCGAGCGCGGCGAGCGCGTTCTCGACGTTGTGCCGGCCGGGGACCTGCAGGCGCGCCTGCGCTGTCTCACCCGAGGTGAGTTCGCGCACGTTGAAGGCGATCCCTTCGAGGGTCGGCTCGAGATCGCTCGCCGACAGGTCCGCATCGGCCCGATCGATCCCGTAAGTGATCTTGCCTTTGAGCGGCGTCGCCTCGGCGAGCGCGGCGACCTCGGCGTTGTCGAGGTTGAGCACCGCCGTATCGGCCTTGGCGATGAAGTCGCCGAACAGGCGGCGCAGCTCTTCAAGCGACTTGTGATCAAGCGCGATGTTGTTGAGCGCCGCCACCGTCGGCTGGTAGCGCGCGATCGAACCGTCGCTTTCATCCACTTCGGCGACGATCGCCTCGCCCGTTCCGCCGACCGCGCTGGCGAAGGGATTCTGCGGCGTGACGAAGTTCTTCATCACCGCGCCGTTGACGATCGAGGGCGCGAGGCCGGCGGCGTGCAGCACCCAGCCCGCCATCGCCGTGGTCGTCGACTTGCCCGACGTGCCGCCGATCGCGATGCGCGCGCCGGCCGCGTTGAAGAGTGACGACAACAGCTCGGCGCGGGTCATTCGCTGCGCGCCGACGCGGTTCGCCGACGCGATGTCGGGCACGGTCTCCTCGACCGCCGCGGACGCGACGACGATCTGCTCGCTGCTAGTCACCCCGGAGCCGTCCTGCGGGAACAGGTTCACGCCGATCGACTTCAAGAACGCGAACTTCTCCGGGGTGCGGCCCTGATAATAGGAGCGGTCGGAACCGTCAACGGTCGCGCCGCGGCCGATCAACATCAGCGCCAGCGGCATCATCCCGCTGCCGCCGATCCCGCAGAAAAAATAGCGCCTGTTCTCGGACATGCGGCGAGGGGTAGAACGGAGCCGCGATTCTGACAAGCAAGCAGGCCTGCGAGGCGGGATTGAGCGGCAAAACCTTGAAGATCGGCGTCGTCGCGCCCTCGCGCGCCATCGAGCCGAACATCGCCGATGCGGCGCGGGCCCGGGCGGAGACGCTCTTCCCGGCGAACGCGCCGGAGATTGTCTTCCATCCGCAATGCTTCGCCGCCTCCGGTCATTTCGCCGGGGAGGACGCAACGCGCCTGGCCGGTTTTCTCGACTTCGCCAACGATCCGAGCTTCGACGCGGTGTGGTTCGCTCGGGGCGGCTACGGCGCCTGCCGGATCGCCGAAGCAGCAGCCGCTGCGCTCGAGCCAGCCGCCCGCGAGAAAGCCTACCTCGGCTATTCGGACGCCGGCGCTCTGATGGCGGCGCTCTACGGCGCGGGCTGCACGCGCGTCGCCCACGGACCGATGCCCTACGACATTCGACGCAAAGGCGGCGAAGCGGCGGTCGACCGCGCGCTCAAGTTCCTCGTCGACGGAGACCGAAGCGGACTCGAACCTTCGACAACCGACGGCCAGCCGACGGCGGCGTTCAATATCATCACCTTCAGCCACGTCATCGGCACGCCGATGCAGCCCGACCTCACCAGTCATGTGGTGATGCTGGAAGAAGTCTCGGAGTATCTCTACCGGATCGACCGGGCGCTTTGTCAGATCACGTCAAATCGCGGCTTCCGCAAGGTCGCGGGCGTGCGGCTCGGGCGCTGCTCGGACGTGCCGGAAAACGACATCGACTTCGGCATGACCGAAGAAGAGGTGGTCCGGCATTGGTGCGAAGCCGCCGCGATCCCCTACCTCGGCCGCGCCGACATCGGTCACGACGCGGACAACAAGATCGTGCCATTTGGGTTGTGGCGAGGGTGAGGCGGCCCTTAAGCCGCGTTTGAGCTTTGCGTCTCTGAGATCAGCGCGCGCATGGCGTCGGCGTCGGGGGCGGCGCGCAGGCGGTCGCGCATCTCCGGGCGGCGCAGCAGCCGCGAGACTTTCGCCAGGGCCTTCAGGTGATCGGCGCCCGCGTCGTTGGGCGCGAGCAGCATGAAGACGAGGTCGATCGGTTGATCGTCGATCGACTCGAAATCGATCGGATTTTCCAGTCGCGCGAGCACGCCGCTGATCTGATCGAGCCCGACGAGCCGCGCGTGCGGGATCGCCACGCCGCCGCCGACCCCGGTCGAACCGAGTCGCTCGCGCTCGAGAACCGCGTCGAACACCGCTCTTTGGGGAACGCCGACCGTCTCGCTCGCCAGGCGGGCGAGTTCGTTGAACAGATGCTTCTTGCTCGTCGCCTTCAAATTCGCGACGACGCCGTTCTCGCCGAGGATCTCTTCGAGCGTCATAAAGGCAGCCTGTTCGTTCGAGTTCGAGCGAGTCTTAATTTTCTGTCAGCTTGCAAGGCTCTGGCCAGAGCCGGCCGCAGCTGCGGCGTCGGCTTGCGCAGAACCGCCGTCGGGCGCGCGCTCGGGATCGATCCAGCCGACGTGCCCGTCGGGACGGCGGAACACCACGTTGAGCCCGCCGTGGGCCGAGTTGCGGAACACCAGCACCGGCGAATTGGCGACCTCGAGCTCAAGAACCGCCATCGAGACGGTCAGGTGCGGCAGCTGTGCGAGCGACTCCGCCACGATGACCGGCTCGCCGGGCTCCCCGCCCGCATCTTCGGCCTCGTCCTCGTCATGCTCGTCAAAATGAGGCGCGCCCTGCAGCACTGTGTGGGTCGCAGGCGCATGATTGGCGCGCGCCGGACGATGATCGACCAGCTTGCGCTTGTAGCGCCGCAACCGCTTTTCCAGCCGATCGAGCGCAACCTCGGCCGCGCCGTAAGCGTCATCGCCGGACGCGCGGGCCTGCAGGAGCGCGCCTGACGGCAGATGGACCGAGCAGTCGACCCGGAAGCCGTGGCCTTCCCGCTCGATGACCACGAAGGCTTCTCCAGGGCGGTGGGAGAACTTGGCCACCGCCTCCTCCAGCCGCTCGTGAATCCGCTCGCGCAGGGCGTCGCTGACGTCGATGCCTTTATTGACCACTTGAATGTGCATGGGCGTCCTGATTGATCAGGTGTGCGAGGGGCCAAAGGCGTTTCGCCGCCGGGGCCCCGAAGGCGGGCGGACACTAGTCCCGAGGGCATTGGGGGTCAATTCGGGGTTGCTGTGACGTTTTGGGACGCCGACGCTCTTGGATTTCCGCTCACCGGAAAAGGCGCGAGAGGCGTTGCGCCCCAACGATATCCCAACCGCTGCTAGCTTGCTCGCATCAGTGCCCGGCGGCGCTGCACGGAGGACGGGATCCGCATCGCTTCGCGGTATTTCGCCACCGTACGGCGAGCGATGTCGATGCCCTCGGCGCGCAGAATCTCGACGATGCGGTCGTCCGACAGCACGTCGTCGGCGGTCTCGACTTCGATCAGCGACTTGATTTTATGGCGCACCGCCTCGGCCGAGTGCGCCTCGCCGCCGCTTGAGGACGCGATCGCGGCGGTGAAGAAGTACTTCAGCTCAAACAGGCCGCGCGGCGTGGCCATATACTTGTTCGATGTCACGCG
>JASFUX010000211.1:0-6165 GCA_050050115.1 Maricaulaceae bacterium | reverse complement strand
CTGGCGGGTGCGGTGTCCGATCCAGAGGAAGTGGGCCGAGGTGTCGTACCAGTCGCCCGAGGTGGAATCGATCCGGGTCAGCGCCTGCTCGTAAGGCAGCAGCAGCGCCTCGTGGCTCGTGTAGAACTCGGTCTCGGTGAGCTGCGCCGCGGTCTGCCCGTTGATCCCGCACGCTTCCATGAAGGCGAGCGTTTCGGAGATGCGGTCGGCGACCTCGCGGTAGCGCGTCGCCTGCGGGGTCGCATCGATGAAGTCGAGCGTCCAGCGGTGCACGTTCTCGAGCGCCGCGTAGCCGCCCATGGCGAAGGCCCGCAGCAGGTTTAGGGTCGAAGCGGACTGGGCGTAGGCCTGGCTCATCCGCGCCGGGTCGGGCACGCGGTCGCCAGCGGAGAAGTCCTGCCCGTTGATGATATCGCCGCGGTAGGACGGCAGCGTCTCGTCCCCGCGCGTCTCGATCGGCTCCGAGCGCGGCTTGGCGAACTGGCCGGCGATGCGGCCGATCTTCACCACCGGCTTTTGCGCCGCGAAGGTCAGCACGACAGCCATCTGCATAAGCACGCGGAAGGTGTCGCGGATCGCGTCTGGGTGGAACTCGGCGAAGCTCTCCGCGCAGTCTCCGCCCTGCAGCACCAGCGCCTCACCCGCCGCGACCTTGCCCAGACGGGACTTCAAACGGCGCGCCTCGCCGGCGAACACCAGCGGCGGACGATGCGAAAGCACCTCGACCTCGCGGTCGAGCGCGCCCGCGTCGGGATAGTCCTGCGGGATATGCGCCGCGGGTTTGTCGCGCCAGCTTGACGGGCTCCAGCTCGCCGTCATGGTTCAGTCCTCGTTCAGAGCGAATTACAATTCTTCTAAGGATAGGTCCGGCGCCGCGACGTGCAAGCCGCGATGTCGGTGGGTTCCTGTACCGGGGGAAAGCCGATGAATCCAAGTATTTTCAAGCGCGTCGCGCCGCGTCTTGGAGCGATCCTGGCCTGCGCGGCCTTGGCGTCCGGGTGCGCCACGCTGACCCAGGAGGAATGCCTGATCGGCGACTGGGCGGCGATCGGCTACGACGACGGCGTGCGCGGCCAGCCGCCCGACCGGATCAGCCGCCACCAGGACGCCTGCGCCGCGCACGGCGTCGGCGTCGACCTGGCGCGATGGCGCAGCGGCTACCAGCAGGGCCTCGAAATCTATTGCACCTACGACAACGGCTATGATCTCGGCGTCGACGGCGGCCTGCCGACCGGGGCCTGCGAGGCGGCTTCGCAACAGGCCTTCGCCGCGTGGCGGACCGGTTATGACGACGGGCTGAGCTACTATTGCACGCCCGAGAACGGCTTTCTCATGGGCGCGCAGGGCCGCTACGACGCCGGCGCCTGCCGCGGGCCGCTCGGTCAGGGATTCGAGATCGCCTACGATGACGGCCGGCTGCTGCGCGAGCTCTACGACGAGGTCGAGGAGGCGCGCGAGGACTACCGCGACATCGACGACGATCTCGACGACCGGATCTCCGATCGCGATCGGGCCCTGCGCCGGCTCGCGGAGGACGACGTGGGCGACGACGAAGCGGCGCAGCTGCGCGAGCAGATCGATGATCTCGACGAGGAGATCGGGCGGCTGCGCAATCGCCGCCGCTCGGCCTCGCGCGACGTGGACGACGCGCTTGAAGACTTTCGCCGCCTCGAATTCACGCTGAGCCTGCAGTATCCGGTCTGGCACGGGCTGGACTAGACGATCGCGCGCGGGCCGAGACTCGCGCAAGATCGCCCTTTGTGGTTTCAGGCTCCGGGTCTGTCTCTGAGGGAGATGCGCACGATGCATAGGCGACTGGCGATCGCGGCGCTCCTCGGCGCGGCGTTCCTGGCGGCGGCCTGCTCGACCGGCGGGCGACGCCCCAACCTCACGCCGCCGCCCGCGAACCTGCCGGCGGCCGCGCTCGCGCCCGGCTCGGCGCTGCTCGGGGGCGATGATTTCTCCGCGCGCGATCCGAACCTCGACTGGGGTGTCGGCGTCCTGCGTCCGGCCGGCGGCGGCGACGCGGTCTCGGCGATCGACTTGCCGCTGTTCGACCGGCCCGGCGGCCGGCACTGGGGCTGGGTCACACAGGGCCGGATTTACGACCTCGCGAGCCGCCGCGCCCTGTCGCAGCGCTCGGACGCGATGGTGACCGTTTCGGACGGACCAGCCTTCTTGGTGCTCGCGCGCGACGGCGACTGGATGCAGATCCGCTACGGCTATGACAGCGACACCGGCGGCGGCCTCGCCTGGACGCGCCCCGACTGGGCGTCGGGACGGCGCGCGCAGTATCTTGAGTGGTCGAGCGTGCTGCGCGGCGGCGCGGGACTTGTGTATCGCAACGCTCAGGTCGCGCACAATCTGCGCGCCGGTCCGGGCACCGACTCCGCCGTGCTCGAAGTGCTCGAAGGCGGTAACTTCGACATGCGCGCGCTCGAGCTGCGCGGAGACTGGATGCGCGTGGAGGTCACCAGCCCGCCCGCCTGCATCGGCTCGATCGCACGCGACCTGCTGCTCGGGGGCCAGGAGACCTCTGTGCGCACCGGCTGGATCGCCTGGCGATCTGACGCGCGCGGTCCTTGGGTGGTCTCTGCGGCGACCGAGCGCTGCGGCGCGGGCGCGTGATCCCCTGACTTCTGTCCGGCAGGGCTTTTCCAAGCCCTGATCGGGCTGGACGAAGCCGGGCGGAGTGGTGTCCGATACGCCCCGGATCAGGGAGAGGGCCATGCGGCACGCCTACTTGGCGTATGCGAGCGAGGACTCCGCGGTGGCCGAAGCCCTCGGCGCCGCCCTCGACAAGCGCGACGTCGCCACGGCGAGCGACGAGGACCGCGAGCGCGTCGGCCATACGCTCTCGCAGATCGCCCGCGAGGCGATCGACCGCGCCTACGGGCTGATCGTGCTGATCTCCGAGCATTCGGCCGACGACTCCGAAGTGCGCAACGAACTCGACTATGCGCTGACGATCGGCGCGCCGGTGATCCCGGTGCGGCTCGACGACGCCGAGCTCGACGTCTGGTGGTACGAGCGGCTGTTCAACCAGGTCGTCCTCGACGCCACCGAATACGGCGGCGCCAGCGAGCAGACCGCGGCCGTCATCGCCTCGGCGCTGTCGCGCTTCAACGATGCGGCGGGCTGCCCGGTCATCGCGCTGATGAACATGAAGGGCGGGGTCGGCAAGACCACGGTCGCAAGCCAAGTGTTCGCCGCCTTCCAGAAGGCGCGCGGCAACAAGGTGCTGCTGATCGATCTCGACCCGCAGCACAACCTCTCCCAGCTGTTCTTCCGCCGCTCGACGCAAGACACCCTCGTTTACATGGACGCGAGCGTGATCTCGCTCTTCGAGCCCAGTTCGCTGCAAGACCAACCCTCCCCGGCGGAGAACTGGCACATCGTCAACACCGTCGACTTCGAGCCGCCCAAGTTCGAGGAGGTCGCGCGCCGTCTGATCCCGGAAGACAAGTCGGGCGGCGGGCGTTTCGACCTCATCTGCGGCCAGTTCGACATCGCCAAGTACGCCTTCCTCGAAAACCGTGCGTGGACGGATCGAGCGCGAGGAAACTTCGTCCGCTCGATCAATGCGCTGCGCAAGACCTACGATCTCATCGTCATCGACACGAACCCCTCGGCGAGCTTTCTGACCACCGCCGTGCTCGATGTCGCAACTCGCGTTCTCGCGCCGGTGCGCGCCGACCGGTTCTCGATCCGCGGCGTGCGGCTGATGAACGACCTGACGACGCGGCTTTTAAAGACGCCCGGCCGGCCGCCGGTGTCGATCCTCTTCAACGGCGTCGAGCGGGCCACGGAGTCCGACATCGAGACGGCCCTGCGCGGCGGCCAGCTCGATCCCCAGATCGGCTTCGCGGCGAGCCGCGGGGTCTTGAAGGGCCGGCTGCATAACTCGCGTTTCCTCGCGGTGCGCGAGGAGGGCATGGAGGACGATCCGCTCACGCACCTTGCAATCTACCGCGCAAGCGGGCTCTGGGGCGCGCCGCTGAAAGAGGCGCTGACAAGCATCGCGAATGAGCTTAGTGAGGTCCTCCAGCTGACGGAGCGGAAGAAGGGCAAACGCTGATGCGCAAAGGGGGCGCGGCGGCGCTGAGCGCAAGCTCGAAGGCGCTGCTGAAAAAGGCTGTCCGCGCGCCGGAGGCCGGTCCCAAGGCGCTCAAAGCCCTGCGCGACGATCTGGCCGACCTTTCCGACGAAGAGATCGGCAAAGTCTGGACCGAGATCGGCGCCGGTCAGACTCGCAAGGGCGCCGCCAAGGCGCCCGTCGACGCCGCCTACCGCAAGATCGACAAGGCCCGCCGCAAACTCGCCCAGAACGCCGCCCGCTTCCGCGAGATTCTGGTCGCTCACTTCGAGACGGCCGGCGCGCCCGCGCCCGAGACGTCGTCGGCCTCGCTGCGCGCCCTCGTCGAAGCGTTCAACGAGGCGGGGCGGCTCGACGAGCTGACCGCGGCGGCGGGCGAGATCGTTCGGACGCGGTCGCTCGCTTACGACATCACCTGACGAGCGCACGCAGCCTCGCCTTGCGAGGAAATGCGTGAGTGTACGTCGGGCCACCGCGCCCGAGGACAAGTTGGATTTATCCTCGCAAGTGAGCAGTCGACTGTCCCGCTCGGAACGATGCTCGCGTTGCTCGATTGGATGCTCGCACACGTCGAGATGCTCTATGAGCAGCTCTCAAATTCTCTGAGCCCCTACTCCGCCGCCAGCTCCGGGTCATGCCAGGGTTCGCGCAGCGTCACCAGCTCTTCGGACGCCGTGGGGTGCACGGCGCAGGTCTCGTCCCAGGACTTCTTGGTCAGGCCGGCCTTCACCGCGACGCCCGCGAGCTGGATCAGCTCGCCCGCATCTGGGCTGACGAGGTGGCAGCCGATGACGACTTGGTCCGAACGGCGCACGATCAGCTTGTAGAAAACTTTCTCTTCGTCGCCGGTCAGCGTGTTCTTCAGGGAACGGAATTTGGTTTTATAGACGTCGATCTCGCCGAATTCCTTGCGCGCGTCGGCCTCGGTGTAGCCGACAACGCCGACAGCCGGTTGGGTGAAGACTGCGGAGGGCACCATGCGGTGATCGAACGCCGCCGCCGCGCCGCCGAACGCGGTCGAAACGAACGCCTCGGCCTCGCGGATCGCCACGGGCGTCAGCTGCAGCCGGTCGGTGACGTCGCCGATGGCGTAGATGTGAGCCGCGCTCGTGCGCGAATAGTCGTCCACCACGACCGCGCCGTTGTCTGCGATCGCGACGCCCGCCGCCTCGAGCCCGAGCCCTTCGGTGTTCGGGTTGCGGCCGATGGCGAACATCACCGCGTCGGCCTCGAGCGTCATGTCGTTGTCGAGCTTGCCGATCAGCGACCCGTCGTCGGCCTTGCCGATCGAGGCGAAGACGGCGTGGGTGATCACTCGCACGCCCTTGCGCTTTAGCTCCTCATGCACCTCGGTGCGCACGTCCATGTCGAAGCCGCGCAGCACCGTGTCGCGGCGGTAGAGCAGTGTCGTCTCGGCGCCGAGGCCGTTGAAGATCGCAGCGAACTCGCAGGCGATGTAGCCGCCGCCCGCGACGACGACCCGGCGCGGCAGCTCTTTCAAATGGAACGCCTCGTTCGAGGTGATCGCCAGTTCCTGGCCCTCAAACTCGCGCGGGCGCGAGGGTCGCGCGCCGGTGGCGATCAGGATGGTTTCGGCGGTGACGGTGCGGCCGGATTTCTCCAGTTTCAGCGTATGCGGATCGAGGAAAGTTGCGCGGTCCTCGATCACCTCGACGCCGGCGTTTTCGAGATTGCGCCAGTAAATGCCCGAGAGCCGATCGATCTCGGCGTCCTTCGCCGCGATCAGCTTGGACCAGTCGAAGCTGGGCTCGGCCGGCAGCGACCAGCCGTAGCTCTTGGCGTGCTCGAACTCCGCGCCGAACTCGGAGGCGTAGACGAGAAACTTCTTCGGCACGCAGCCGCGGATCACGCAGGTGCCGCCGACGCGGTACTCCTCGGCGACGGCCACTTTCTTGCCGTGCGCGGAAGCGGCGACGCGCGCGGCGCGCACCCCGCCCGAGCCCGCGCCGATGACGAACAGATCGTAGTCGCAGCCGGCCATGGGCTCCTCGCGGGTCTCGCGCGCCTCAGCGCTCCAGGATGTCCGCGCCGCGCGGCAGGCCGACGAT
>JASFUX010000210.1:0-6175 GCA_050050115.1 Maricaulaceae bacterium | reverse complement strand
AGGCCGATCAGGTCCGCGCGCCGCTGACGCAAGACGAAAGCTTTCTGAAGATCGCCACCAACCCTGCGGTGCTTGAGGTCGTGCGGCGCTGCATCGGCAAGTTCATCGTGCTCATGCAGCAGAACGGCATCGTCAACGCGCCCGCGCCCGAGCCGCATCATCAGACCGCTTGGCACCGCGATCTGCCCTATCAGCACATCACCACCTCGCGTCCTATCGCCATCAACGCGCTCTTTTGCGTCGACCCGTTCGAAGCCGAGATGGGCGCGACCTTCATGCTGCCGGCCTCGCACCTGCGCGAGGAATTTCCGAGCGAGGCGTACGTGCGCAAGCACGAGACGCAAGTTTACGCCAAGCCCGGGTCCTACATCGTCATCAACTCGATGCTCTATCACCGGGCCGGCTGGAACCGCTCGAACCGCAAGCGCCGCGCGGTCAACAACGTCTATACGATACCTTACATCAAGCAGCAGATTGCGCTGCCGGCGGCGCTCGGCGGCAAGTGGTCGGACGATCCGGAGCTGTCGCAGCTTCTGGGTTATGAGACCGACCCGCCGCGCTCGGTCGCTGCATACATCCACGAACGCGCCAGAAAGTCCGGTAACTGATCACGACGCCCGCGCGGGTTCGCTCCGCCAAGTCGTCGACTACTACTCGGCCAAGGTGCGCGAGCACGGCGAGACCGCGCGCGGGGTCGACGTACGCTGCGTCCTCGCCGGCGGTCACGCAGACGCTGAGCGCTGGACTCTAATTTAGAGCTCTGGCCACCCCGATGGGGCAGCCCAGTCGGTTGAGCGTGGCCTTTTACACTCTCGCACGCGAAGCGAATAAGCCAATCCGTCGACAAAGGTGTCCCCACGCGCCTAGCCATGGGATGGGGCGCCTGGCCAAGTGTTTGCTCGAACGAGCTCTTCCGAGTTTGGAGGGTGAGAGCGGCGCCTGAGCGCATATCAGGAATCCTCCACCCGTTCAGCTCTCAGGAAGACCCCGGTCGATTGGAACGGTAGTTCGGACCTTCAAAAGGGGGCCAGGCGCCTCGGTTGAATTGGGGGCCCAGCACCCGGCCTGCCTAGGAGCGCAGTGCCTGGTCCCTGTAGATGACGCCTCTAGGAGCGATCGATCGCGCTGTTGGAACCTACGGTTCTAAATCCGATGTGATTGGTCCCGAGCCCAGTGTCCTGCGCATGCCGCGCCGCCGGACGGTACCTCGCGCAAAAGTTCGGCGCGCACAGAAACGATCCTCCTTTAATGACGCCGACCGGCACGCTCGGCTGGCGGGGATCGAAGCCTTCTGGCGGCGCGTCGTGGGCGTCCGCGGGATCGGCGACGAAGCGGTGATTGGGGAAGTAGGGATCGTCGGTCCACTCCCAGACGTTGCCGATCATGTCGTGCAGGCCGTAGCTGTTCGCTTCATAGCACCCCACGGGCGCGCGACCCATGTGGCCGTCGTTGGCGGTGTCGATGACGGGGAAGGGGCCCTGCCAGGTGTTGGCCATGTGCGCGCCGCCGGGCGTTAGAGCGTCGCCCCAGGCGTAGTCCGCGCCATTGAGGCCGCCGCGTGCGGCGTATTCCCATTGCGTCTCAGTAGGAAGGGCGCGTCCGGCCCAGGCGGCGTAGGCGCGCGCGTCCTCTAGCGAGACCTGGACGACAGGATCGTGATCACGGCCGGTGATGGAGCTGTCTGGGCCTTCGGGATGGCGCCAGCTGGCGCCGGGCACGAACTTCCACTGCGCGGCTGAGAACACCGCGGAGCCGGGCGCGGGAAAGCCCAACTCCTCCGCGCGCTCGGCGCTGGTGACGTAACCGGTGGCTTCGACGAAAGCGGCGAACTGGGCGTTGGTGACTTCGTGGACGTCGATGTCGAAGCTCGCGACTTCGATGCGGGTCACCGGGCCTTCTTCGGGATAGAAGGCCGAGGATCCGAAGTCGAACGCGCCGGCGGGGATCTGGGCTACGGTTCCCGGCTCAGTCGTCAAGCATGCGAGCGTGGGCGCGTCGTCGTTTCGAGAACCGCACGCGGCTGCGCTGGCGAGGAGCATGGAAACCAGCGCGAGTTTGGGAAGATGGTGCAGGGGGAGCGACATGGCGTTCACCTCAGGAAAGCGGCCGGGACGACGGGCGTGATCGAGAACCGAAGGCCCCATTCGGGTGCAATGGCGTCGTCGTCTCGCAGAGCGTAGTAGCTTGCCTCCACGCCGACGCGGGCTGGAACTCGGCCGAGGAACAGCGTCTTGTTCAGGCCGATGCCGATCGGAAAATTCACCGCGGCGCCGTCGTCGTCCGTCCAGTCGATCGAGATGTTCGGCGACGCGCCGATCGACCACTGATTGGGAAGCTTTCTGTAGACGAAGTACTGGATGTTGGTCTGGGAGACGGTTGGCCGGTCATCGTCGCCGCTCACCGACCACCAGTGTTGAGGAAAGACGCCCACGGTCCAGTCGCGGCCGAGATAGGCCGCCGCGAAGGCTGGGCCGACCTGCACCTTGCCTTGGCCGAGGAAGTCCTCTGACGCCGTTGGCAGAATCATGGTCGGACCCGCGGCCCAGATGAACTGACCGTCGCCGATCGGAGTCGACTCCCGCGGCGTGAACAGCCCGACGTAGGCGAGATCGCCGAACCCTGATGTCGAACCCGCGAAGGGGTCGCTGACGAGCGGCGGACCGTCGATCGAGACGTCCAGGGTGTCCGACTGCGTTCCGACGTCGGCGAACGCGTCCGTGTCGATCGGCAGCCGCGCAAACGAAAACGCTGCGCGGTTGACGAGATTCCAGTCTCCGACGCGCACGGGATAGGTGGGGATGATCTTCACCGTTTCGATCACTTGTTCCGAGCCGGTGAAGGCTTCCTCGACGGTGAGCCGATCATACTGGATCGGCATCATCACCAGCTCGCCGACCGGATTGTCCATCAGCCGGCTGATTTGCTCGGCGGTCAGCTCGCACCCGGCGTCGACGACCGTGTCGAGATCAACGTCGCTTCGACCCAGTAGCTCGGCGCACTCCGCTTGGGCGAATGCGGGACTCGCCGGCGCGAGGAGGGCCGCCGCCAGGACCGCGATTGACGCGGTCCCAGCTTTCGACGTGACAGCGGGGCCGGACATCACATCGGGTTCCGAAAGTCGTCGACGCGCTGGAGCACGTCATGCCAGGCCCAGGAGAGTCGGACCATTGTCATTGAACCCTCGAGCGCGAAGCCGTCGTTGGATTCCGAGAGGGTCTGCGCGTGGCTGAGTCGCAGGCTCAGGTTGTCATTGATCTGATAGGCGACCGTCGCGCCGAAAAGCGACGCGTCGAGCCCGTCGGTTTCGTTCAAGATGAGACCGGCGTCGTTGGTGAGCGTCTCTTCGCCGCCGCCGAGCCACGTGTAGTCAAGCGACACCCAGGCGTCCCGCGTCATGTCGCGCGTTAGATGCGCTTCGAGCGAATAGAGCGGATCTTGTGAGATCGAGCCGCTCGGCGCGTCGTCGTTGTCGCCAAAGACGGTCACCGAGGGCGTCACTTCAAGGGTCGTACGCTGACCAGGAACCCACGGGCCGAACGCCTTGATGATCGGCGCTGAGAACCGTCCCTTCCACTGGTTGGATCCGACGTTGAGCGATTGATCGCTGTCGTAGGTTCCGATCGGCAGCGTGACGTTGACGCCGACGTTGACCAGCAGGTCGACATCGTCGCGCAGCCACTCGTATGCCGGCATTCCCGGCGCGCCGAAGACGTTGACGGTCGCGCCCACGATCGGGTCTCCGAAGCCGTTCACGAACGAGTCGTCGGTCGGCAGCGGCAGCGACGAGCCGGTGTCGATCGTTGCGGCGGGAATCACGCCCTGCCAGAAAATCGTGCGACCGAACACCGGCTGCACGCGGGTGTAGGCGAGAGCGTAAACGTCGCTCTCGATGTCGACGTTCGGCGTGACCGCGGTGAAGTTGCTCCACGAGGCGTTCGCGGTTCCGCCGAGATACTGCGTGGTGACGATGTTGGTGTTCTTCGGTAGCGGCAGGAAGACGCGGGCGCCGTCGACTTGAGCCTCTGCCGGAGCGGCGGCGCAAAGCAGCGCGGCGGCGCTTGCGGAGGCGGTGAGGATGGACAAGCGTTTCATGACTGTACTCCTTTGATCCGACGTCAGTCGTCGGGAGGCTTTCAGTTCGAGGACCAGTTGGATTCTTGACCGCGCGGCCAATCAGGGGCGTCGACCGGCGGACGCGGAGGCAGGTTTTCCTCCATGCCGTCGAACACAGTGAGATCTGGGACGATCACGTTGTTGGCCGCCGCATAGGCGTCCCACGCCGCGATCATGCGCGCGCGCAGCTCGGGGAACTCGTCCGAGAGATCCTGGCTTTCGGAGGGATCGCTGGCGAGGTTGAACAGCTGCCAGTCGTCGTTGCCGTAGGGCGCGTACATCCAGGTGATCTTCCAATCGCCCTCGCGATAGGCGCGGCCGCCGAAGATCTCCATGCCAAGGCCCTCGACGATCGAGCCTTCGTTCGCACCCGGCGCTTCAATGAGCGGCCGCCACGAGCGCCCGCGCTGAAGGTCTTGGCCGGGACGCGCGTTGAACGAGGCCGGATCGGCGCCGGCGAGATCGAGGAGGGTCGGGGCGATGTCGGAGACGTGCAGGACATCGGCCGTGTTCACCGAACCTGCGCCGGCCTGGTCCTGGCTCCAGATGATGAGCGGCGAGCGCACGCCGCCGTCGAAAGTCGTCAGCTTGAAGCCGTTGAACGGCGTTGCGGAGACCTGAGCCCAGGGCTGGGACTGCGCCGCGAAGCTGTTGTGCCGGCCCATCGACTGAAAGTCGGTGCGGTAGTGGGTGGCGTAGAAGTTCGCGTCGAGCGTAACGCCGGCGCCTTGACGGGCTTGCTGAATGGGATCGGACGGGCTGGGGCCGTTGTCCGACATGAAGATGATGATGGTGTTCTCGAACTCGCCGGTTTCCTCGAGGTAGTCGACGAGGCGGCCGACCTCCTGGTCGAGGTACTCGACCATGGCGGCGTAGACTTCCATGCGACGCGACGATTGCGCCCGGGCGATGAGGGTCATGCGTTCCCACTCGGGGACATACCAAAGCCGGGGCGCGACCTCGGTGTGAGCGGGCAAGAGGCCGATCTCGCGCATGCGTTCGAGACGCTCCTCGCGCAGGACGTCCCAGCCGTCGTCATAGGCGCCGAAGTAGCGGCGCAGCCAGCTGTCGGGGACCTGCAAAGGGTCGTGCGGCGCCTGGTGGGCGACGTAGGCGAAGAACGGCTGACCGTCGTCGCGGTTCTCGTCGATGTATTCTATGATTTTGTCGGTGAACGTCCGGGTCGAGTAGTAACGCCGCGGCAGGCGCGTGAGGTATTCGCCGTTCTCGACGAACTCGGACTCTTCATTGTCGCGGTTCGTGCCGGTCATGTCGAAGTGGCTGCCCGCGCCGTTGAGCATCGAGAACGAGCGCTCGAAGCCGCGCGCGACGGGCAGGTGCTCGGGGTCGTGGCCGAGGTGCCACTTGCCGACCATGTAGGTGTGGTAGCCCGTGCCCAGGAGCGCGTCGGCGACGGTCTCTACATCGGTGCGCAATACGCCCTCGTAGCCCGGTTGACCGAGCTGGTTGGGAGCGGTGCGCTCATGCATGTTCCCCATGCCCACGACGTGATTGTCGAGCCCGGTCATGAGCATCGAGCGCGTTGGCGAGCAGTTCGGCGCGACGTAGAAGTTCGCGAACCGGAGCCCGGACTCAGCGAGCCGGTCGATGTTGGGCGTATGGATCTCGCCGCCGTAGCTGCCGAGATCGGAAAACCCGAGGTCGTCGGCCACGATGAGCACGAAGTTCGGGCGTTGACCGTCCTCCGGCTGGGCGAGGGCGGGGCTTCGCGCCAGCGCGGCCATGACAATGGCGGCGGCGAGACCGCTCGCCCTGGCGAGGACGCGTCCGCGCGACGCGTGCGATGATGGTTTCATGATGCTCTCTCCCGTGTCGTGCGCTCAGAGGCGGGCTTGCGCTCTGGCTGTGATCACGGGAGGAGCGTGCGAAGCGGGTCGGGGGCGAACAACGCCGCCTACACGAACGCGGGCGTTGAATTCATGGACGAACACGCGTCGCGCACAGGGCGCAACTCGTGCGTCACGAATGGAACGCGTTACGGAAAAAGGGAATTCTAGGCGCCGGCGGTTTCGGACGCGACTACTCCGGATTCGCCGAGGGT
>JASFUX010000209.1:0-6236 GCA_050050115.1 Maricaulaceae bacterium | reverse complement strand
ACCGCGCGCCAGCCGCCTACCGGCGCGCCTTGAAGAACGCCTTGAGCAGCGCGCCCGCCTCTTCGGCGCGCACGCCGGCGACGACGTCGGGGCGCCAGTGGCAGGTCGGCTGCTCGAAGAAGCGCGGGCCGTGCGCGATCGCGCCGCCTTTGGGGTCGTTCGCGCCGTAGACCAGCCGGGCGATTCGCGCGTGGGAGATCGCGCCGGCGCACATCGCGCAGGGCTCGAGCGTAACGTAGAGCGTCAGGCCGGCCAGCCGATAGTTGCCCCGCGCGGTCGCGGCGGCGCGCAGGGCGCGAATTTCGGCGTGAGCGGTCGGGTCATGGTCCGCTATCGGACGATTGCCAGCCGTCGCGACGACCTCGCCGGTCTCAGGGTCGACCAGCACGGCGCCGATCGGAGCTTCGCCCTCATGCGCGGCGGCGCGCGCCGCATCAAGCGCGGCGTCCATGAAAGCGGCGTCGGCCAGCGGGTCGGGAAGTGACGGCGAGGCGTCCGCGCTCACGCGGCGAAAGCGGCCGCGCCGACGAGCCTCTGGGTCACGTTGGTCAGCTCGTCGCGGATCTGCTGAAGCTTCTCGGGCGGAACCTTCAAGGCCTCGGCGACCTTGTTGAGATATTCAAGCTCGGCCGGGTCGAGCACCACGTCGGCCATGGCGACCAGCAAGCAGGCGCGCAGGATGTGGGTCTTCTGCTCGGGGTTCAGCTCGTGCTCTTTGTGCTCCATCAACCGCAGATACTTGTCGGGATCCTTCGCGGACGCCTCGGCGATCGAGCGGATGGTCTTCTCGGCGATCGGCGTCTGGCCGAATTTTTCGAGCACGCTGGAGACCATGTTCATCTCCGAAGCCGCGATCACGCCGTCCGCGCCGACCATGCGCACGGTCGCGCCGGTCAAAAGATCGTGGAACGTGTCGAGCTGGCGCGCCTGTTCTTTTTCCGAGGCGCCGCGGGCGAAGAGGTTGGAGATCCCCGAAAGCACCATGGTGATGAGGCCGGTGACCACGTAGAGCGCCCCGGCGATCGCCAGGCCCGCCGGCGCGGCGTTGGCGTAGGTCTCGCCTACCGCGTCCGCGGCGAGCGGCGTCAAGAGCCCGTTCGCCGGCCCGATCCAGATCGCGGCGGCGACGCCGAGCACGAGCCCGAATACGATTTGCACCAGTCCCCTCATCGGACACCCCCGAATTGCTTGCGTTTCGCTGTTCTTCGGCGCTGTTGCAGCCTATCACCCTGCAGCTCGAATAGGACCCGTTTGCGGCGCCTCCATGACGGCCGGGTTCGTGCTAGGAGCGCCCGATGAGCGGGACAAAGCAATCCAAGGGCGCGCGCGCCGCGAAACCTCGGTCTGGAACTCGCCCTGGAGGCGAAGCTTCCAAAGGTCAAGCTGAGGGCGAGGCTTTCGAAGGCGAACGCATCGCCAAGGTGCTCGCACGCGCCGGGGTCGCGTCGCGGCGCGGGGCCGAGGCGCTGATCGCGCAAGGCCGGGTCAGCGTCAACGGCCGGACGCTCAAGAGCCCCGCCTTCAACGTGCGCCCCGATCAGGAGATCGCGGTGGACGGCGAGCCCCTGCCCGCGCAAGAGCGGGCGCGGCTGTTTCGCTATCACAAGCCGCCGGGCCTCATCGTCACCCGCTCCGATCCCGAGGGCCGGCCGACGATCTTCGAGCGATTGCCGCGCGACCTGCCGCTACTCAACGCGGTCGGCCGACTCGATCTCAACTCCGAGGGGCTGTTGCTGCTGACCAACGACGGCGGACTCAAGCGCACGCTGGAAATGCCGGCGACCGGCTGGACGCGGCGCTACCGCGTCCGCGCGCACGGCCAAGTGGATCAGCGCGCGCTCGACAGGCTCCGGCGCGGGATCACCGTCGACGGCGTGCGTTTCGGGCCGATCGAAGCGCGGCTCGAGGAGGCGCCGCGCGGGTCTTCAGCGGGGGCTGGGAGTAGGTCCAACGTCTGGATCACGGTCGCCTTGAAGGAGGGCAAGAACCGCGAGGTGCGCCGTGCGCTGGCGACCCTCGGGCTCGAGGTCAACCGGCTGATCCGCACCGCCTACGGGCCGTTCCAACTCGGCGGCTTGAGACGCGGCGAGGTCGCCGAAGTCCCGCCCAAGATGCTGCGCGAGCAGCTGGGCGGCAAGCTCAAGGGGTGAGCGGAGCGGGCGCTGGACCGAAATCGAACTCAAGCATAGCCGCCCCGCGGGCAAATATTGAGCGACGTCAAAGCTTTGATTGCGTTTGACGCATGCCGCCTCGACAGGTCATGCTCATCCGGGTGAAGAAAAATTCGCTTGAGGG
Organism: Maricaulaceae bacterium; assembly: GCA_050050115.1. Taxonomy (GTDB): domain Bacteria; phylum Pseudomonadota; class Alphaproteobacteria; order Caulobacterales; family Maricaulaceae; genus JASFUX01. The sequence goes on along the minus strand of JASFUX010000209.1, from coordinate 3,941 downwards.
GCGAAGCTCATGTGGGATTTCTCGATCGGCCAGACCGTGAACGGCTTGATGAAGACGTTGCCGTTCATCGTGTTCCGCGTCCTCGTCTACTTCGGCATCGCGCTGCTCTACATCTTCGCCACCGGCATCGGCAGCGCGGTCGGGTTCGGCTTCGGCTCGTTCGGCGACGGCGACGGGCGCGGCGCGGGCGCCTTTTACGGCGGCCTCTTCGGCTTCGCCGGCGCCTCGGGCGTGCTCTACTTCCTGCGCGAGTACATCCTCTACATGGTCAAGGCCGGCCACATCGCGGTGCTGGTCTACGCCTACGACGGCAAGGATCTGCCCGACGGCCGCGGCCAGATCGACTTCGCGGCCAACGTCGTCAAAGAGAACTTCGGCCAGGCGAACATCCTCTTTGTCCTCGACCAGCTGATCAAAGGCGTCTTGAAAGTGATCACCGGCATCGTCGGGGGCGTGACCGCCTTCCTGCCGATCCCGGCGGTGCAGAACGTCGTCGGCGTGCTCAACACGATCTTGAAGAACTCGCTGACCTACGTCGACGAGATCATCCTCGCCCACAATCTGCGCATCGGCTCGGACAACCCGTGGGAGACCTCGCGTCAGGCCCTCGTGCTCTATGCGCAGAACTACATCACGTTCCTGAAGAACGCCGCGTGGCTGTGGGCGATCATGTGGGCGATCACCTTCGTGATCTTCCTGATCTTCGTCGTCCCGGCGTTCGGGATTCTGGCGATCTTCCCCGGCAACGTCGGCTTCTGGGGCTTCGTCATCGCCTTCATCATGGCCTGGGCGTTCAAGGCGGCGATCCTCGAACCGTTCGCGATCTACGCGCTGATGCAGGTCTACTTCAAAAAGATCGAAGGCCAGGAACCGAACCCGGAGTGGGACGAAAAGCTGTCCAAGGCGTCGAAGAAATTCCGTGAACTGAAGGATAAGGCGATGAGCCATGTGCCCGGCTCCGGACCCGCGCCGGAACCCAAGCCCGCGCCCGCCGGCGACGGCCCGCTACCGCCTCCGCCCGATCCGGAGTAGGACGCTTCAGTGCGCCGCCAGTTGTTGTTCCGATTCGTGCAGCGAACGACTAGCTGACCCAAACGACGCCCATCAGAGCGGCGGGAGCCAACCATGCTCCCAGTACGAACCATATCGGCGATCCCACCATTGAGCGATATGTCTTCCTAAGCCCGAGAACCAGAAACGCGGACGCGGCCAAGAACGCAATGTATCCGTGCACCAGACCGCCAGCGGCTTTCTTGGCGTCGTCGTAGATCGCCACTTCCAGCGAGTATCCGGCAACCATAAACGCTACGGACGCGCCGAAGCACGCGATCGCAAATGCGACGCCAATCACCGCTCTCGAAATTTTCATCAGTACGGGCCGCCGCGCTTTTGAGTGCGATAGGCTAGCGGCAATAAAATGAAGCGTCGACCGGGTCCGCGGTCGGACAATGTTGTTCGCCCTACTCCGCCGGTTCCGCCTCGACTCCGCCCGCCGGCGCTTTGGTGCGCACCAGCACCGCCGCGAGCGTCGCGGCGATCGCAGCGCAGGCCGCGCCGGCGAGGAAGGCGGCGTGATAGCCGGCCGTCAGCGCCTGCGCGTTCGCAGCGTTCTGCTCGAACATCGCATTGGTCCGCGACGCGGCGATGCTGGCGAGCACCGCCAGACCCAGCGAGCCGCCCATCAGGAACGCGGTGTTGACCACGCCCGAGGCGAGCCCTGAGTCCTTCTCGCCGACGTCGTTCATCGCGGCGAGCAGCATCGGGTTGAACGCCATCCCCGCGCCGACGCCCAAGAGCAGCATCGGCGGCAGGACGTGGAGTGCGAAGCTCGCCTCCGCCGGCGCAAGCGCGAACAGCACCAGACCCGAGCCGGCGACGTAGAGCCCCGCCGCCAAAGGCCGGCGCACGCCGAAGGCGTTCACCATCCGCGCCGACAGCGAATAGGAGAAGGCGCCCATGATCAGGTTGGCCGGCAGGAAAGCGAGCCCGACCTGAAGCGGGCTGTAGCCGAGCACCAGCTGCATGAACAGCGCCGAAAGGAAGAACCAGGCGAACATCGCCGCCGCCCAGAGCACCGCGATCACGTTCGCCGTCGCCAGGTTGCGCAGGCGAAAGAGCCCCAGCGGCACGAGCGGCTCGCTCGTGCGCGTCTCGATGATCAGGAACACCGCCATCACCAGCGCCGCGGCGGCGAGCATGCCTTGGGTCTGCAGCGATCCCCAGCCGACCTGCTCGCCGTTGATGATCGCATAGACGGCGAGCAGAAGCGCCGCGGTCACCGTCACCGCGCCGGCGACGTCGAGCCGCCGCTCGCCCGCCTGCCCGCCCGCCGCGGGAAGCAGTCGCATCGAGAAGTAGACCACCGCTACACCGATCGGAATGTTGACCAGGAAGATCGAGCGCCAGTCGAACACCGAGGTGAGCACGCCGCCCAGGAGCACGCCGACCGAGCCGCCTCCGGCCATCACGAAGCCGAAATAACCCATCGCGCGCACCCGCCCCGGGCCCTCGGGAAAGAGCGCCATGATCAGCGACAGCGCGACGGCGGACACCACCGCGCCGCCCAGGCCTTGCGCAGCGCGCGCGACGATCAGCATCCATTGGCTGAGCGCCAGCCCGCACGCCAGCGAAGCGGCCGTGAACACGACGACGCCGCCCACGAACAGCTTGCGTTGGCCATAAAGGTCCGCGAGCCGGCCGCCCAAGAGCAAAAAGCCGCCGAAGGTCAGCAGATAGGCGTTGACCACCCAGACGAGCCCGGTCTCGGAAAAGCCGAGGCTGGTGCGGATCGTTGGCAGGGCGACGTTCACGATCGTGGTGTCGAGCACGATCATCAGATCGCCCAAGCACAACACAGCGAAGGCGAGCCATCGGGCTCGCGCGCTGAGATCATTCTCGCTCATGGGGTCCCCGCCCGGCTGCGTCGAACGTCCTCACTTGGAGGCGGCGGCCGCCGACTACAAGCCCTAGCGGCGAGAAAGGACGAATTCGGCGTCCGCCTCGCCTGTGAACGAAACTCGCCCGCCCCTCACCACACCGGCTGGCGGGACGCGATCGCGCCAACGTGGGCGAGAGTGACGACGCCCCAGACGCCGAAGAGCCCGGTGTTTGTCCAGAAGAACAGCCGCCGCGCCTTCTGGAAGTGCTCGGACAGACGCTCGAGGAAATTGTCGTGAATGAGGAAGGCTTTCATGCCCTCGAGCTGATAGGACGGCATGCCCGTCTCGATCTGGTCGCGCGCCTGATCTAGCCAGGCGAAGTGGCGCATCGCGCGGGAAAACCGCCGCCGCCGCGCGTCGTTCTGCGCGCTCTTGTCGTCCGTAGACGGTTTTTCCGCGGCGAGCTCCATGAACATCGCATCCGCCTCGAGGTCGGCGAAGCTTTCGGCCATCCGCCGCTTGGTCGCGCCGACGACGTCCTTGAACTCCCGCTTCTTGCCCGCGATCAGGGTCTTGAGTTGCGGGTGCCCCGAAAAATCGAGCGCGTTCATGATGTCGAGCGTCGGGTGCGGCTCGGGCGCCTCGGCGCGCAGGGCCGCGCGCACCGCCTCGAAGTCTTCGCGCGTCGCGCCGGGGTTGCGGCAGAACTCGCGCACGATGCCGGTGCACCGCGCCAGGAAGATCGCTCGGTCGTTGTTCGCCGAGGAGAGGATCTGATCGCGCCATTCTTCGTAGCGCATCCGCGACATCAGGTTCTTGCCGACGAAGTCGAGCGTCGTCGTCTGCGCCTTGTGCGAAGTCTCGTCGTCGAGCGCGCGCAACAGGTAGAAGCCCATTACCGCGAACGAAGCGACGATCACCAGCATCTGCGGCAGCGCGCCGAAGGAGATGCGGATGCCGAGCGCCGAGATGTCGGAGAAAGAGCCGTCGAGCCCCGCCACGCCCATGGCGTTCAGCACGATCAGCGTCTGCACCACCAGAAGGCCGATGATCGACCAGCGC
>JASFUX010000208.1:0-6245 GCA_050050115.1 Maricaulaceae bacterium | reverse complement strand
CGCCTGCGCCGATGGCGCTGATGATGAACCCGCAGGCTTCCAACAAGCCGGTCTTAGCGGTTACATAGAACCCGGCTGCGCGCATGGGGGCCGGTTACATTGAGCCGGAGGCGAGATGCGCCACGGGTACGGGCGGTTCGCTTCGCTCATGGTGCATTTCGCCTGCTCAATGCGCCCTACGGGCGTGAAGCGCCTATGCTACTCCGTTGCCGTTGCTTTCACTGAAGGGCGATCGCAATACCGAGCGTGGATGGCTTCCAGGGTGGGTCTGCCGCGCCATTCAAAACTCTGGTGATTGTCGATATTTCCCAGCGCGCAGATCAAGTTCAGGTCCATGATCGAAAACCATCCCGGTGCAAAACCCTCTGAACTCGCTTGCGTGTCCAGCCAATCAAGAACGCGTTCAATTCGATCTCGCTGACGCTGCAAATAGACGACTTGATTGGGCTCCACGCCGCTCATCAACATTTGCCGAAGGTTCATGATGCTGTCGGTCATGGTTTCCAGCGTCGCGAGGATCTTGGAGTCTGCGATATGATGATCTGAGCGGGTCATGCTGGAGACCAGAGGAGGGTGTGGGGCATCCGGCGGTGTCTCGGGATAGGTCTTGAGCAGGTATTCAACGATCAGGTTCGACCCCCAGAGATGAACGTCATCGTCGACATAGACCGGGAGGAGAAGGCAGGGGTTGATATCTACAAGGCGATCGAAGTCTCGTGCGTAGACGAATTTTCTCCGCTCGTGTTTCAAGCACTTCTCCTCAAGTACGATCAGTGCACGGCGAGCATACGGAGAGAGGTAGCTGTGATAGTAAGTTATCATCTGTTGGGTCTCATCGCTGATGCCTTCGAACAGAATCGCGGCCCCGTTAGTCGGGCTTCTTCCGCAGGGCGGTTTTCTTTGTCGATGCTTCGAGGTCGGTGCGTTCTCATTCGGCTCAATTAGCCCTAGACCCCAAACTCCCCCCACATCTCATCCACCTTCCGCACGACCTCCGGGTCCATCTTGATCAGCCGGCCCCAGTCGCGGTTCGTTTCGCCGGGGAGCTTGTTCGTCGCGTCGAGCCCGATCTTCCCGCCCAAGCCCGACGCCGGGCTGGCAAAATCCAGATAATCGATCGGCGTATTCTCGATCACGGTGATGTCGCGCGCGGGGTCCATCCGTGTGGAGACGGCCCACATCACGTCTTTCCAGTCGCGCGCGTTGACATCGTCGTCCACGACGATCACCCACTTGGTGTACATGAACTGGCGCAAGTAGCTCCAGGCGCCGAGCATCACCCGCTTGGCGTGGCCGGCGTAGGCCTTCTTCATCGAAATCACCGCGATGCGGTAGCTGCAGGCCTCCGGCGGCAGCCAGAAGTCGACGATCTCGGGGAACTGCTGCTGGAAGAGAGGGATGAACACCTCGTTCAGCGCCTCTCCGAGCACGGAGGGCTCGTCCGGCGGCCGGCCGGTGAAGGTGGTCAGGTACATCGGGTCGCGGCGCATGGTGATCGCGGAGATCTTGAACACCGGGAATTTTTCCACCGCGTTGTAGTAGCCGGTGTGGTCGCCGTAGGGGCCTTCGTCCTCGTACTCGTCGAGCATCACATGGCCTTCGAGCACGATCTCGGCCTCGGCGGGGACTTTCAATGGCACGGTCTTGCAGTCGACCAGCTTGACCTTCTCCCCGCGCAACAGCCCGGCGAACTGGTATTCGCTCAGGGTGTCGGGCACGGGCGTGACGGCGGCGAGGATCGTGCCCGGGTCCGCGCCGATGACGGCGGCGGCGGGCAGGGGCTCGGGCCGGGCGTCTTTCCAGCGCGCATGATGCTGCGCCCCGCCGCGGTGCTTGAGCCAGCGCATGATCGTGCGGTCGCGGCCAAGCTTCTGCATGCGGTAGACGCCGAGGTTGTAGTCGTCCTCCGCCTTGTCCGACGGACCTTTGGTGACCACAAGCGGCCAGGTGATCAGCGGCGCCGGCTCGCCCGGCCAGCAGGTCTGGATCGGTAGGCGGCCCAAGTCGATGTCGGAGCCTTCAAGAACGACCTCCTGACACGGACCTTTCGCAACGCTCGCCGGCCGCATCGACATCACCGTCTTGGCCAGCGGCAGCATCTCCCACGCGTCTTTGAGGCCCTTGGGTGGTTCAGGCTGGCGGAGGAACGCCAGCAGCTCGCCCACCTCGCGCAGCTCGGCGGCCGTCGTGCGGGGCGCGTCGCTGCCGTCCTCGCGCTTTAGGGTCACCGCGCGCGCGACCCGCTCGACCGTGCCGAAGAGGTTGGCCAGCGCCGGCATCTCGGCGGCGCGCCCGTCCTCGTGCACCGGGTTCTCGAACAGCACCGCCGGGCCGCCGGTCTTGATCAGCCGGTCCTGGATCTCGGTCATCTCCAAGTTGGTCGACACCGGCGCAGCGACGCGTTTCATCAGCCCGTCGGCTTCGAGCGCGGCGATGAAGTCGCGGAGGGAGGCGTAGCTCATGCGGGATCCTTGGTTCGCCTGAAGGCTCGTCGGGGCGCCAAGCTATGCGGACCGGCGCGACGCGCCAAGGGATGTGCGCGCCGGCGCCTGCGGCGCGTTGCCCGCGCGCCCGCGCGCTGTAGTATTCAGAGCGCGGCAAGCGGAGGGATCATCATGAGGCGACTGGCGATCATCCTGTCGATCATTGCAGCAGCGGCCTGCGCGGCGTGCGCGAGCACCGAGGCCGCGCCGCCCGCAATGAACGAAGCGGCCGCGCCCGGTTCCGCGTCCGCGACGGAAGCGTCGTTCACCGAAGGCGACGTCTGGGCGATGACGCTGGAGGCCGAGCGTTACTCGTACCTCATCTCGCTGGCGCGCGAGGGCGCGATCGAGGGCCCGCCGGCGATGACGCTGGAGGACGAAACCGATCTCGAGCGCGCGACCGAGGCGCTGCACTACGCCGTGATCGAGCTCTACATGCTGCGCGACCGGGTCTGCGAGACCGGCCTGGCCGGGTCGGAGGACTGCGCCCGCCTGGCGCCGCCCGCATGGTTCGGCGAGCCGGTCGGAACGGTCGCCGACGCGGCTGAAGTCCGCCGTCGGATCGACTGGCTGACCGACGTGATGTGGCCCTTCGTCGAAGCCGGCTGCGACGCCGGGCGCTCGCGCCAGGGCCCCGACGAGCCGGACTACTGCGCGGTGGAGTAGAGGGGGGCGCTCCAAGGTCTCTGCGGTCCGCGAGAGCGGCGGCGTCAAACCATGCGAGCGGCTGCCCAGGCGGCATCCTCAGCGTCCGCTTTCGACCCCCGGACGAATATTCGATCAGTCCGCCGCCTGCATCCCCGCAATCAGCAACTCGAACCAGCTGACGCCGATCTCCATCCTGAGTGCGAGCTCGAGAATGGCGACGGCCAAGACGTTGAACGCGATCACGATAGGGACGAACACCACGCAGATCGCCGCAAGGCGCATCGAAAGGCCCAACGCCGTGTCGGCGGCGCGGGAGTGCATCACGACTCCGGCGTAGGCCAGGAAAACGAGCATTGTCGCGAAGCTGCCAAGACTCAACGCCACCGGCCCGACTAACGCGGCGATGAGGAGGAAGGGAAGCGTGGCGATCGTGCTGGCGTTCACCGCGGTCAGGTAGAGCATGAACGATCTGAACAGACCCAAGCTCGACCGCAACATCCAGAAGACGAGCACGAACGCGAGCGACAACATGATCGTGAGCGGCCAGTTCAGCCAGCCGAGCCATTTTCGAATGATCTCGTCGGCGACCTCCACGCTCGATCCGGCCGCCGCGAGGCGCGATTCCACAGCGGAGAGCGCGGCGGGTTGGTCTTCAAAAATGCCGCCGAAGGTCGTGCCTTCGGTGGCGCCGGCCAGGCCAAAGATCAGGAACTGAAGCGCCGTCAGCGCGAGGAACAGGCGCAGCGGGCGCGTGTAGCGGCTGTAGTCGCTCGCTGCGGCGGCGTCGAACACTTTTCCCGGCTGGATGACGAGATCGCGGATGGTGCGCGGGACCTTGAAGTCGATGCCGAAGGCGTCGTCGACGAGCCCCTCGACGCGACCGACGGTTTCAGACTGCTGCGGGGTTTCGCTCTCGCGCTCGTCGGGCAAGTCGCACTCTCGGCTGCTGCTCGCGTCGCGCGCACTAATGACGGTTTGAGATGCCGTGGCAAGGGCGAGGGGGCGACGGACCGCTTTTGCCGGAGGCGTTCAAGCTCGCATCTACGCGCCTTTCCGCACGTCCGCCCAGTCGGGCGTTTTGTCGAACAGCGCCTTGGCGAAGGGGCAGAGCGGGATGACCTGGAAGCTTTCGGCGCGGGCGTCCTCGACTGCGCGGGAGATCAGGGCCTTGCCAACGCTGCGTCCGCGCAGGGCGTCGGGCACGTCCGTGTGGTCGATGATCACCAGCTGGTCGTTCACCCGCGAGTAGACCGCCTGGGCTTCATGGCCGTCCACGATCGCGACCCAGCGACCGCCGGTCTCGCCGTCTTCACGGCGGATGTCGATCTCGGTCATCGGCGATTGTCTCCCGGCTGAGCGTTTGACGGCGGCTCGCATCTTCGCACACAGGCGCATATAGGACGCGCCCGCGCCCCGCGCCATTTCGGGACAACCCCCTCAAACGCGAAGCGCCTGCGCCGGATTCCCCGTAGAGGCGTCGCTACGGCACGCGGCTTGCCCATCCGTCCCTCAACGGATCAGGAGCCGCGCCGATGCTCGGCAAGATTATCAGACGATTGATCGCATGCGTCGCCGTGACGAGCGGCGTCGGCGCCGCCTATGGGCAGGCCGCCTATGCGCCGCCGTTCGAGGACGTCGACTGCGCCGGTTCGGCCGAAGCCTGGGTTCCCATCTGCATCGACGCGTCCGAGGCCGCCTCGCGCGCCCTCGCCATGACCCGCCTGCGGGGCGAAGGCTCGCGCGGGGACGCCGCCTTGGAAGAGGCCGAGCGCCTCGCCGCGGCCGCCGCCCATGCCTGCGCCAAGGCCGAGCGGTGGGAGGACGCCGAGCGTCAGGTTCAAGCCGTCGCCGGCCTCGCCTCGGACCGTGCGGGAATCTTGGGCTATCTGCCCGCGATCGCGTCGCATGCGCCGATGTGCGGCGGTGAGACCTACGCCGACGCCGAGACCGCCGCGCTCGACACCTACATGAGCGCCGAGCGCATCGCCCGCGCGCAGCCCCGCGTCGCGGCAAGCTGCCCCGGCGGCGCGCCGACCTTGCCGGGCGCGGAGGCGCGGCTGGCGCGCGACGCCGAAAGCCGCCGCTGCGAATGGATGTCCGAAGTCGGCCGCCGCCGCGCCGGCGCCGGGCTTGACCGCCTCGCCGAGGGCGACGCCGCTTCAGGGCTCGCTCAGATTTCCCATGCCTTGCGGGCGTACGACGAAGCCCAGCCGGCCTGCCGCGGCCTCGCCCGCGAAGAGGTGGCTGAGCGCCGCGCCGCGCTTTCCGATCTGATCACTCAGGCGCTGCGCAGCGCGCCGGACGCCTCACGAGAAGCGGGAGAAATCCGGAGCGCGCTTTTCCAAGAACGCGGCGCCGGCCTCACGGAACTCGTCGGACTGGAGGGCCTGCGCGAAGATGCGCCCCTCGTCTGCCATGCGCGCGAAGACCGGGTCGACGGACCCGCGCATCAGGGCCTTGGTGTTGCGGACGGAGCTGGGGGACTTCGCGGCGAGCGCGCGGGCCCGCTTGACGGCCTCGTCCAGCAGGCTCGCCTTGGAGAACACGGCGCCGACTAGGCCCCACTCGGCGGCGGTCTGCGCGTCGATCTTCTCACAGAGCAAAAACAGTTCGCCCGCTCGCGCCCGGCCGATCCGCGCCGGCATGAGGAGGGAGGAGCCTGCTTCAGGCACGAGGCCGAGGTCGACGAACGGCGCCTTGAAGACGGCGGTGTCGGCCGCATAGACGAGGTCGCAATGCAGCAGCATCGTCACGCCGACGCCGACGGCCATTCCGTTGACCGCGGCGACGAGCGGCTTCTCGGCCTCTGCGATCGCTTGCAGGAACACGTTGACGGACGGTCCGTCGCCGCCTTCGTTCGCGCTCGGCGGCCGGTTCATGAAGTCGCCGATGTCGTTGCCCGCGGTGAACGCATCCCCCTCGCCGGTGAAGAGGATCACTCGCACCGAGTTGTCCCCAACGCTGGAGGTGATCGCTTCGGCCATCGCTGCGTACATGTCGCGCGTCAGCGCATTCTTCTTTTCCGGGCGCGCGATGGTGACCGTGCGCACGCCCTCGGCGTCCGCGACCTTGACGTGTTCGCTCATGGGGATGGTCCTTCCTGCCTGGCTCTTT
>JASFUX010000207.1:0-6264 GCA_050050115.1 Maricaulaceae bacterium | reverse complement strand
GTCGTCGGTCTCGTCGAGAACATGCCCGACGGCGACGCGATGCGCCCGGGCGACATCGTCACCTCGGCTTCGGGCCAGACGATCGAGGTCCTGAACACCGACGCCGAAGGCCGGCTGGTGCTCGCTGACGCGCTTTGGTACGCGCGCGAGCACGTCAAGCCCGACGCGATCATCGATCTCGCCACGCTGACCGGCGCGATGATCATCACGCTTGGCAATGAATACGCGGGGGTTTTCTCCAACAACGACGACCTCGCCGACGCCCTGATCGCGGCGGGCAAGGCGGCCGACGAACCGGTGTGGCGCATGCCGATGGGCCCGGCCTACGACAAGCTGATCGACACCAAGAACGCCGACATGAAGAACATCGGCGGCCGCTACGCCGGCTCGATCACGGCGGCGCAGTTTTTGAAGCGCTTCGTCGAGGACACGCCTTGGGCGCACCTCGACATAGCGCCGACGGCGTGGAAGGCCTCCTCTGAGGATCCGCGCGAGCCGGTCTGGGCGACCGGCTGGGGCGTGCGGATGCTCGAGCGCTACGTGGCGGATACGCGGGAGAAGTAGTCGCCTCACCTCGTGTTCGTGCGAGTTGGCGATCGCTTTGATGTCGGCGATCGTTCGGCCCAAAGCTGATCGAACCGGGGCCGCTCTAAAGGGGTTTGGCGCGCGCGGATGGACTATTGGTTCTACCACCTCGAACGCACCTCGCTCGCCGAGGCGCTGCCGCCGCTCTTGGAGAAGGCGCGGGGGAAGGGCTGGAAGGCGCATGTGCGCAGCGTGTCCGAGACGCGCTTGGCCGAGCTTGACGATGCGCTTTGGACCTATCGCGACGAGTCCTTCCTGCCGCACGGCCGCGCCGACCAGCCGGGCGCCGCGCGCCAGCCGATCGTCCTCTCGCTCGACGAGGAGCGGCCCAACGCCGCGGAGCTGATCGTATTGACGGACGGCGTCGGCCTTCCCACGTCGAGCGAAGGCGTTGAAAGGTGCGTGGTGATGTTCGCGGCTGATGACGAGGAAGCGGTTCACGCGGCGCGCCAAACGTGGAAGAGTTTGAAAGCGGACGGGGCGGCCTTGTCCTATTGGCGTCAGACGCCGGACGGGGGCTGGAGGGAAGACACGCGATGAAGACGACACTGACCGCCCTGGCGGCCGGCCTCTTGGCCGGTTGCGCGGTGCTCACCGGCGACATCGACGACGGCGGCCGCGCCTATGAGCAGACCAACAACGCGCCGGTGCATTCCAACATAGAGCCGACGGCGGCCGAGCCGACGATCGAGATCATCAATGCGCGGCCGCGGCCCGCGGGCGGGGGAAGCGGCGGCGGGGGAGCAAGCTCGACCTCGACCTGCGATCTCGAACGCTGGGAGCGCCTGATGGGTCAGCCCCGCGCCAACGTGGTCAGCCAGGATCTTCCCGAGAGCGTTCGCGTCATCTCCTACGGCTCGATGGTGACGCAGGACTTCGTGCCCGAGCGTCTCAACATCTGGCTCGACCGCAACGACAACGTCTACCGGGTGACCTGCGGCTGAGGCCTCGTTTCACGCGCGTGCGAAGTAGAGATCGAGCACGTCCGACCAGATCTGCAGGCAAGCCTCTTCCTCGCCGGCGCGCCATAAACCGGTGAGCGACGGGTTGGCGTTGATCTCGATCACCTGGTAGCTCGCCGGGTCGTCGAGCCGTTCGAAGAACACGTCGGCGCCGAAGATCTTAAGGCCGCTCGCTTCGGCGAGCTTGGCGCTCCAGGCGTCGACCGCCGGTCCGGGTGAGAGATCGAGATCGCGCAGCGTTCCGCCTTGAGCGAGGTTTGAGGCGTCGGCGGCGAACAAAGGCTCGCCGTCGGCCGGGACGTCGCCGAGCGCGCGTTCGCCAAGCGACAGTTGCTCGATCGCCTCGCCGACGGCGGTGAGCGCGGCGGGCGCGTCCTGTAGGCGCGGATCGGCGATGAAGTCGCCCAGGAGCGCGGCGATCGAGCGCCGCCCGTCGCCGATCAGCCGCCACTTCTCGCGCCGATAGAGAAACCGCGCCTCGCCGTCGACGACGAACACCCGCGCCTCGGGCAGGTCGATCACCGGCTGGACGTGGATCAGGTGGTCGTGATCGCGCGCCTCGCGCAGATAGGCGATGAGCCCGTCCTCGGCGGCGACGATGCGCGCGAGCCGGCCGTGCGAGCTGCGGTTGAGCTTGGCGAATACCGGGTAGCCTTGCGCGCGCGCATAGGCGAGCGCGGCGGCGGGCGAGCGCTCGGGATCGTGGCGCGCCGCGTTGACCTCGGACGTGAAGAAGACGCCGCCTTCGACCGTGGCGATCCCGGCGCGGCGCAGCACGTCGGCCATGTAGGCCTTGTCGCGCGCCAGCTCGGTCGAAAAGTGCGTATTGAGAGGATAGGCCGGATTGAGCGCAGCGCCGGCGTAGAACGCTTTGTCCGCGCGGGTGACTTTGGCGAGGAAGGCGCTCGTCTCGTCGAACAGCTCGAAGCGGTCGCCGGTCCGTGCGCAGGCGCGCTTTAAGATCTCTAAAGTCAGCGGCGTGCGCGGCGCGCTCATGCGTCGGCCGCTTTCTGCGCCTGCTCTAAAGCTTCGGCGGCTTCGAGCCATTTCGTTTCGGCTTCGGCGATCAGCTCGAGCGCCTTGGCGCGTTTCTTCGACAGCTCCGCCGCTGCGCCCGGGTCGCGCGTGTAGAGATCGGGGGAGGCGAGGCCGCGGTCGATCACGCCCAGGGCCTCTTCAAGCCGCGCGGTCTCCCGCTCCCAGCGCTCCACCTCGGACTTGAGCGGCGCCAGCTCGGAGCGCCGTGCGGCGGCGTCGCGGCGGCGACCGGATTTCGAATGCTCCGTAGACGGCACCGCCCGCGCCGACGGCGGCTCGTTCGCGTCCGGTGTCGCGCCGGGGCTCGACCGGGTTTCGGCGAGCAGGCGGCGATAGTCGTCCATGTCGCCGTCGTAGGGCACGACCGTGCCCTGATCCGCGAGCCACAGCCGGTCGGCGCAGCTCTCGACCAGGTGCCGGTCGTGGCTGATCAGGATCACTGCGCCGGGGAAGTCGTTGACCGCGTCCATCAGCGCGGCGCGGCTGTCCATGTCGAGGTGGTTGGTCGGCTCGTCCAGAATCAACACGTGCGCGCCGTCGAACGTCACGAGGTGGAGGAGGAGCCGCGCCTTCTCGCCGCCCGACAGGTCGCCCGCCGGCGTCTCGGCCTTCGACTGCGCGAGCCCGAAGCGGCCGAGCCGCGCCCGCCGCTGCGCTTCGGTCGCGTCGGGCAAGCGCTCGCGAACGTGGTCGTAGGCGGAGGCCTTGGGGTTGAGGTCTTCGATCTGGTGCTGGGCGAAGTAGGCGGTGACGAGCTTCTTGTGCTTGCCCAGATAGCCCGCGCTCGGCTCGAGCCGGCCGCACAGCAGCTTGGCGAACGTGGTCTTGCCTGCGCCGTTGCGCCCGAGAAGCGCGATGCGGTCGTCGCCGTCGATGCGGAGGTTGAGGTTCGAGAGCACGGGCGCGTCCGGCGCATAGCCGACCGAAACCTTCTCCAGACGGATGAGCGGCGGGGCGATGACGCGTTGCGGCGCGGGGAAGTCGAACGGCGCGACGGGGTTTTCAACCAGCGTCGCGACCGGCTGCATCTTCTCGAGCCGCTTGACGCGCGACTGCGCCTGGCGCGCCTTGGACGCCTTGGCGCGGAAGCGGTCGACGAAGGCCTGCAGCCGGCGACGCTCTGACTCCTGGCGTGCCTTGAGCTTGAACTGCAGCGTCTGCTCTTCGGCGAGCTTGCGCTCGAAGGCGTCGTAGCCGCCTTCATAAGAAAAGAGCTTGCCCTCGCGCAGATGCACGATCTGGCTGACCGAGGCGTTCAACAGGTCCCGGTCGTGGCTGATCACCAGCGCCGCGCCAGGGTGGCGCTTCAAGGCGCCTTCAAGCCAGACCGCGCCTTCAAGATCGAGGTAGTTGGTCGGCTCGTCGAGCAGAAGCACGTCCGGCGCGGCGAAGAGAGCGCCGGCGAGCGCGACTCGCATCCGCCAGCCGCCGGAAAAATCCGCGCACGGCCGGGTGATGTCGTCCGGGCCGAACCCGAGCCCGTTCAAGATCGCCGCCGCGCGCGCCTCGGCCGAGTGCGCGGCGATGTCGGCAAGACGCGTCTGGATCTCCGCGATGCGGTGCGGATCACTCTCCGTCTCGGCCGCTGCGAGTAGCGCCGCGCGCTCCTCGTCCGCGCCGAGGACGGTCTCGAGAATGCTCGTCGGCCCGCCCGGCGCCTCCTGGTCGACCGAGGCGAGGCGCGCGCCCTTCCTCAGGCGCACCTCGCCGGCCTCGGCGCCGAGTTCGCCGCGGATGACCTTGAACAGCGACGTCTTGCCCGTCCCGTTCCGCCCGACGAGCCCGGCCTTGACCCTGGCCCGCAGCGCGAGCGTCGCCTGGTCGAGCAAGAGCCGCCCCGCGACCCGCACGGTGATGTCATTCACATGCAGCATGGCGCGCTTATGGCGCGGGGCGGGGAGAATGTCATCGGCGCTCGCGCGGGCGAGCTGGCGGCTCGGCTTGCTCTGGAGCGCGCCTTTCAGCGATAGTCCAACCCGACCGAAGGTTGTGGGAAGGGGGGGGAGTTCGCCATGAACCGAGACGTCAAGGCGATGATCGCGGCGTGTGCTTGCGTCTTCATCAGCACGGGCGCGATCGCGCAGCCAATTGAGGCGTTTGCTCGACTTCCCGAGATTCGAGACATTCAGATGTCGCCTAACGGCGACAGCGTCGCGATGGTGGGCAACAATGCCGACGGCTATCCGTACTTGATGATCCACACCCCCGGGCGGGAGAGCGAAGGCTTCCTGCTCGAAGAGCACTACAAGGTTTATTCGGTGCGGTGGATTGGCGAGAACTACCTCGCTCTGATCGTCAGCTACAATGAAACGTTCGAGTATACGCCCACGGGAACGCTGTTCAGCGAGGAGTTCAAGTACCAAGTCTCTAGGACGTTGATCGTCGACCGCGACGACCTTTCGGCGACTGATGCGTTCGACCGACTACAGGGGCAGCTCGGAGTCAACTTCGGTCTCGCCAATATTGTCGCGATCGATCACGACGCGGAACGAATATACATTCCCGCACTAGTGCGTACCGGGGACTACGATCTCTTTGAGATCGACGCTGCGAACTTGAGAGGGAGGTCTGTCGCGCGGGGCGACGACGATACGCGCAGCTGGGTGATTGGGCCGGATTTTGAGCCGGCGGCGCGGCTCGACTATGACGATGGGCCCGATATCGAGGAAATCTATTCGTTCTCTGACGGCGACGCGCGCTCGATCTCACGAATCAGCACGCCGATCAGAAACCGCAACTTGCTCGGCGTCGACGACACGGGGCAATCGCTGATCGTCGGCGATGTCGCCGGATCTGTCGGCCTCTACACGATCAACCGGGAAAGCGGCGAGACTTCGGTGCTGTATGAGCGTTCTGATTACGACGCTTACTCGATTATGAAAGACCCCTATTCCCAGCAGGTGGTCGGCGTGCGCTATTCGGACGACCGCATGCGGTCGTATTGGTTCGACGACGGACTTGGTTCTATGGAGTCGGCGCTCGCGGGGGCGTTTCCCGATCGGCACGTGATGCTGGAATCCTGGGATAGAAACCGCCGTAACTTCATCGTCTCCGTCGAGGGGGTCGATTCAGGCGCGGAGTATTATCACTTCAACCGCGACACCGGCCAAGCGCGGCCACTGGGACTGGCCTATCCCGAACTTGGGTCTTTCGGCTTGCTCGCTCGCCGCGAGGCGATCACCTACACAGCACGAGACGGGGTTGAGATTCCGGCCTATTTGACCACGCCGAGAGGTGCGGTCGGCGCCACTCCGCTTGTGGTTCTGCCGCATGGCGGGCCTGAAGCGCGAGATTTCGGCGGCTTTGACTGGATCGCCCATCTCTTCGCCAGCCGCGGCTATCGCGTGCTTCAGCCGAATTTCCGTGGCTCGACAGGATACGGAACGGCGTTTCGCAACGCCGGTCGCGGCGAATGGGGCGGTTTGATGCAGGACGACGTCACGGACGGCGTGCAGCATCTGATCGACAATGAGCTGGTCGACCCCGATCGCATTTGCATCGTGGGCGCTAGCTATGGCGGCTATTCAGCGCTCGCCGGGGCGGTGAAGACTCCGGATCTCTATGCCTGCGTCGCTGCAATCGCTCCGGTGACCGATCTTCCGGATCAGATATTCTACGCCAAGGACCGCTACGGCGTTCGCAACTGGGTGGTCGCCTATTGGACTGAGGTCATTGGCGA
>JASFUX010000206.1:0-6292 GCA_050050115.1 Maricaulaceae bacterium | reverse complement strand
GGACGCGATCAACCTGATCGCGGCCGCGACGCTCGTCACCACGCCCGGCGCCGGCGCCAGCGACGCCGAGTGGGTGAACAACGACGACTGGCGGCGCTACACTCTCGACATGCGCGAAAGCGCGATCCAGGCGCTCGACGCCATCGAAAACCGCGACCAGGAGCGCTTGAGCGCGGTCGGCGACGCCCTCGTGGAGACCTGTCAGGACTGCCATCAGGAGTTCAAGCCAGGCCTGCCGCAAATGGGCGTGACGCGCTTCCCCTACTATCCGAAACGTGAAGAAGACTGAGACTGGTTCGTATACGTTTCGAGTGAATCGGCTCGCGAACCGCTATCGTTCCAGCCCCTCCCCTTGCTTGCCCGGCCGAAGCCGAAGTTTTGCTTCGGCGTAGGCGGGTGGGGAGGGCGTCTTGAGCATCTCGATCGGCGCGAGCATTCGAACGAGCAGCGCGAGCATCGTTGCGAGAGGGATAAGCGAAAGCCGCTCTCCCGAGGGTAGGTTCAACTTGTCCGCCCTCTTCGCGTCGCGCTGCATACTGGACGCGTGATCGCAGATCATTCGCTGAAAGCAGCCCTCGCCAAGGCGGGACCAAAGGCGCCAGCGCGACGGCTCAGAGCGACTGAAGCCAGACGCGCACGCGCCACATGATCAGGCCCCAGAGGACGCCGCCGGCCGGAAACCCGATCACAGCGGGGATCGTATAGGTCCACCACGGCGCAGAAGTCGTGAACGAGAACATGAGGCTCCACAGCACAGCCCCGCCGAGGCCCCAGCCCAGGACGCCGTAGATGATCACGAAGCGCCGACGGCTCATGGGGCGGCTCATGGCCGGGCGTGGATTTTCGCAGCTCGCATCGCTCACGGTGGAATGCTCCTCGGCTCGTCAGACCCGCTCAACGCGCGCGCGGCAGGGATTATTCCGTCCCGAGCGGCCTCCTCCAGGCCGGCGTGACCGCCCCCTCTCGACGCCCGGCCGAATCTCGCTTATGTTTCCGCCATGGAACAATCGGTGAACATTTGGTCCTTGCGCGTGCTGGAGATCGGCGGCGCGGACCTCACCCTGCTCGAAACCTTGCCGATCGTCGCCGCGGTCGTCCTCGGCGCGATCCTGCTCAGGCGGATGTACGCCGAGCGGCGCGAGGAGCCACCCGCGAACGCCGCGCTCGAAGCGCAACTGGCGCAGATCGCCGAAGCCAACACGGCGCTTGAAGCGCGGCTGGCGGCGCTCGCCCAGACCTCGACCAACAGCCACGACACCCTGCGCAAGACGGTCGACGAGCGGCTGGAGTCGGTGGCCAAGCGCCTCGGCGAGGGCCTGAACGAGTCCCACAAGCGCACCTCGGACTCCCTGACCAAGCTCTACGAGCGCCTGTCGCTGATCGATCAGGCGCAGAAGAACATCGAGACCCTGTCGGGCGAGGTCTCCGGGCTGCAGGCGCTGCTCTCGAACAAGCAAAGCCGCGGCGCTTTCGGCGAGATCCAGATGGCCGACATCGTCGCCAACTTCATGCCGCCGAAGTCCTACGACTTTCAGGTCAAGCTCTCGAACGACTCCCGCGTCGACTGTCTGATCATCCTGCCCAATCCGCCCGGGCCCGTGGCGGTGGACGCCAAGTTCCCGCTCGAGGATTGGCGCGCCTACGCCGAGGCCGAAGACCAGGCGAGCCGCGACACTGCGGCGCGCGGTTTCAAGGCGGCGGTGATCAAGCACGTCAAGGACATCGCTTCGAAATACCTGATCCCCGGCGAGACTGCCGACACTGCGCTGATGTTCCTGCCGAGCGAGGCGGTCTACGCCACGCTGCATGCGGAGTTTCCCGACGTCGTCGAGGCGGGCTTCAAGGCGCGGGTGATGATCGTCTCGCCCACCACCTTCATGGCGACGCTGCACACCATGCGCGCGGTGATGCGCGACGCGCAAATGCGCGAGCAGGCGCACGTCATCCAGAAAGAGGTGGCTCTTCTGGGCGAGGACGTCGTTCGGCTCGACGATCGGGTCGGCAAGCTGCAGCGCCACTTCGATCAGGCCAGCGAGGACGTCCGGCAGATCCGCATCTCGACCGAAAAGGTCAAGAACCGCTCCGACCGGATCATCGAAGCCGAGCTCGAGGACGGCGACGTCGAGCTCGCGCCCGCGGCCCAGCCCAAGCGGTTGAGCGTAGTGGAGTAGACGGCCGCCCTTCCCCGAGTCGGAAACTGCGCCTCATACTGAGGCTCGGCTCGCTGCACGAGGGTCGAGTTCCCGCCTGGACGCGATCACAACTCCGCGAACGCCTGGGCGCGGACGCCGCAGGCCGATAAGCTCGGGGGCTTGCAACAGCCACCTCGCATCATGAGGAGGAGACCCGATGCACCGCTCCGTTTCGCGCGCCGGCCTCAGAGCTTGCCTCCTCGGCGCGAGCCTTCTTATCCCCGGCGCCGCCTGCGCCGATCCGGGCGATGTCGTCGCCGAGGTCGAGAGCTTTCAGGCCGACTTCGTCGTCGAAACCGTCGCCGAAGGGCTCGAGTTTCCCTGGAGCATCGCCTTCCTGCCGGACGGACGGGCGCTGGTCACCGAGCGGCCGGGTCGGATCCGCATCCTCTCGCCGGACGGCGCCCTTTCCGACCCGCTCGATCACGGCCGCGACGTGGTCGCGCGCAATCAGGGCGGCATGCTCGGGATCACGCTCGATCCGAACTTCGCCGAGAACGGGCTGATCTACTTCTGCTACGTCACAGGCGAGCCGAACGCGTCATATGACGAAGTCGCCCGCGCCCGCTTCGACGGCGCGGCGCTCACCGATGTCGAGGTGATCTGGACGGCGGACTCAGTCGCGAGCACCGGCGGCCACTTCGGCGGCCGGCTGGTCTGGGACCACGACGGCAAGCTGTTCATCACCTTGGGCGAGCGCCAGCGGCACAGCGATCAGGCGCAAGACCCGCACAACCACTTCGGCACGGTCGTGCGGATCAATCCTGACGGCTCGATCCCGGACGACAATCCGTTTGCGGACGGCGAAGGCGGACGGCCGGACGTCTGGTCCTACGGCCATCGCAACCAGCAGGGCGCTTTCGTGCATCCCGAGACCGGCGCGCTTTGGACGCATGAGCACGGCGCGCGCGGGGGCGATGAAATCAACATCGTGCGGCCCGGCGTCAATCACGGTTGGCCGGAGATCACCTACGGCATCAATTACAACGGCCAGCCGATCTCGGATCACCAGGAGATGGAGGGCATGGCCCTGCCGATCTGGTACTGGCAGCCTTCGATCGCCCCCTCGGGGATGACCTACTACGAGGGCGAGGCGTTCCCGCGCTGGGACGGCGACGTCTTCGCGGGCGGACTTGCGGGCACGCAGCTGGCGCGCTTTGAGGTCGAAGGCGAGCAGATCATCGGCCACGAGATCCTGCTCGACGACTTCGGCGAGCGCATCCGCGACGTCGCCACGGGGCCGGACGGTTTCGTCTATCTGCTGACGGACAACGGTGCAGGACGCGTGCTGAGATTGCGACCGGCGGACTAAACCGCACAAAGACGGTCGACGACGCCCTTTGCGCACAACGTCCAGCGCTCGACGTTGCGCGGATAACGAGAAACTCTCCCGCATAGATTGAATGAGCTGTTCGAGCGCGGTTCGAAGGAGCGATACTCGCGTCGTCATGCAGGGCGACAGGCGTCCTCTTGATACTGAGGTTGGGGACACTCGGGGCGTGGCGATGAGCACATTTCGCCAGAAGATCTGGACCTTAAAGCGTCGGCTCGCATCTCTGTGGATTTCGGCGTGCGAATTTCTGCTGCCGCGCGGCTACTACGTGCAGATGTTTCCCTATTGCGCCGAACGCGATCTCGCCAAAGAGATCGGAGCGTACAACCGCGGACACAACTGGCCGCACCTCCGCGACGGCAATCGAGCTCTCCAAGCGCAAGTCGTGCTCGATTTCGTAAAGGACCTGCCGGAGGGGGACTACGCCGAGGTCGGAACCTACCAAGGCAATTTCGGCCGCATGATCTTTAAACGGATGACTCCGGCGGCGAAGTATTTCTGCTTCGACACGTTCGAAGGCTTTGACGACCGCGACATGAAGGCCGAGGACGACGGGGTGCGGCAACAGTTCACCGATACGTCGCTCGAAAAAGTTCGCCAAGCGATCACCGGCGGCGCGGCGGACGACAATCTCGTGCTGCGCAAGGGCTTCTTTCCCGACACCTTTAAAGGCCTCGGGGATCGCGTCTGGCGTTTCGTGCTGCTCGATCCGGATCTCTATGCGCCCATCAAGGCCGGCCTGGAGCTATTTTGGCCGAAGATGACGCCCGGCGGCCTGATCATGATCCACGATTACCTCAATCCAGGCTTTGCCGGCGCGCGCAAAGCCGTGGACGAGTATTTCCTGCCGCGCGGAATCCGCCCGATGGTCTGGCC
Source organism: Maricaulaceae bacterium (assembly GCA_050050115.1). GTDB lineage: Bacteria > Pseudomonadota > Alphaproteobacteria > Caulobacterales > Maricaulaceae > JASFUX01. The sequence goes on along the minus strand of JASFUX010000206.1, from coordinate 1,891 downwards.
CGACGTTGCGGGCACGGCGCTCGTGGTCAGGGCGCAAGAAACGGACGCCGCGGCCCATCTGACGGCGGCGGAGTAGCCGCCAGCTGACGGCGTGCCGCCAAGCAACTCAGTTTCGACCAGCGCCCAAAAAACGTCCCGAGCGACGCCCGGGACGTTCTTGTTCGTTCTCAGTCTCTCGTCGACGGCGCGCTTAGTCCGTCACCTCGACGCCGACGCCATTCTCGCGGCGCTCGTAGGCGCGCACGAGCGACATGTAGGGCGACACCCAGGTCCAGCCGACGCCGTCGATGTTCTGCTTGAGCTCCATGTGCAGATGCAGCGTCGTCGCCGTGCCGCCGAAGTCGTTCGACAGGTAGCCGATCGTCTCTCCAGCCGAGATCGGATCACCTTCGGACACCTGCAACGCCGACATGTTCATATGCATGTAGCGATAGATCCGCTCGCCGGCGCGCAAATTGACCGTGTACGTTCCGATGTAGGAAATGTAGCCGTCCTCGGTCGCCACGACGGGAATGTCGGTGCGATCCGACGCGTTCTTCACCCGCATCGAGTTGCACAGATCGCTCGAGCCGGCGCGAATGTCCTGGCCTTGGTGCACGGCGCGCGAGGGGCAATTCAAGGTCTCGCGGTCGGCGCCCGAGCGGGTTTCGCAGAAGTTGTCGCGCCAGGGCATCTGATAGTTGCGCGCGTCGCACCAACCCGCGCCGGCCTCGCCCTGGCCGCCGCCGAAGCCCCAAACCTGGGAGTTCAGATAGGTCGGGTGGGACGCGATCGGAAAGCGTATCCCGGGCGCATAGACCGTGCGGTCCTCAACGCCTGTCCCCGAGCCGGACTGAAGGTCGCCCGGGCCGTAGTAGGTGAAGCCTTGCGCGACCTGTCCCGGCGGCGGCGCGCTCGAGCCGCCATCGTCGATCTCGCACGCCGCGAGCCCGAGCCCGGCAATCGCGCTCACAATCGTTCCAAAAGTGATCCGAGCCTTGCTGACCATCACTGCCCTCCTCCGACCGGCACGAGATTGCGCGCAATCTCGGCCGCCGCTTCTTCCCCGACGCAGTCCGCGCTCTCTTCTTCGCCCGCGCCGCGGCAGACGAAGTCGAGCGAATAGTCCGCGCCAAACATGCTGAAAGTGACCGAAAGCCCGGTCTCAGACTCCGACACCTTGAGATCGCTCATCCGCCGCGCCGTGATCGGCTCGGCCGCTGGCGGCGGGGTCGCATAGACCCGCGTGCCGTTCACCACCACATCGTAGGCGTCATAACCGATGCGGGCGAAGAAGCCGTCCGGCGTCGGCCGGAAGGTCTCGGCGAAGCGGCGGGCCTGCTCGGGCGAGATCGCCCCCGGCGCGAGCACCGGCACCGGTGCGCCGGCGAAGCGCTCGGCCAGATCGCCGGGGAACAACCGTCCCGCTGCGGAAGCGACCTCGGCCGTCGCCGGCGGCGTGATCGTGCGCGTCCCGGTGCTTGGCGTGGGATCGCCTTCGTCCGTGCGTTGGCCGTCGGTGCGATCTATGACCACGCGCGATGCGTCGTTTTCCGACATGCGCTCGAAAACGCCCGGCTCGTCCGGCGCCGGGCGGAGCCGTTCACACGCGCCGACCGCGAGGCCCGCGGCCATCAGCGCGATAATCGAGGGGGCCAGCAGGCCCCGCGCCGTGGTCATTGGATCCCCCCGCCCAAGGGCACCATGCGGTTGAGCATCGCCACCGCTTCGGCGTCGGTGACGCAGCCGCCCTCGGTCTCGGTGTATTCGTGACAGATGAACTGAATGAGATAGTCGCCGCCGAACTGGCTGAAGGAGATGTCGGTCTCGCCGAGGCCCTTCTGCACGAAGTAGTCCCCCGAGCGGCGCTGAAAGCGCAGCGACTCCGGCGGCACGGTGTAGGCCAAGGTGC
>JASFUX010000205.1:0-6312 GCA_050050115.1 Maricaulaceae bacterium | reverse complement strand
ACGACCGTCTCGGGCCGGATGTCGTTGACGATCTGGGCGGCGACCGTGTTGGTCGAGAGCTTGAACGCCTCGCGCACGGTCAAGGGCCCGCGATAGCCGCCGCCATAGTTCTCCGGCGCCCAGCCGTCGATCTGGACGGGCTCGTCCGTGTAGACGTCGTTCGGTCGTATCCCCGATTCGAGCGCGGCGGCGTAGACGATGGTCTTGAACGCCGAGCCGGGCTGGCGGTTCGCTTGGGTGGCGCGGTTGAACTGGCTCGCGCCGTAGGATCGCCCGCCGACCATCGCGCGGATGGCGCCGGTCGGGGACATCGTCAGAAGCGCGCCCTGGTCGACGTCGAGTTCCTCGCCCTGTTCGTCGAGCACGCCTGCGATCAGAGTTTCGGCCTCTCCTTGGAGCCGGGAGTCGATGGTGGTCCGGATCACCAAGTCCGGCGCCATGAACGGCAGGAGCTGGCGGGCTTCGTCGACAGCGGCGTCGATGACATATCCGTAGTCGGAGACTTCCTGGTCGTCTTCGGCGTTGAGTAGGACCGCCGGGTTGGCCGCGGCTTCGGCTTGCTGCGCCGGGGTGATGTAGCCCTCATCCAGCATCGCCATCAGCACGACCTGGGCGCGCCGCTGCGCGTCAGCGATGTTGCGCGACGGATCGAGACGGGAGGGCGCTTTGAGCAGCCCGGCCAGCATCGCCGCCTCGCTCAAGGTCACCTCGCGCGCTGAATGGTTGAAGTAGCGCCGCGCGGCGGCGTCGACGCCGTAGGAGCGCCCGCCGAAGTATTGCCGATTGAGGTAGAGGGTGAGGATCTCCGGCTTGGAGAGGCGCTCTTCGAGCTGCTGGGCGAGGCGCACCTCCTGGAGCTTGCGGCGCAGGGTCTGCTCGGGCGACAGGAACAGGTTCTTGACCAGCTGCTGAGTGATCGTCGAGCCGCCCTGGGTGATCTCTCCGGCGCGCCAGTTGGCGATGAGCGCGCGTGCGAGCGCGATGCGGTCGACCCCGTCGTGCCGCCAGAACTTGCGGTCCTCGGTGGCGATGACGGCCTGAACGAGATGGGCGGGCAGCTCGCCGTACTCGACCCGCTCGCCATAGCGCGGGCCCCGCTCGGCGATCAGCTCGCCGTCCCGGTCGAGCAGACGGACGCTCGGCTCGCGGCCCAGGGTCCACAGAAGGTCGTTCGGCGGCAGGTCCGGCATGTCGTGAAAGAAGTAGATCTCGAACGCCGCGTAGGCGGCGAACAGGCCCCCGGCGAGGACCCCGAGCGCTTGAAGGATGCGCCGCCGGCGCGAGCGGCCCTTGGCGCGCTCGTCTGATTTAAGATCGGTTCTGATGGATTTTGCGCTCAAGTGCGGCGGATCCCGGACAGTTTGAAACGATCAGCTTCCTCTAGTTTGAATCGGCAGCGTGAGCGAGGGATGAGGCGCGAATGGGGCGTACGGCGTTCACTCTAACGGAAACAAGGAGCAAGGCTTCGCAAAGTGCAGCGCAGATCAAATGTCACATTGAAGAAATTTAACCAGCCCTCGACGCAAGCCTTTCTTGACCATTTCGCCCCGGAATGGCGATTTGCTTTGAGAATTAAACGGGCTGTTCGACAACTGATCACTGCGAGATGCGCCGCGACGCTCGGGTTCACCGCCTAGCTTGCGGCTCTTGGCGCGATTGGCCGGAAGGGGGGCGATCGTGGTCGTGATCAAGAGGAGAGCCGTCTTAAAGCACAACGCTTGAACGGACGTAGGCGGGGAGATCATGAAGCTTGGAACTGGACTGTGGCTGGTCGCTGGCGGCCTGACAGCGGCGCTGAGCGCCGGAGCGGCGGCGATCGCGGCCGAGGACGACGACCGTATTGTCGTCACGGCGACGCGGACTTCCGCCGATTGGTTGTCGCGCGCCGAACCGGTATCGCGCTTCGAAGAAGATGAGATCCTCCGCGTCGACGCTGATCACATTCAAGAGCTGTTGAACCGCGCGCCGGGCGTTTATCTGCATCGCGGCTCGGGCGCCGAGTATCTGCCGGCGATCCGCTCTCCGGTACTCTCGGGCGGCGCGGGCGCGGGCTCGTTTCTCTACCTCGAAGACGGCGTGCCGCTGCGTGCGGCTGGGTTCGCCAACATCAACGGCCTGTTTGAGTCGGTGAGCGATCTCGCCGGCGCGGTCGAGGTGGTGCGCGGGCCCGGATCAGTGCTTTACGGCTCGAACGCCGTACACGGCACGGTGAACATTCTCTCGCCCGCTCCGGATATGGACCTCATGCGGTTTGAGCTGTCGGCGAGCACGCTGGACCGCAAGAAGGGCGTTCTAGAGCTTTTCAACGAGAGCGGTGCGAACGGCCTTTACGCCGGAATCTCTATCGTCGACGAGGGCGGCTGGCGCGAAGCGGCGGGGCTTGATCAGCAAAAGGCGCTCGTGCGCTGGGACACCGAAGGCGCGGGCTGGAGCGCTGTTTCGACCCTGGCGTTCAACAACCTTCAGCAGGAGACCGCCGGCTACGTCAACGGCAATGATTCCTACGAGGACATCGACCTCGTGCGCGGAAACGGCAATCCGGAAGCCTACCGCGACACCTACGCCGTGCGCGCTCAGTCCCGCATCGAGTTCGAGCGTTCGGACGATCTTCTTTTCGCGGTGACGCCTTACGCGCGCTACACGGAGATGGAGTTCCTCCAACATTTCTTCCCGACCGCGCCGCTCGAAGAGTCCGGGCATTGGAGCGTCGGCGCCTTGACGTCGGCCTATTGGAGCGCCTCGCCCAACGTTGACGTCATCTTCGGCGCGGATTTTGAGTATACGGACGGCTACCTGTACGAGTTTCAGGAGCAGCCTACGTTGTTCAGCTTCGCTCAGGGCGTGCACTACGACTACGATGTCGAGTCGACCGTCGGCGCGCTCTACGCCGATGCTGACATAACGCTGTCGGAGAACTGGTCCGCCCAGATCGGCGCCCGCGCCGAGCGGACGCGCTACGAGTACGACAACCACGCCTCGCCGATGGCGGTGGGCCGCTATCGTCGTCCCGACGACCGCACTGACGAGTTCAACACCTTCACGCCGACGGCGGCGCTGCTGCGTGATTTCGGCGATAGCGTGGCTTATTTCCGCTACGCGCGCGGCGCCCGCGCGCCGCAGACTTCCGACGCCTACCGATTGGCCGGGTCGCAAGTTGTAGGTGAGATCAAGCCGGAGCGGATCGACAGCTTCGAAATCGGCTGGCGCGGCTCGAACGAGCATCTGACCTGGGACGTCGCGGCGTTCACGATGGACAAGGAGAATTTCTTCTTCCGCGACAGCGCCTTCTTCAACGTCGTCGACGGCGAAACTCGTCACCAAGGCGTGGAGGCGTTGTTCATCATTCCGCTTGGCGAGATGTTCGAACTGGCGACGGCGGCGACCTACGCTCAGCACACGTATGAGTTTGATCGGCCTGCGAACGGCATCGTGAGCGGGACCGAGATGGACTCAGCGCCCGAGTGGCTGGGAAATACGCGGCTGACGTGGACGCCGTCGCCCGAGTTGTTGTTCGAAGGCGAGTGGGTGCACGTCGGCGAGTACTTCACCGACGAGGTCAACGCTTTCACTTACCCGGGACATGACATCTTTAACTTGCGCGGCGAGTGGAGCCCTGACGACCAGCTCACGGTCTTCGCGATCTTGCGCAACGCGACCGACGAGCGCTACGCCGAGCGCGCCGACTACAACGGATTCGCCGGGAGCAACCGCTACTTCCCGGGTGAAGAGCGCGCGCTCACGGTCGGCGTTCGCGTCAGCCGCTAGGGCTCGAGCCGCAAAACGGGGACGCGCCGGCGCGCGTCCCCGTTCGCGCACCTGATTGTGCGCTCTGATTCAACCGCTTGCTGATTTTCCTGCGCCAATAGTCCGACCGCGACGCTGGTCGAGGTAACTTCCGGCACGTTCGGAAAAAGCGGCTGAGGCCGGGCCGGCGCTGAGATGCGGGTCCGGCGGGTCTCTGAGCGAACCAAGATAGTTGCTGCGAGGGAGCAGTCCCGAACGCGGTCCCGCCAAGTCGCCGGCCCGCGTGGAAGGAGGCTTCCTTGGGCCGAAGACCGGCGCGCGTGACGCTCGCCGACATCGCCAATGCGCCGCCGGATTTTCAGGCCGCGGCGCTTGAAGTGCTGCGCGATGCGTCCCATCGCCAGCTTGCCGCGCTTGGTCGCTACTGGCCCTTCTGGGCGCGACCTGATCAGACGCCGCCGCCCGACCCGTGGCGGACCTGGCTATTCTTGGGCGGACGGGGCGCGGGCAAGACCCGCGCCGGCGCCGAGTGGGTGCGCGCCGAGGTCGAAGCCGGCCGGCGCGGTCGGATCGCGCTGATCGCTCCAGCGCTGGCGGACGTGCGCGAGGTGATGATCGACGGACCGTCCGGTCTCAGATCGATTTCTTCACGCGGCGGCGCGCCCGAGTTCGAGCCGTCACGCCGCCGGTTGGTCTGGCCCAATGGCGCTATGGCCTACGGCTTTTCCGCCGAGGACCCGGACTCGCTGCGCGGGCCGCAGTTCGACGGCGCCTGGCTCGATGAGTTTGCAGCCTGGCCCGAAGCGCAAGCTGTGTACGACATGCTGCAGTTTGCGCTGCGGATCGGCGCCGATCCAAGGGCGATGGTCACGACGACGCCGCGTCCGGCCGCGCCGCTTAAGGCCTTGCTTAAGACAGAAGGCGTGGTGGTGACGCGCGCGATGACGGCGGCCAACGCGGCGAACCTCTCGCCGGGGTTCGTCGACTGGATGCGTCAACGCTATCAGGACACGCGCCTCGGGCGTCAGGAGCTCTTTGGCGAGCTGCTCGAGGACGCCGAAGGCGCGCTTTGGACGCGTGATCTGATCGAGCGGTCGCTCGATCCCGACCCGCCTGATCTCGACCGGATCGTCGTTGCAGTCGATCCGCCTGCGGGAGAGGGCGAGAACGCCGACGCGTGCGGGATTGTCGTTGCAGGCGCCGTTGGGCGTGACGCCGCCCGCCGCGCCTGGGTGCTGGCTGACCGGACCGTCCGCGGCGCAAGCCCGAACGAGTGGGCGCGGCGTGTCGCAGAGGCGGCGCAAGAGTTTCAAGCCGACCGCGTCGTGGTCGAAGTCAACCAGGGCGGCGCGCTCGTGCGCACGCTCTTGGAGATTGTCGATGCGCGCCTGCCCGTCAGCGACGTGTGGGCGAGCCGCGGCAAGCGCGCTCGCGCCGAGCCCGTCGCTGCGTTTTATGAGCGCGGTCGGGTCAGTCACGCGGCGCGGTTCCCCGCGCTGGAAGATCAAATGTGCGTATTCGGATCGCATGAGGCGGGCTCTCAAAGCCCGGACAGGGTCGACGCCCTGGTCTGGGCGCTGAGCGCGCTGTTGTTGAGCGGCGAGTCCGAGCCGCGCGCCACGCTGATGTGAGGTGGAGAGACCATGATAGGCAGATGGATGCGAGGCGGCCCCCGGCCGGCCGAGCGCAAGAGCCTGCTCGACCGCACGCTGGTCGCGCTGCAGGCGGGCTCAACCCCCTCGTGGCGACCGCGCAACTATGCGCAGTTCGCCGTCGAGGGCTACGGCCGCAATCCGGTGGCGTTCCGCTGCGTGCGTCTGATCGCCGAGGCGGCCGCTTCGGTGCGCTTCGCCCCACGCCGGCTCGATCGGCCGGTCGATGCGGACGATCCCGTCGGCGCGCTGCTCGCCCAGCCGAACCCGGAACAATCGGCGGCGGAGTTCCTGGAGAGCTTCTACGGCTTCCTACAGGTCGCCGGAAACGCCTACGCCGAGGCGGCCGAGATCGACGGCGCGCCCAAGGCGCTGTTCGTGCTGCGCCCCGACCGCATGTCGGTGATCGCCGGCGACCGAGGCTGGCCGCTCGGCTGGGAGTACAAGGTCGATCGGCGCAAGACTCGGTTCGTGCGGCACGCTGCGTCCGGGCGCTCGCCGATCCTGCACATGAAGATCTTCAATCCCGGCGACGACCTCTACGGGCTCTCGCCGATGGAGGCCGCGGCGTTCGCGGTCGACACCCACACGGCAAGTGGTGCGTGGAACAAGGCGCTGCTCGACAACGCGGCGCGGCCGTCGGGCGCGCTTGTCTACGCCGGCTCCGAGCGGCTGACCGAGGAGCAGTTCGAGCGCTTGAAGACCGAGCTTGTCGCCAGCCATCAAGGTCCGCGCAGCGCCGGCCGGCCGCTGCTGCTCGAAGGCGGTCTCGACTGGAAGCCCTTCGGGCTCTCGCCGGCGCGACGGTGACGGTCAACTTCAACGTCGGTTCGCGTTCGGATGCTGAGCTGTTGCAGCGCTCGCAATCGCAGATCGCGGCGATGGTCGCTCGCGCTGTCGCGCGCGGGCAGTCGAG
>JASFUX010000204.1:0-6340 GCA_050050115.1 Maricaulaceae bacterium | reverse complement strand
GCTCGTAAGCCCGCTCAGGTCGGGCGTAGCTCTCAAAGCCCTTGGCCAACAGCGCCTCTGTCTCTTCGGCGAAGTTCGCCGGATCGATCGGTTCGCGCCCGCCGTTGAGGTCGAGCTCGGCCCCCGCCACCCGGCCGCCGCGCACACGCAGATATAGAAGCTGAGTCGGCGCGGACGGCTTCAGCGATCCAAAACCGACATGCTTTTGAATCACCGCCTCGACGCCCAATTGCGGCTCGAGCCCGGCGGCGACCTGCTTGCGGCTGGGCGGCTCGCCGGTCTTGTAGTCGAGGATCGCCGTCCCGCCGGGGCCCGTGTCGACCCGGTCGGCGATCGCATAGACGGTGAGCGCGCCCGCCCGGGTCTTGATCTTCGCCTCGGCGCGCTCCTCCAAGGCGCCGGGCCGCCAGCCGGCTGCGCGGCGGCGCGTTTCCCAAGCGGCGAACCAAGCGGCCGCGCGCGACATCCTTTCTTCTTCGGCGACCAGCTCCTCTGGTCCGAAACCCAACTTCCCGAGCGCCGCCATCGCGCTACTGGCGAGCCGCTCGGCGAAGTCGGCCGGCAAGTCGTCGGTGTGCGCGGCGACCAGCTGATGCAGCGCATCGTGGATCGCCTGACCGCGTTCGCGCGGACCCGTCGGCATGTCGATCGGATCGAGCGGCGCAAGCCCCAGGATCATCCGCGCGTAGAAGCCGTATGGATCGCGCACCCATTCGCGCACCCGCGAAGCAGACAGCTTGGTCGGCCGCGCTTTGACCGGCGGCGTCGGCGCGGGCTTCATCGCCGGACGCGCGTCGGCCGGGGCGACGCGGTCGAGACTGGCGGCGATCGCAAGATAGTCCGTCTCGCTCCCCCGCATCTCGGCATTCGCGCCGCGCAAGAGCGTCTGCAGCCGCCAGAGCCAGCGCGAGGCGACCGTCGGCCCCGACGCGTCGCGCTTGGCGCGGGTCAGGATCACGTTGGGCGCGCACGCGAGCTGAACGAAGTCGTGCGCGGCAAGCGACAAACGGTGCTCGGGCGCAGCGAGGCCGGCGGCCGTGCGCATGCCGCGCGACAGGAACGGATCTTCCGCCGGCCGGCTCGGCCAGACGCCTTCGTTAAGGCCCGCGGCGATGATCAGGTCGGCCGACTGCAGCCGCGCTTCGAGCGGACCCAAAATGCGCACCCGCGCGTCGCGGCCCCGCTCGCGCACCGCACGGGTCATGGCGAGTCGTTCGTAGATGCCCGCATAGCTGTCGAGCGTGCAGGCCGGAAACGCTTCGGCGTCCTCGATCAGTTCGCGCATCAGCGCCGCGGCCGCTTCCCCCGCCTCGTCGCGCCAGATCCGCGCCGCGCCCGATAGGGCGTCGTCCTCGGCAATCGCTTCGGTCGCCTCGGCGTGAGCGGCGGCGAGTTCGGCGACCGGACGGGTCTCATCGCGCTTGATGGAGGTCAGCGGCGCGAGAGCCGCTTCAAGCCGCGCCACCACATCCAAAGCCTCGGCGCTCGGCGCGTCCTTGTGCGCCTTGAGCCTGGCGACAACGGCGGACAAATCCGCTCCCGGACGAACGCCGCGGAGCGCCTTGCGCTCGACTTCGGCGAAGCGGATGCGGGTGGTGCGGTGCGCCCGGCCGAGCGCCGTCAGCTCGTGCTTGACAAGAGCGCAGAGCCCGAGCGGATCGCCCCGATCGCGCGCACAGGCGAGCACGTGGGCAAGAAAGCCGCCTGGCGCGGTCTCGATCAGCGGGCGGCCGGCGGAAAAGTCCGGCTCGATCCCGTGGCGCTCGAGCGCGGCGAAGACGCGATCGGCGAGCCCCAGATCCGGCGTGGTCACGATGACTTCAGCGTCCGGCGTCTCGAGCGCGTGACGCACCGCCAAAGCGATCGCGCGCGCTTCGCCGTCCTGCGTCGGCGCTTCAATCAACGTCAAGCCGTCGAGCGCCGAGGCGACGACGTCGCCGCTCTTTCCGCCAAACTCTGCGTCCAGCGCGGCGATGCGAGCGAGCCAGTCGTCAGTCGCTGCGGCGGGGCGCAGCGCCTCGTTGACCAGACGTCTTCTCGCGCGCGCCGGAGCAAGTTCCTCGACGCCCGGCCAGACAGCGACAACCTCGCGTTCGACGTCCAATCGCTCCAGTGTCGCCTTGAGGTTTTCCTGCGGATGGCCATTCCCGACGCCATCCCAGGCGCGCGCGTCCAGCTCCAGGTCAACGCCCGGCAGAACAACCAACCCCTGCGGCGCGGCGGCGACCGCCGCGAGCACGTCGCGGGTGGCGTCAAGCGAGCCGGTCGAGCCCGCGGCGATCATCGGTGTTTGCGGTGGGTTGTCCGTCCACGCTTCGGCGAGCGCGCGCAACACCGCATCGCGCCGTTTCGTGGCGTCCATCCGGCCCAGCTCGGTGACGCGAGCGGGCCAGTGCTTCAAGACGATGTCGAGAAACACGGCCGAGTGCTGAAGGTGCTCGGGCAGATTGGCGAACATCTCTTCGACCGGGGCGAGGTCCACGCCGTCGGTCGCAGCGATTTCGTCGAGCAGGCGGCCAAGCTCGTCGGCAAGCGGCAGGCTCGCCGCCGGGTCCGCCTCAGGGTCGAAGTGAAGCGCGCGGGCGTGCAGGAGACCGGCCAGCTCGAACCGCCGGCGCGACGGCGACAGCGGCGGCGGCAGATCGAGCGCGATTGCACCCGGCTCGAACGGCGGCTCTTCGTCGTCGAGGTCGCCGAGCGCACGGATCGAGGGCAGCAGCGTCGCCGGCGGATCCTCCCCTGCTGCGCGCACGAACGCAGCGCCCAGCTCGCGCGCGGCGCGGCGGTTGGGCGCGAGGATCATCGCGTCGGCGAGCGCGAAGGGCTCCTTGGGGTCGTAAAGCGTCTCGCGGAGGACCCGCGCAAGATCATCCAGGAACGGACGATGCGGCTGGATCGTGAACACGCGGGGTGTCGGAGCTTCAAAGAGGCGCTTCATCGCGCGGCCGCCCGATCAGGCCCGCGCCGCGTCGATCTGCGCTTCGGCGTCGGCGAGCGCTTGCGGGTCGCCGACATGCATCCATTGACCGCCGAAGACGACGCCGTAAAGACGGCCCGCAGCCAACGCTTCGTTCCACATAAGGTTGGTCGAGAACGGCTCGACAGTGCGGCCTTCGAGCACAGCCGGATTGAGAATCTGTACGCCCATGAAGGCGTAAGGCGCGCGCGCGGCGTCCCCGCGCCGGGTCAGGCGGCCGTCGTCGACGAGGAAGAAGTCGCCAGGGCCGTCAAAACCCAGCGCCTCTTCGGTCGGCGTGAGAAGCAACAGGAAGTCCATCTCGCCGCCCTTCCACGCATCGCGCAGCGCCTCAAGCGCCGTCGGTCCGCCATCCGGCTCGCGCCAGACCGAGTCGCTGTTGAGCGCGAAGAACGGATCGCCGCCCAAGAGCGGCGCGGCCTTGACCAGGCCGCCGCCGGTTTCGAGCAGCAGATCGCGCTCGTCGGAGATTTCGATCTTCGGAGCCTCACGCTCTGCGAGATGCGCTTCGAGCCGATCGGCGAAGTGGTGGACGTTGACCACGGCGCGGCCGACGCCGTCCGCCGCCAGCCGGTCGAGGCCGTGATCGATCAGCGCTTTGCCCGCCAGCTCGACCAGCGCCTTCGGCCGATCGTTCGTCAACGGCCGCATCCGCGTGCCGAGACCGGCGGCCATCACCATGGCGGCATCGACCTTCGCCAAGCTCATCGCCGCGCCTCGTCCGCGAGCGCGGGCAGATTTCGGCCAACCCAGGCTTTGAGATCCCCGAGCGCCGGATCGGTGAGGTTCGACAGGAACAGCCGCGCCACCCGCGGCAGCAGGTCGAGATACTTCGGCTTGCCGTCGCGATGCGCGAGGCGAACGAAGATGCCGAGGATCTTCGCATTGCGCTGCGCGCCGAGCACCGCGTAGGCGCGGGCGAAGGCCGCTTCGTCGGTCACGCCGGCCGCGTCGAGGAACCGCGCGTACATCGCATCCGCCAGCGCGGGGTCGACGTCGCGGCGTGCGTCCTGGAGCAGCGAGATGAGGTCATAGGCGGGATGGCCAAACACCGCATCCTGGAAGTCGATCAGCCCCGCCTGCGCGGGGCCTTCGCGTTCGGGCAGCCAGATCAGGTTTTCGGCGTGATAGTCGCGCAAGACCAAAGTCTGCGGCTGGCCCGAGAGCGCGGTGAACGCCTCGGCCCAGATGTCGCGCCATTCCGCGAGCGCCGCCTCATCGAGCTTGGCGCCGCCACGATGAGGCGCATACCACTCCGTCAGCAGATCGACTTCGGCCTGCAGCGCCAGATCGTCATAGTCCTGCAAGGGCCAGACGCGGCCATTGAACTCGGTCTCAACCGGAAACGTCGCCCGCGAAATCGCCGCAAGCAGATCGATCGCGGACTCATAGAGCGGCTGAGCCTCCGCCCCACGTTCGATCACGCGCGCGAAGAGGTCGTCGCCCAAGTCTTCGAGCAGCAGCAGACCTCGATCGAGATCGGCGTGAAGCATCTTGGGCGCCGAATAGCCGCGCCGGCTGAGCTCCTGTGCGATCCCGGCGAAGGCGACGGGGTTCGGACCGGCCAGCCGTGCGACGGCGTTGTAGCCGAGCCGCTTGCGCTCGGTCGCGTCGGCGCCCGGCGGGCAGGCCGGCGCTTCGGCGGCAGGCGGAGCATCCATCAGGACAGCCGTGCCGCCGCTCGGGCGCACGAGACGATCATAGCGGCGCATCGAAGCGTCTCCGGCGAGCGGCAGCCGTTCGGCGTCCTCCCACCCGGCCTCGCGCAGAAAGGCGCCGATCGCGTCGAGACGCTCAGAGCTCATCGATGCGGCCACGCCAGGCTCCTTGTCCAATGAGACGGGCGACGCGTCCGCCGTCATCCGTTTCGGCCAGATGGACCTCCAGGCGGTCGGGCGGCAGGCGGCGGCCGAGCCGCTCGGGCCATTCGATCACGCTCACATGCGCGTCGAAGGCATCCTCGAGGCCAAGCTCGGCGGATTCGTCCTCGCCTTCCAAGCGATAGAGATCGACGTGCCAGACGTCAAAGCCGCCCGCACGATAGGTCTGCACAAGCGTATAGGTCGGGCTCGGGACCTCGCCAGCGTCGGCGCAGAGCGCCGCAATCAGTCCGCGCGCCAGCGTCGTCTTGCCCGCGCCGAGATCACCGTAAAGGCAAATCACGTCGCCCGGCCCAAGCGCCGCGGCGATGCGGGCGCCCAGCGCCAGGGTCGCGGCTTCGGTCGGCAGAGGGATCTGACCATCCTGTGAGATCGGTTGCGCCATGGCTCACATGATAGGCGCCGCGCTTGACTTCAAAAGCGCCCTCTTGGCATTTCGCGCCATGACCTCTCACGCCGGAACACTGATCCTGGGAGCCGGACAAGCCGGCGCGCAGCTCGCGCTGAGCCTGCGCCAGGGCGGCTATGACCGCCCTATCGTGCTCGCCGGCGACGAACCCTGGCCGCCCTACCAGCGCCCGCCCCTGTCGAAGGACTATCTTCTGGGCGAGCTGACAGCGGATCACCTCGACTTGCGCACCCAAGACGCCTGGCGCGAGGCCGGCGTTGAGATGAAGCTCGGCCTGCGCGCCGCGGCGATCGACCGGTCGGCCAAAACGGTCGCCTTCGACGGCGGCGAGAGCCTGGCCTACGACACGCTGGTCCTGGCGCTCGGCGCGCGGGCGAAGACGCTGACGCTCGCGGGCGCGGACCTCTCGGGCGTCGTCACCCTGCGCACGCGCGACGACGCGGACGCGCTGCGCCCGGCGCTGCAGGCGGCGCAGGGCGTCGTCGTGATCGGCGGCGGCTACATCGGATTGGAGATCGCCGCGGCGGCGCGGAAATTTAGCCGCCCCGTGACGGTGCTCGAGGCGGCGCCGCGTCTGATGTCGCGCACGTCAGGGCCGACGATCTCGGACTTCTACGCCGCCGAGCATCGTGCTCACGGCGTCGACGTTCGTCTGTCGACGCCGCCGGTCGGCTTCGTCGGCGAGGATGCGGTGCGCGCGGTGCGGTTGGCGAACGGCGACGTGATCGACGCCGACCTGGTGATCATCGGCGTCGGCGCCAAGCCGAACGACGAGATCGCTGCAACCGCGGGGCTTGCGTGTCAGGACGGCGTCGTCGTCGACGCCCAAGGACGCACGGATGATCCGGCGATCTTCGCGATCGGCGACGTCGCGCGCGGCGTCAATCCGATCTACGGCCGACCGATGCGGCTCGAGAGCGTTCAGAACGCGATCGACGGCGCCAAAGCCGCCGCCGCAGCGATCCTGGGCGCGGATCCGCCCAGGGCGCATGCGCCGTGGAACTGGTCGGACCAATATGACTTGAAGCTGCAGATCGCCGGCGCGGCGCAGAGCTTCGAACACGAGGTCGTCCG
>JASFUX010000203.1:0-6348 GCA_050050115.1 Maricaulaceae bacterium | reverse complement strand
TTGATCAGCAGCGTATCGCCAGTGAACACCTTGTTCTCGACCGTCAAAGACATCGAGTCGGCCGTATGCCCCGGCGTGTGGATCGCACCGAGGCGCATCTCGCCAACGTGCAGGCTTTGCCCGCCCTCGAGGCGCAGGTCGACGAACGGTGCGGGCGCGTCGGCGTGCATGACGACCTGGGCGCTGAGCGCTTCGGCGATCTCGCGCGCGGCTGAAAAATGATCGGCGTGGGTGTGGGTGTCGATCACGTAGCGAATGGTCAACCCGTCGCGCGCGGCAAGGCCGCGGTAGCGGTCGATTTGCGAGATCTCCGGATCGATCACGGCGGCCGCGCAGCTCTTGCCGCAGCCGATGAGATAGGACCGGCAGCCTCCGACCGAGACGTCTTCGAAAAGCATCGATCAAGCTCCGAGCCTTTTGCGCTCGGCGAGCGCAGAAAGCGTTTCGAAACCCTACGACGCGACCACCCTGTCGATCCAGCGGATCAGCATGCGAGTCGCCTCCTCGCGGTTGAGCTCGTTCAGGGTCTCGTGCCGAGTCTTCTCGAGAACCACCCGCGAAACGTCGGTGAAACCCATGTCGCGCAGGCGCTCGTCGAGGGCGATGATCGCCGCGCCGTTGTTCGTCACCGGGTCGGCGGCGCCGGCGAGGAGGTGAAACGGCGTCGCCCGCGGCAGCGCGCCGAACGCCGCCTCGTCCTGCACCCGCTCGATTCCGCCAAGCAGATCGCGCCACAGCGATACGCTCGCCGGGAAACCGCACAGGGGATCGGCGACGTACTTGTCGACCTCGGCCTCGTCGCGCGAAAGCCAGTCGAATTCGGTGCGGTTGGGCGCGAAGTCCTTGTTGAAGGCGTCGAACACCCGCTCTTTCATCAGCCCGCTCGGCCGCCGGGCGCCCAGGAGCCCTTCAAGCGCCAGTCCCAAGCGGGCCTCGCTGAGACGGCGCGCGTCAAAGCTGGAATTCCAGATCACGACGCCGTCGGTGGTGTCGGGTCGGCTCACCGCCTGGTTGAGCGCGATGATCCCGCCCATGGAGTGGCCAAACACCAGCACCGGCACGTCGGGATGCGCGGCGCGGGCGCGCTCGTTGACGAAGACGGCGTCCTCGATCACGCGGTCAAGGCCGTTCCTCCGTGCAAGGACGCCTATCGGCGCGTCCGGCGCGCGGGTCGCGCCGTGGCCGCGGTGGTCATGGGCGTAGACGTGAAATCCGGCCTCCGACAACGCGACGGCGAAACGCGCGTAGCGCGCGGCGTGCTCGGCGAGGCCATGGAGCACGCAGACCGTCGCCCGAGCCCGCCCTTCCGCCGGCCGATGGTAGACCGCCAGCGCCGCGCCGGTGTCGCTCTGCATGATCGTGCGAGCGAAGCCCGCCGGCTCCGGCGGCGGCGCCGGCCAACCTCGATCGCGTCTTCGCCCCATGCGGCTTCGGCTCCCCCTCGCGCGCCCCTCGACGGGGCTCTTTGCTGCGAAAGCGCGGCGGCCGCAGGCCCGCGACCGTCTCCGGACGCCCAGATTAATCAGGATATTGCGCGCGAAGCGAGCATTCGCCGCACCGCCAGTCGAGCGAGGTCGGCGCGGCTCAGTAGAACGGATCGAACGCCAGCTCGAGCTGGGTGACGGCCGCGCGCACCGAGGCCTCAGGCGCCGCGGCCTCGCCAAGCATGGCCTCGATCGTGTCGTGCACGTCGGCGAAAGCCGCATCGACCCGCTGCGCCGCAGGCGGATCGATCGCCGCGTACTCGGCGCTGCGCGCTTCAAACATCATTTCTGCGGCAAGCAGATAGCCCCGCGCGCTCTGATAGGCGCGGGCGCGCAGCGCGGCGCCGAGATCGCTGGCGGCCGCATAGTTGCGCGCAGCCTCGTCGAGCAGCGTTCTGACGGCGCGCGCATGCTCCGACGGCGTTCCGATCGCCGCGGCATCGAGGATCCGCGCCTCCACCCGCCGCGTCGACGCCTCGAGAACGACCGCGGGCGGATCTTCGGCGAGCCGGTCTTTGTAGGTCTCGACCGCCTCGGCGATGACGCGCGCCCAGCGCTCATCCGCGTCCAGCGGGGTCAGCTCGCTAAGAATGACGTCGACATGGTGAACGCCGCTTTCAACGTCGCCCGCGGCGACCCTCTCCAACGCCGCCTCGAAATGTCCCTGAACGAGCCCGGCGCGGAGTATCCGCGCGTGTTGGGCGTTCAGTCCGGCGAAGGGACGGTCCTCCTCGCCCGGCAGCGGCGCTCCGCGCGGCTCGGCGACTGAGCGCGTTTGCGCAGCGTCGTCGGCGCTCCCGCTTCGCTGAGACGCCTGCTCTTCGGCGTCTTGCCCGCAGCCGGCCGCCGCAAGCGTCGCACCGGCGGCGAGCAGCCGGCGCAGCGTCCGCAACTTAATCATATCCCCCCGCAACTTATTGTTGTGTTTGGCTTTTGGTCGCCAATTGTCGTTTTGCACGTGCAACGTCTTCGCAGATTCGCCGCGCTTTCGCCACTTCCGCCGTTAGATAAATTATGGTCGGCGGCCGGGGCCCATCCTCCGAGGCCACCCTGCACCGCCGCGCGCTTGGCCGTCAAAAGACGTTCAGCGGCTCCTCAGCGGCTGAACGGCGCCTGGCCCGTCGATTGCGCCTGAACTCGCATTGTTTCGATGCGAGACCGCGCAATGTCGGCCAAGCTTGAGCGTTTTTTGAACCGTCTGCTGCTCGTGGTGATCGCCGCGTCGGCGGTCGCGACCGCGCGCGGCTATGAGGGCGCGGCGGCCGCCTCGCTCTATTTCCTCGCCGCGGTCAGCTTTGGCGGCCTGTTCGCGCCGGTCCCGACCCTGGCCCAGGACCCGGACGACGAGGACGACTTCAGCTAGTCTCGCCTTGCCCGGCGAATTCGGCCGCCAGCACGGCGTCGATCAGCTCCAGCGCGTCGGGGGAATCCCATTCCGCGCCGTTCGCCAACCGCGCCAGCTCACGTCCGTCAGCGCTGTAAAGTACTGTAATCGGCACCCCACGCGAGCCGAGCTGGGTCGCCAGGCCCAGCGTATTCTCCTGATAGAGCGGCAGATGAGCGATGCCGTTCTGGTCGTACCAGGTGCGCGCCTCGGCGATGTCGCGGTCGACGCTGATCGCGATCACCTCAAAGCGATCCGAGCCGCGCACGCCTTCCAGCCGGTCGAGCGAGGGCAGCTCGTGCACGCACGGCCCGCACCAAGTCGCCCAGATGTTCACCAGCGTGACCTTGCCCTGCCGGTCCGCCAGGCGGTGCTCCCCGCCCGCCTCGTCGACGAACACGGTTTGGGGCTGCGCAGGAGCCTCGTCGAGCACAATCAGCTTCTCCAGCTCACCCTTGGCGAAGCGGGAAAGGCCGGTCTCACGCACAACGAAGTTGGTCGAGGCGGCGAAGACGACATATGTTGCCGCCGCGACGGCTCCGAGTACCAAAGCGCCGATCGCAATGGGCAGCACGCGAGAGGACATGAAGAAGACTCCTGATTCTTCCGCAGACGGCGCAGCAGCGTCCGCCAACAAGATGTGGGGCGGGCGTTTCGCGGCCGGGCCGGACGCCATCATGGCCGCGATCAACGCCTCGGTCGACGTCGACGTGCGCCTGATCGAACACGATATCGTGGGCTCGAAGGCCCATGCAGCGATGTTGGCTGAAGCGGGGATCATTTCAAGCGCGGACGCCGAGGCGATTCACCGCGGTCTGGACGAGATTCGCGCCGAATGGCTGGCGGGAGACTTCAAGCTCGATCCGGCGCTCGAGGACGTTCACATGAACGTCGAGGCGCGCCTTCGGGACAAGATCGGCGAGGCCGCCGGCCGGCTGCACACGGCGCGCTCGCGCAACGACCAGGTGGCGACCGACTTCAGGTTGTGGGTGCGCCAGACGCTCGACGACGCCGATGCGGGCCTCACGGCGCTCCAACGCGCCCTCCTCGCGCAAGCCGAGGCGCACGCCGAGACGGTCATGCCGGGCTTCACGCATCTTCAGACCGCTCAGCCGGTGACCTTCGGTCATCACTGCCTCGCCTATGTTGAGATGTTCGCTCGCGACCGCGGCCGCTTCGACGACGCGCGAGCGCGGCTCAACGAAAGCCCCTTGGGCGCGGCGGCGCTGGCCGGCACCTCGTTCCCGATCGACCGGAAGGCGACGGCCAAGGCGCTCGGTTTCGACAAACCGATGGCGAACTCGCTCGATGCGGTTTCGGCGCGCGACTTCGCGCTCGAGGCGCTGGCGGCGGCGAGCATCTGCGCGACGCACCTGTCGCGCCTCGCCGAAGAGATCGTGCTCTGGACTTCGGGCCAGTTCGGCTTCGCCAAACTGTCGGACAAGTTCTCCACCGGCTCGTCGATCATGCCGCAAAAGCGCAACCCGGACGCGGCCGAGCTGGTGCGCGCCAAGGTCGGCGCGATCGCCGGCGCGTTCACATCGCTGACGCTGGTGATGAAGGGCCTGCCGCTCGCCTATTCGAAGGACATGCAGGAAGACAAAAAGCCGGTCTTCGCCGCCTTCGACGACCTCGCCCTGGCGCTCGCCGCGATGACCGGGATGATCGGCGATCTTGAGGTGAACAAAGAGGCCATGGCCGCGGCAGCCGGGCGCAGCTACGCCACGGCCACCGACCTCGCCGACTGGCTGGTCCGCAAGCTGGGCCTGCCCTTCCGCGAGGCCCATCACGTCACCGGCGCGATCGTCGCCGAGGCGGAGAGCCGCGGGCTGGACTTGCACGCGACGCCGCTCGACGTCATGAAGGCGCATGAGCCGCGGATCACCGAGGAGGTGTTCGCCGTCCTGACGCCCGAAGCGTCGGCGGCGAGCCGCGTGAGCGAGGGGGGAACGGCGCCGGTGCGCGTGCGCGAGCAGGTAAAGGCCTGGAAGGATCGACTAGGATGAGCGCAACTGGGATGAGCGCAATCGCAAAAGCCGCCATATCGGCGCTGCTGCTGGCCGGACTTTTGTCCGCATGCGGCCTCAAGGGCGATCTCGAGACCCCGCCTCCGCTTTGGGGCGATCCCAATCGCACCGCGGCCGACCGCGACCTGCCGGGCGCGCGGCGGGGGGAGTCCGCCGACATCGTCTTCACCCGCGACGACGTCGACATCTTCAACGACGGCGAAGAAGAGGACGACCCGTTCGCCGACGACGAGGAGGAAGCCGAAGCGCCCTCCGACCCGGCGGCGGCCGACGGCGAATAGCTCCTCAGACAGCACCACGTCAGCCTAGAGGCGGAATAGTCCGTGCACCATTTTCATGACCTGAACGGCGCGCTGCACGCCGAGGGCGTTCCGCTCGACCAGATCGCCCAGGTCGCGGGCACGCCGACCTACGTCTATTCCACCGCGACGCTGACCCGGCACTACAACGTCATCGCCAACGCCTTCGCCGGGCAAGAGTTCCTCATCGCCTTCTCGATCAAGTCGTGCCCGAACGCGGCCGTCGTCGCCACGCTCGCCCAGCTCGGCTCGGGCGCGGACGTAGTCTCGGGCGGAGAGCTGCGTAAGGCCCTGCGCGCCGGGATCGCGCCCGAAAAAGTCGTCTTCTCCGGCGTCGGCAAGACCCGCGCCGAGCTCGCTTTCGCCCTCGACGCAGGCATCGGCGTCTTCAACGTCGAGAGCGAGCCCGAACTCGACGCGTTGAACGAGATCGCCGCCGGTGCTGGAACCCGCGCCCCGATCGCCTTCCGGGTCAATCCGGACGTCGCTGCCGGAGGGCACGCGAAGATCTCCACGGGCAAGAAGTCCGACAAGTTCGGCGTGCCCTGGGACCGCGCGCGCGACCTTTACGCCAAGGCCGGCAAGCTGCCGGGCATAGAGGTGGTCGGCGTCGACATGCATATCGGCTCGCAGATCGAGGATCTCGGACCGTTCGAGGCGGCGGCGCGCAAAATCGTCGGCATGGTCGAGCATCTGCGCGCAGATGGTCATGCGATCACCCGAGTCGACATCGGCGGGGGTCTCGGCATTCCCTACAAGGACGGCGAGCAGGCACCGCCCGAGCCTTCGGTCTATGCGGAGCTGGTCGCGCGCGTGCTCGGCCCGCTCAACGTGCATGTGACGCTGGAGCCCGGCCGCGTGATCACCGGCAACGCGGGCGTGCTCCTCACGCGGGTGATCTACGTCAAGGACGGCGGCGACCGGCGCTTCGTGATCATCGACGCGGGGATGAACGACCTGATCCGCCCCGCCCTCTACGACGCCTGGCACGAGATCCGCCCGGTGAACGAGCCGCCGACGGGCGCGCCGAGATCGCCGGTCGATGTCGTCGGTCCGGTCTGCGAGTCCTCCGACCTGTTCGCGCGCGCGCGTCCAATGCCGCCGGTCGCGGCTGGAGACCTCCTGGCGATCATGTCCGCCGGCGCCTACGGCTC
>JASFUX010000202.1:0-6349 GCA_050050115.1 Maricaulaceae bacterium | reverse complement strand
CATCGTCGGCCCGCTCGCCGCCTTGGTTCTGGGCGCGCCGATCATCGATCCCGAGCGCGACTTTGGCGAGCTCTTGCGTCCGATCGTGGCGCTGGCGGTCGCGGTGATCTTGTTCGAAGGCGGGCTGGCGCTCCGGGCCAGCGAGCTGCGGGACGCCTCTAAAGCCGTCCGGCGTCTGATCGTCTTCGGCGCCGCCATCGGTTGGCTGCTCGGCGCGCTGGCGGCGCGCTATGCGGCCGGGCTGCCATGGGATATCGCGGCGCTGTTCGGCGGTCTGATGGTGGTCACGGGTCCGACGGTGATCCTGCCGCTGTTGCGTCAGTCGAAGCTCTCGGGCCGTCCCGCGGCGCTGCTCAAATGGGAGGGCATCGTCAACGATCCGGTCGGCGCGCTGATCGCGGTGCTGGTGTTCGAGGTCATCCGCTTTTCGACCGAGGGCAGGGGCTGGCTTGACGCGGCGTGGGAGATCGCGGTCGCGGCGACGCTCGGCGGTCTTCTGGGGCTCGCCGTCGGCCTCTTGTTGGCCTGGGCCTTCCGCAAGGGGCACGTGCCGGAGTACCTCAAGGCCCCGGTGATCCTCGCCGCCGTGCTCGCCTGCTATGTCGCCGCCAACTCGCTCGCCGACGAAGCGGGGCTGCTCGCCGTCACAGCGTTCGGCGTCACCTTGGGCAACGCGCGCCTCGCTTCGATCGACGAGATGCGGCGCTTCAAGGAAACGATCGCCACCCTGCTGGTTTCGGGCGTCTTCGTGATCCTCACCGCCAGCCTGACGCCGGAGGTCATCGCCCAGCTTGACTGGCGGGTCGCTGCCTTCGTGGCCGTGATGATGTTCGCGGTTCGCCCCGCGACGGTGTGGACCGCGACGATCGGCGCGGGGCTCAACTGGCGCGAGCGGGCGCTCGTCGGTTGGATCGCGCCGCGCGGCATCGTCGCGGTCGCGGTCGCCGGCTTCTTCGCCGCCGAGCTTGACGCGCTCGGGCGGGAGGAGGGAGCGATGCTGATCCCGCTCGCCTTCGCCATGGTGTTCGCCACCGTCATCGCGCACGGCTTCACCATCAAGCCGCTCGCTAGACGCCTGAACTTATCGGCGAAGGGGCCCGAGGGCGTCCTCGTGGTCGGCGCAAGTCCATGGAGTCTGGAGCTGGCCAAAGCCGTCAAAGGTCTCGAGGTGCCGGTCCAGGTCGCCGACACCAACTGGCGACGACTGAGACGGGCGCGGCTCGACGGGCTGGAGACCTTTTTCGGCGAAGTGCTGTCCGAAGCCGCCGACCATCACCTCGACCACGCCCGCTTCGGCTGGCTGGTCGCGACCACCTCGAACGACGCCTACAACGCGCTCGCCTGCGTCGAGTTCGCGCCCGAGCTGGGCCGGCACCGCGTGTTCCAGCTGCCCGGCGCGGACGAGGACACCGAGCGCGAGGAGTCCCGGGCCATCGCCTTCACCACGCGTGGCCGTTCGCTGCTGAAGCGCGGGCGCACGTTCGACGCTCTGAGTACGGATTTCTGGCGCGGTTGGCGTTTCCGCGCGACCAAACTCTCTGAGGAATATACGCTCGAGAAGTTCCTCCTAGAGCGCGGCGAGGACATCGACATGGTGTTCGAAAAGCGCGCCAACGGAACGGTCGCGCTCTTGGGTCCCAACTCCCCGCCGCGCGGCGGACCCGGCGCGACGATCCTCTGGTTCGCGCCGCCGAAGGATGCAGAGCCCGCGGTCGTCGAACCGACGGACGGGTCGTCGGATGGGGAAGGAGCGGCGGCTTCCTCCGCCCGCTAAGGCCAGACAGTTTCGAGCGCCAGCGAGGCGACCGCGACGCCGACTGCGATCAGGCCGGCGAAAAACACCCGGCCGAGCATTCGCTTGATCCGAATCTTGTGACCGACGGCGAGCCCCGCCGGCAGCATGAACGCGCCTATCATCACGACGTAGTAGAAAACGACCAGCGCCACGAGCGGCGTCGTCGCTTCGGCGCCGGGATCACTGGGTTGGCCCGACAGGTCGGCGTTGGCGAACCCGTTGAACGCGTCCGCGATCCATCTCGCTACGCCGCTGGCGGGCCCGGAGACGCATTCGGTCGAGCCCGCGGTTGCGAACATCTGTTCGAAACATTCGTCGAAGGCGCTGATGCGGTCGGTGAGCTCGAGCGCGCCGATCATCGCGTAGCCGGTGATCACGACGATGATGATGACCGCGCACGCCGCGCCGCTGATCATCCGCCAGAACCAGTTGCGAGGGACCTGGAAGTCGCTGCGCCGGGGCTTGAACGCTGCGACCAAGAACAGGAGAGGAAAGAAGATCAGTCCAATGAAGGTATGAAGCAAGCCGTAAGCGATGGCGCGACCGCCGACGCCCGGCTTCAGGTTCATCATCGTGATCGCAAACAAAGAGATGACGTAGAGCGCCGCGTAGGACGCGATGGCGACGGGCGCGAAGTCGACGTCGAAAAACAGCGCGGCGACCGCGCCGATCGCCTGCACGACCGCGGCGAGCGGTTCGCGGAACAAGTCTGCGAGGGTTCCCAGATCGATCGCCTTTTCGAGCCCTCCAACCATGGCGCTCGCCAGCGCAAACACGGCGTAGGCCGACAATCCCATCCAGATGAATGACTTATGCATCGCGTTGGTCGTCTCCCCCCGGAGGCCGGCGCTCGCCGCCGCTCAGACTATAAAACTGAGGTCTTTATCGCCAACAGCGCTCCAGCTCCCCGAATAAGGGATAGCGTTTGCGCGGGGTTCCCCAGCCGGGCAGTATGCCGGCTCGCTTGGGGAATTTGGCGTACATGTCCGATTGGGCGAAATTCGCGATCGCGGGGGCGCTCGTCGTCGTGCTCGGGGCTTGGGGGATCCACGGCGGCGGGCTGGCCGGCTCGTCCTCGGCCGAGATCGAGCAGCGGCTGTTCCGCGACGTGGCGCGCAGCTTGTCTTCTGCGCCCGACAACCGCTGGGCTGTGTTCGATGTCGACGGCCAAACCGTGCGCATCTCCGGCACGGCGCCGTCGCCCGAGCACATCCTCCGCGCTGAAGAGGCTGCGCGCGCCGCGGCCTGGTCGGGCGGCCCGCTGGTCGGCGGCGTCATGCGCGTGTCGAGCAAAGGCGCCGCGCCTTGGATGCCGCGCGAGGGCGCCTACGTCTTCCGCGCCGAGCTCAACCTGAACCGCCTGTCGCTCGTCGGCGCCGCGCCGAGCCGCGACGTCGCCGACGCGCTCGAGACCTTCGCGGGCGCGCTCTTCGCCGACCGACGGGTCGAGGCTGCGCTGGCGATCGACGAGAGCCCGCCAGAAAGCGGCTGGGACGGCTGGGAGGAGGCCGCGCGCGGCGCGCTGATCGTCCTCAGTCACTACGAGCTGGGTGAGGCGGAGCTTGCCGACTACCAGTTGACGGTCAACGGCGACGTCAAATCGCCCGAGGACCGCGCCGCGGCGCGCAAGCGCCTCGGCCGCACGCTCTCGGCCTTGTCGCGGGTCGAGGCGCGGGTGCTGCGTCCGCCCGCCCAAGCCGCCGCGCCGACGCCCTCCATCCCCGCGCCCGCGCCGCGGGACGACGCGCCGGAACCGCCCGTCGAGGATGTCGCCGCGCTCGAGCCCGGATCAGCGCCGGAGCTTGGGCCGGAAACCCAGCTCGCCGAAGCCGCGCCCGTGCGCACGCCGCGGCAGACCGAGGGGCCGGCGGGGGACTGCCAGTCGCGGTTCGACGCCGCTCTCGGCGACGCGCGCATCCACTTCGACTTGAACAGCGCCGTGGTCTCGGAGGAGAGCAACGCTTTGCTTGAATCGATCGCGGCCATTGCCGCGGAGTGCGCGCCGTTCTCGTTGCGGATCGAAGGGCATACGGACGACACCGGCGTCGTTCAGCTCAACCGATCGCTCGCGGTGCGCCGCGCCCAGACCGTGCTCGACCGGCTGGTCGACGCCGGCGTCGATCCGGCGCGGCTGTCGGCGGTCGGCTTCGGCGCGACCCGGCCGATGGCCGACAACGACACCGAAGAAGGCCGTCGCGCCAACCGCCGTATAGAGATCATCGTCGTACCGTAAGGAGTTCGCGCATGCTGTGGCTGTCCATTCAGCAGTGGCTTTTGATGCTGCTGGCCTTCGGCATAGGCGCCGGCGCGGGCTGGTGGGCTTGGGGCGGCCGGGCGCGCGCCCTGACGCCGTTGCGCCGCGAGGCGCTCGACCTGCGTGAGCAGCGCGCCGGTCTCAAAGCGCGCATCGAGACGCTCGAAGGCCGTCTTGAAAGCCTCATCCGTCTGGAGAAGGAGCACGCCGAGATGGCCGGCGAACGGCCCGAGCTGCTCGCCAAGGCCGCCGAGCTGAAGACCTTGAAAGCGCAGCACGACGCGTGGGAGGCCGAAGCCGCGCGCCTGCGCGATGCGGCCGGTCGGGCGGGCGCGCTCGAGGCCGAGCTGGGCGCGCTGCGGGCCGACAACGCGAGCCTCGTCGAGAAGGCGGCCGAGCGCGACGCCTTCGCCGCCGAGCGGTCCGACCTCGTCACCGAGCGCACGCGGCTTCTGAGCAGGATCGAATCGCTCGAGCCCCTGCGCGACCAGAGCGCCGCCTGGGCCGCCGAGCGCGCCGCGCTGCTCGAGCGGGTCGAGGAGATCGACGCCCTGAAGGCCGAGCGCGAGGACTGGCGCGCCGACCGCGGCCGGCTCGAGCACATGAGCGAGCAGATTGAAATGCTGCGCGCCGAGAAGGCCGACCTCGCCGCCGACGTCGCCCGGCTTGGGCCGCGCGCGGAGCGTCTCGACGAGATCGAACCGCGCTACCGGCAGTGGGAGATGGAGCATCCGCGGCTGATGGCGCGCTCGGACGAGCTTGACGCTTTGCGCGCCGAGCGCGACGGCTGGCGCGCCGAGCGCGAGCGGCTGCTGGAGCGCATGGCCGAGTACGAGGAGATCGCGCGCGAGCACGAGCAGTGGCTGGCCGAGCGCGAAAGCTTGCTTGAAGACCGCGAGCAGCTTGACGTGCTGCGCGCCGAGGCGGCGAAGTGGAACGCCGAGCGCTCGGGCTTCAACGTGCGCATCGCCGAACTTGAGGGGCGCCTCTCGCCCGCCGTCTGGGTGACCCGCGCGCGAGGGGAGTCGAGCAAGCTCTCCTACACCGTCGCCGACGCCCTGCGGCGCAAGAGCGACCTCGCCGATCAAGGCGGCCCCCACGTCGATCCCGCCGCGATGCAGGCCGCCCAAGATCCCGACGCCGCAACCTCGTTCGGCGTGCTTGGCGAGGATGAGGAAGGGGAGGAGGATACGCCGCCTGCGCCCCCGTCGGGAGCGGCGGAGTAGGGCGGCGCTTCAGCACGCGCCCGGAGCCGGGTTTTCTTTAGTTTGGGAGGTGCGCAGGATGGTCGCGCCAGACGCTGCTGCGACGCCGGGCGAGCAACGAGCGTGGCCGAAGACGGCGCTCGTTGCGCTTGCCGCGTTCGCTCTGACCCTCCTGATCGAAGCGATCTTCAAGTTTCGGATTATCGCCGCTGACGGCTTCCTGCTCGACGACTTTTTCTTCTTCGAGCGCGCGCTGCACGACCGCTCCTTCGACAGCATCGTCGAGTTCGTTCCCGCCTTTGAAGGGATGGAATTCGATAGGGCGTCGTCGCTGGTGGTCTATCGCTGGCTCGTCGTCCTGACTGGAGACATTGCCGCGCTGCGCTGGCTGCACGTCGTCGCGGTGAGCATCGCGTGCGCGCTTTTTGCAGCCGTTCTGATGCGCGTAACCAAGGATGTTGTCCTCAGCGTCTTCACGAGCGTTCTTTCATTCGTCACGCCCTTCACCTTCATCATCTCGATCTTCGTGAACGGCACCTACAACGCGTATTACTTCGTGTTCGTGTTCGCTGCTTTGCTGGTCGGCGCGCACCTCGATTTTCGGTCTCCGGACAAAAGGACCGTCGCGCATTTTGGGATCATGGGAGCATTGCTCCTCACAGCGATCCTGGTCGTCAATTCCGGCGTTTTCATTCCATTGATTGCGCTGGGCTGGGTGTTTCTCAACTCCAGCGCTTATCAATCCCGCGCGCCGCGTCGCCTCTTCGCCGCCGGCGCCGCTGTTCTGGTCTTTGCGGGCGCGCTCGCCCTCTCCGGTTTCGAGCATCCCTACACCCGCTTTCCGGGGCGGATCACCTACGACATCCCGACGATGTTCCTCAACGGCCTGAGCATCCTACGCAACATGGTCGCGAGCTACCTGGACCCGATGATCACGACAGGCCGGCTCACGTTGGAGGACAACCTGGTCCCGGCGTTTGCCGTCATGTTGTCGGTGGTTGTCGTATTCGGGATCGGCGCATATCGAAACCAACCCATCCGATCCGTAGGCGAACAGACGCGGCGGAACGTGTTCTTCATCGGATTTCTCGGCGC
>JASFUX010000201.1:0-6414 GCA_050050115.1 Maricaulaceae bacterium | reverse complement strand
GTCCTGATAGGACTTCATCTTCGGCGTCACCTTGTCGAACAGCGACGGGCCGATAAAGAAGCCGTTCTCGTGGCCCTGCAGCGTATGGCCGCGGCCGTCCATCACCAGCTCCGCGCCCTCGTCGACGCCCATCTGGATGTAGTCTTCCACGCGCTTCTTGTGCGCGGCTGTGACGACCGGGCCGTAGTGCGCGTCCGGATCGGTGGAGACGCCGACCTTGAGATTGCGCGCCGCTTCGGAGATGCGCTCGACGAACTCGTCGCCGGTTTTCTTCCCCACGGTGACGGCGACGGGCAGCGCCATGCAGCGCTCGCCCGCCGAGCCATAGGCCGCCCCGACGATGTCCTTGACCGCTTGGTCCATGTTGGCGTCGGGCAGGATGATCCCGTGGTTCTTCGCCCCGCCCATGGCCTGGACGCGTTTGCCGTGCGCGGTTCCGGTCGAATAGACGTATTGTGCGATATCGGACGATCCGACGAAGCTGACTGCTTTGATCGACGGATGGGTCAAGATCGCGTCGACCGCGGTTTTGTCGCCGTTGACGACATTCAGGACCCCCGCCGGCGCGCCCGCCTCCATGAACAACTCGGCGAGCCGCAAGGGCACCGACGGGTCTTTTTCCGAGGGTTTCAAGACGAAGGTGTTTCCGCAGGCGATGGCGACGGAGAACATCCACATCGGAATCATCGCGGGGAAGTTGAACGGCGTGATCCCGGCGCACACGCCCAGCGACTGGCGCATCGAGAAGACGTCGATGCCGGGGCCGGCGCCTTCGGTGTACTCGCCCTTTTGCAGATGCGGGATGCCGCAGGCGAACTCGACTACGTCGAGACCGCGCTGCACGTCGCCGCGGCTGTCTGCGATCACCTTTCCGTGCTCGGAGGAGAGCAATTCGGCAAGCTCATCCATGTGTTGTTCGAGCAGCGCTTTGAAGGCGTAGAGCACGCGGGCGCGGACCTGCGGGTTGCGCGCGGCCCATGCGGGTTGAGCGGCCTCGGCCGCCTCGACGGCGGAGGCGACCTCGGCCTCGGACGCGAGCGCGACCTTGGCTTGGACCTCGCCGGTGTTGGGATTGAAGATGTCGCCGAAGCGGCCGGACTCGCCATTGACACGCCGGCCGTTGATGAAGTGATGCGCCTCGCGCATTGGGGCCTCCAGAGAGAAATCGCGAATTCGTTTGGCCGGACCTTAACGCCGCGCGCGCGAAGGTTCGAGAGGCGCGATTGCGAAATGCCGGCTTAGCTCTCTTCGGCCCGCGCGTAAGCCTCGTCGCGCTCATGAGCGATGCGGTCGCGCACCGTTTCGCCGGTATAGCCGAACTCCTCAAGCACGCGGGCGGCGAGTTGCAGGCCCGCCTCGATCGCGTCGGGAATAACGAAGCTCGCGCCGGCGCCGCGCAATCTCAACGCGTGCTCGACGTCGGTCGCCCGCGCGAGCACGGGCGCGTCGGGGCGCACCGTCTGTATCGCGCGGACGATCGCCTCAGCGCTGGCGGGATCGTCAACCGTGACGACGAACATCATCGCACCCTGACAGCCGACCTGGCGCAGGAACTCCGGGCGCGTCGCGTCGCCGTAGTAGACGTTCCAGCCTTTACTCCGCTCTCGCGAGATGCGCTTGGGGTCGCGGTCGATCGCGACCATCTCAGCGTCTTCGGACTTGAGGATTCGCGCAATCGCCTGCCCGACCCGGCCAAATCCGGCGACCACCACGTGACCGGAAAGGTCGGCGTAGTTCGGCGTGATCGACGCGGCTTCAGGCGGCGGCGCGATGCGTTTGGCGACCACGGCACCGATGCGCGCAAACACGGGCGTCGCCAGCATCGACAGGCCGGCGATCGCCGCGATGATGGTCTGGTCACGGGCTTCGAAGACCCCTCCGGCGGCGGCCGCGGCGAGGATCACGAAAGCGAACTCGCCGGCCGGCGCGAGCAGGAACGCGGTCTCGAGCGACACCGACCGGTCGCCGGCGAACAGCCGGCAAGCAAGGAATGCGATGAGCGCCTTGGCGATCAGCAGCGCAGCCAGACCGCCGAGAATGATCGGCGCATAGCCAGCCACCCCAGGCAGATCGAGTCCCATGCCGACGGTCATGAAAAACAGTCCGAGCAGAAGTCCTTTGAACGGCTCGAGATCGATTTGGGCCTGATGCTTGAACTCGGTCTCGCCCAAGAGGAGCCCCGCGAGGAACGCCCCGAGCGCCACCGAGAGCCCGGCGCCGGCGGTGATCACCGCCGCGCCGACGACGGCGAGCAGCGTCAGCGCCATCAGGAAATCGCGTCCGCCCGCCTGCGCGGCGAGGCGGAAGACGTGGCGCAGCACGAAGCGGCCGATGACGGCGATGATCAACAGCGCGAACGCGCCCTGGACCAGCGCCTCGATCAGCAGGCGCACGATCGAAGCCTCGCCGCCGCGCGTCAGGAAGCCGACGAGGATCAGGATCGGCGCTACGAGCACGTCCTGGAACAAAAGCACCGCAAGCGCCGTCTGCCCCACCCGCCCGGCGGCCCGGCGCTGCTCGGTCATCACCTGCATGACGATCGCGGTTGAAGACAGCGCCAGCGCAAAGCCGCCGGCGATGGCGGCGGGCGCGGTCAGCCCCAGGGCGAACAGCGCGGCGCCGATCGCCGCCGCGCTCAAGCCCGCCTGCAGACCGCCTGCTCCGTAGACGACCTTCCGCAGCGACCAGAGCTTTTCAGGAGACAGCTCGAGGCCCAGAAGGAACAGAAGAAAGAGGACGCCCAGCTCGGCGAAGGGCGCAGCGGCTTCGGGGTCGGAGATAGTGACGAACTCGAGCACGCCCCATTGCTCGGTCAGCAACCCCAGCCCGAACGGGCCAAGCACGACGCCGGCGAGGAGGAAGCCGAGGACCGGCGATATCCGCAGGAAGCGCAAGAGCGGCACCACGACGCCGGCCGCCACGAGGAACACGAGCGTGTCCTTCAGCCAGACCTCTTGTCCCTCATGCCCCATCAGCCGCTCCGGAAAGCCAGCGCCGGCGCGGCGCGGGCTCTCTTTAATGACAGGGCGACGGCGTGGTTGTCGAGGCGAACCGCGCCCGCTTTCGCGATCACGCGAGCCGCGCCCGCGCGCGCTCAAGGTCGGCGGTCGTATTGACGTTGTCGAACGCATCCTCATCGGCGAAGTCGACATCGACGGCGCCGATCTCGCGGATGAAGCGGTGCGCGGCGAGACCCGCGCCGACGGCCTTGAACGACCCGGCGAGCGCGTCGGCGAGATCAAGACGCCAGCAGGCGCATAGCGGATGGCGCCGCCCCGCCCGCGCGACCGCGGCCGGCACGCCGGCGCGCACGACTTCGGCGAGGCGCGCAGGCAGGTCGGGCGGCAAGAACGGGGTGTCGCACGGCAGCGTGATCAGCGCCTCGGGCTCGGGCGACAGGCGCGCCGCCCAGACGAGCCCGGCGTGCACGCCGGCGAGCGGACCGCGGCCGGCGAACCGCCGATCGTCCGTCACGATCGGCGCGCCGAGACGGGCGAACGCAGGTTCGTCGCCCGACGCCGCGTTGACGGCGGTCTCCTCGCAGGCGATGCGCAAGAGCGCGAGCGGCCGCGCGATCAGCGGCGCGCCGCCGAGATCGAGGAGGGCTTTCGGCCCCGCCCCGGCAAGATCAGGCGCGCCGTCCATCCGCGCCCCGGCGCCGCCGGCGAGGACGAGACCGGCCAGATTCATCGCACGCTCCGCCTCACCCCGCGGTCATCCTGGCGAGGCGCTTGGAGATGATCGCTTCGGCTTCAGCCATAGTGCGGTCGATCAGCTCCTTGACCGTCGGGATGTCGTGGATGAGGCCGGCGACCATGCCGCAGCTCCACGCGCCGGCGTCCATGTCGCCTTCCTGCATGATCTTCGGATAGACGCCGGCGACCTCCTCGACGATGTCTTCGAACTTGAGATCGTCGCCGAGCATCCGCTCCTTCTCGAGCAATCGCTCGACGCCAGCGTTGTTGAGCACGCGCTCGGTGTTTCTCAGAGGACGCATGATCAGGCGGGTGTCCAGCTCGTTGGCCGCGACGAGGGCCTGCTTGACGTTCTCGTGCACCGGCGCCTCTTTCGTCGCGATGAAGCGCGTGCCCATGTTCATCCCTTCGGCGCCCAAGCTGAGCGCGGCCGCGAGCGAGCGGCCGTCGGCCATGCCGCCTGAAGCGACGAAGGGAATCTTGAGCGTCTCGGCGGCGCGCGGCAGCAGGATGAAGTTGGGCACGTCATCCTCGCCCGGGTGACCGCCGCACTCGAAGCCGTCAACGCTGACCGCGTCGCAGCCGATCGACTCCGCCTTCAATGAGTGCCGCACCGAGGTGCACTTGTGGATCACCTTGACCCCGGCTTCCTTGAAGGCCGGCAGCACGGGCGCGGGGTTGTTGCCCGCCGTCTCGACAATCTTGACCCCGGACTCGACGATGACCCGCACGAAGCCCGGATAGTCCGGGGGCGTCACCGCCGGCAGGAATGTGAGATTCACCCCGAACGGCTTGTCGGTCATCTCCCGACAGCGGGCGATCTCTTTTCCGAGACCCTCGGGCGTCTTTTGCGTCAGCCCGGTGATGATCCCGAGCCCGCCCGCGTTCGAGACGGCCGCCGCCATCTCCGCAAGGCCGACGTAGTGCATCCCGCCTTGGATGATCGGGTGCTCAATGCCGAAGAGTTCGGTGATCTTGGTCTTCATCATGCGCGTCCTGACTGAAACCGAGCCGGACGCGGGCGCGCCTGCTCAAAGGGGATGGGTGACTGTCTAAAGCATAGGCGGATTGAATTGCGCGCCTCAATCGCGCCGTGGAAGTCCTTTCTCGCAAACAGCCGCCGCTCCCCGGCTCCGCGGAGCGGAAGCCGGGGCCCAGGAGGTCTTGACGCCGAAGCATCAAACCGGCCGTCACAAACAGCGACGTCGAAACCTCCTGGGTCCCGGATCGCCGCTGGCGCGGCGTCCGGGAAGCGAAGGTTCAGATTTGCCGCGGATGTCCGGGTTTCGCTTATCAGCCGGGCCCGCTTGACCTTGCGCGCGGCCGCCTCCATGCATGCCCCGCGAGAGCTGCCGGAAAACCTGCAAGGGGCTGAAGACGCATGAAGATCGCCGGACTGACCGTAGACGACAAGCTCGCACAATTCGTCGCCAACGAAGCCGTCACGGGGACCGGCGTCGACGCCGAGGCGTTCTGGACGGGCTTCGCCGCGATCCTCGCGGACCTCGCGCCGAAGAACCGCGCATTGCTCGACAAGCGCGATCAGCTTCAGGCTCAACTCGACGATTGGCATCGCGCTCACAAGGGCAAGCGACCCGATCCGAGCGAGCACGAAAAGTTCCTGAAAGAGATTGGCTACCTCGTCCCCGAGCCGGCGCCGTTCGAAATCTCGACCGCGAACGTCGATGACGAACTCGCCCGAATCGCCGGGCCTCAGCTCGTCGTGCCGATCACCAACGCGCGTTATGCGCTGAACGCCGCGAACGCGCGCTGGGGCAGTCTTTATGATGCGCTCTACGGCACCGACGCGATCGACGAGCGCGACGGCGCGACCCGCGGGGGCGGCTACAATCCGGCGCGCGGCGCAAAGGTGATCGCCTGGGCGCGCGCCTTTCTCGACAAGATCGCCCCGCTCGCTCAAGGCAGCCACGCCGACGCGACCGGATACCGCGTTGCGAACGGCGCGCTCGAAATCGTCATGGGCGACAGCGCGGTTGCGCTCAAGAACCCGGATCGTTTCGCCGGCTTCGCCGGTTCGGCGGACGCGCCTTCAGCAGTGCTTCTGAAACACAACGGCCTGCACGCCGAGATCTCGATCAACCGTGACCACCCGATCGGCAAGGACGACGCGGCGGGCGTCGCCGACGTGGTGCTCGAATCCGCCATATCCACCATCATCGACTGCGAGGACTCCGTCTCCGCCGTCGACGCCGAAGATAAGACGCTCGTCTACACAAACTGGCTCGGGCTCATGCGCGGCGACCTCGCCGCGACGTTCGAGAAAGGCGGCGGGGCGACCAAGCGCGCGCTCAGCCCCGACCGGGTCTACCAGCAACCCGGCGGCGGCGAGCTGACCCTGCACGGACGCGCCCTGCTGCTGGTCCGCAACGTCGGGCTTCATATGTATACGGACGCCGTCTTGGGCGCCGACGGCCAGCCGATTCCCGAGGGTTTCCTCGACGCCGCGGTGACGGCGCTCGGTGCAATGCACGACCTGAAGGGGCTCGGCCAGCTCAAGAACTCGCGCACCGGCTCGATCTACGTGGTCAAGCCGAAGCTTCACGGCCCCGAGGAGGTCGCCTTCGCGCTCGAGGTGTTCGCCCGGGTCGAGGATCTGCTTGGCCTGCCGGCCAACACCATCAAGGTCGGCGTCATGGACGAAGAGCGGCGGACCAGCGCCAACCTTGCCGCCTGCATCCACGAAGCGCGCGAGCGGCTC
>JASFUX010000200.1:0-6420 GCA_050050115.1 Maricaulaceae bacterium | reverse complement strand
GGCCCGAAGAGGTCGCCTTCGCGCTCGAAGTGTTCGCCCGGGTCGAGGATCTGCTTGGCCTGCCGGCCAACACCATCAAGGTCGGCGTCATGGACGAAGAGCGGCGGACCAGCGCCAACCTTGCCGCCTGCATCCACGAAGCGCGCGAGCGGCTCGTCTTCATCAACACCGGCTTTCTCGACCGCACCGGCGACGAGAT
Organism: Maricaulaceae bacterium; assembly: GCA_050050115.1. GTDB lineage: Bacteria > Pseudomonadota > Alphaproteobacteria > Caulobacterales > Maricaulaceae > JASFUX01. Next base: position 6,221 of record JASFUX010000200.1, on the reverse strand, counting down.
CCACACCGCGATGGAAGGCGGTCCGATGATCCGCAAGGCGGAGATGAAGGGCACGCCTTGGATCAACGCCTATGAAGCGCGCAACGTCGGCGTCGGTCTGAAGTGCGGTTTGTCGGGCAAGGCGCAGATCGGCAAGGGCATGTGGGCCGCGCCCGATCTGATGGCCGACATGCTCGAGCAGAAGATCGGCCATCCCAAGAGCGGCGCGAACACCGCCTGGGTGCCCTCCCCGACGGCGGCGACGCTGCACGCGACCCACTATCACGAGGTCGACGTCTTCGCGCTGCAGGACGAGATGAAAGCCAGCCCGGTGACGGGCAAGCTCGGCGAATTGCTGACCGCGCCCTTGTCAGAAGGCGCGAACTGGTCGGCCGACGAGGTCAAGGCCGAACTCGACAACAACGCCCAGGGCATCCTCGGCTACGTCGTGCGCTGGATCGATCAAGGCGTCGGCTGCTCCAAAGTGCCCGACATCCACGACGTCGGCCTGATGGAGGACCGCGCGACCCTCCGGATTTCGTCCCAGCACATCGCCAATTGGCTCCATCATGGCGTGGTCACGGCCGAGCAGGTCGAAGAGACCTTGAGGCGCATGGCCGAGGTGGTCGATCGTCAGAACGCCGACGATCCGCACTATAAACCGATGGCTCCCGGCTACGACGGCCCAGCCTTCGCCGCAGCGCGCGCGCTGGTGTTCGAAGGAACCAAGCAGCCCAACGGCTACACCGAATTCGCCCTGCACGAATGGCGGCGCAAGGCGAAGGCCTAGCACGGGAACGTCCGGCGAGCCGCCCTCGAGGTCGCCGCTGTCAATCGCGCACGCAGCATACGGCGGACCATGCAAGAGGCGGATAAGTCCGTTTGGTCCTCGCCGGGAGGCTCTTGCTTGTCCCGCCCGAAGCGATGCTCACGCTGCTCGTTTAGTTGCTCGCACCGGTCGAGATGCTCGAAATGCTCCCTTAGTGGGGACGCGAATCGTCTCTTCAGCCCCGCAATCGCTTCTTAATTGCAACTCCGGAGCCGGAAGACACGCTGTGAATTTGTGTTAGTGTCCGGCCAAGAACACCGGGCTGTTGTTGTGTGGGATGGGAGGACGACATGCTCAAGCGAGCCCTCATTGGCGTCGCGGCGATCATCATCGTCGGGGGAATTGTACTCTTTGCGCTTGCATGGCGGCCGACGCTCGCGCCGATCGATCCGCCGGCGGCTTCGGACTTCTCCGCCGACGTGGTCGAGCGCGGCGCCCAGCTCGCGGCGGCCGGCAACTGCGCCTCCTGCCATACGGCCGACAACGGCGCCTTCGCCGGCGGCTATGCGATCGAAACCGATTTCGGCACGATCTATTCGACCAACATCACGCCCCACCCCGACAGCGGGATCGGCCGATGGTCGCAAGACGCCTTCGCGCGCGCGCTCAGGGACGGCGTGCGCCGCGACGGCGCGCAGCTCCTGCCCGCGATGCCCTACACGCACTTCACCCTGCTCAGCGATGAAGACGTCGGCGCGCTCTACGCCTACTTCATGACGATCGACCCGGTCGACAACACCCCGTCGGCGAACGAGCTGCCGTTCCCCTACTCCGTCCGCGCATTACAAGGCGGCTGGAAGCTGCTCAACTTCAGCGGCGGGACCTACGCGGCCGATCCGGACAAAGACGATGTGTGGAACCGCGGCGCCTATCTCGCCGAGGGCCTCGGTCACTGCGCGGCGTGCCACAGCCCGCGCAACGGCCTCGGCGCCGTCCAAGACGGCGCGCAGGCCTATGCGGGGAACTTCATCAACGGCTGGTACGCGCCGGCGATCAACGCCGATCCGGACGCGCCGCTGCCCTGGACCGCCGACGATCTCGAAGCCTACCTGAGAACCGGCGCCAGCCCGCTGCACGGGGTCGCCGTCGGCTCGATGTCGGAGGTCGTCCACGAAGGCCTCGCCGCGCTGCCCGACGACGACGTTCGCGCAATCGCCGTCTACTTGTCCGATCGCTTCGGCGCGCCCGAAGCGATCCCGGCCGAAGAGATCGCCGCGGCGTCCATGGCCGCCGGCGAGGACGAGCTCGGCGAGTCCGAAGCGCGCGGCCGACAGCTCTATGTCTCCTACTGCGCCTCATGCCACTTCAACCGCCCCGGCGCGCCGAGCGAGCTGCGCCCGGAGCTGGCGCTCAACAGCGCGATCACCGGGCCCGATCCGACGATGTTCCTGCACGCCGTGCTCGAGGGCGTGTCGATCCCCGACGGCCATCCGTCTGTTGAGATGCCGGCGTTCGACTTCCTGCTGACCGACCAAGACGTCGCCGACATCGCGGCCTACCTGCGCGCGGTCTACGCCGACGGATCGTCCGGCGACTGGGCGAACCTGGCCGCGCGGGTCGAGGACCATCACATGGAAGAAAGCCACTAAGGCTGGGTCGAAGAAACCGGGAGGAAAGCCCTAGAGAAGAAACGCAGAGGGGACGCGATCGCAGGGGATATCGTTTAACGGAGGTCTAGTCCGATGACTGAGTTTGTCCTGAACGGCCGATCCGTCGAAACGGCCTCGCCGGAGGACACCCCTCTCTTGTGGGTGATCCGCGACGAGCTGGGCCTCAAAGGCTCCAAGTACGGCTGCGGCATCGGCCTCTGCGGCGCCTGCACGGTGCACGTCGACGGTCGCGCGATCCGCTCTTGCGTCACGCGCGTCCAAGACGTCGCCGGCGCCGAGGTGACCACCATCGAGGGGCTCGATCCGAACGGCCAGCATCCGCTGCAACGCGCCTGGGTCGAAACCCAGACGCCGCAGTGCGGCTACTGCCAGTCCGGCCAGATCATGCAGGCCGCCTCGCTGCTCGCCGACATCCCCAATCCCACCGACGCCGAGATCGACGCGGCGATGAGCGGCAACCTCTGCCGCTGCATGACCTACGACCGCATCCGCGCCGCCATCAAACTGGCCGCAGAGGAGGCCGGATCATGAGCGCCGACGTCTCCATCTCCGCCCTTCTGAAGTCCCGCCCCGCCGGTCTCGGCGCGCCGGAGCTTCCCGCTCTCTCCCGCCGCGGCTTCCTGATCGGCGCCGCGGCCGGCGCAGGCGTCACCGCCGCCTTCGTCTCGGCCAGCCAAAAGGTCCGCGCCGCCGAAGAGGCGATCGCCGCGGGCGCCTTCGAGCCGACCATCTGGTATTCGATCGACGCCGAGGGGATCGTCACCGTCAACATCGCCGAAGCCGAGATGGGACAGCACGTGGGCACGTCGCTCGCCCGCATCGTCGCCGAAGAGCTTGAAGCGAATTGGGACGACGTGCGGATCAACCTTGTCGACTCCGATCCGAAGTGGGGTCTGATGGTCACCGGCGGCAGCTGGTCTGTGTGGCAGAACTTCCCGATCCTGTCGCAAGCCGGCGCGGCCGGCCGCACGGCGCTGATCGAGGCGGCCGCGGTGCTGCTCGACGTCGCGCCCGAGGACTGCACGGCGGCCAACAGCACGGTGAGCGGCGGCGGTCAGACCCTCACCTACGCCGAGATCATCCAGCGCGGCGACGTCTCCAAGGTCTTCACCGCCGACGAGCTGGCCGGCATGCCGGTCAAGCCGGCGAGCGCGCGCACGCTTGTCGGCCGCGAAACCCAGGCGATCGACGTGCCTGCAAAGACCGACGGGACCACGGTCTACGGCATCGACGCCGAGATCGAGGGCATGGTCTACGCCCGCCCGCTGCTCCCGCCGACGCGCCACGGGTCGAGCATCAATTCGATCGACGACAGCGCCGCGCGCGACGTGCCGGGCTATCTGCAGACGATCGCGCTCGAAGACCCGTCCGGCACCGTTCCGGGCTGGGCCGTGGTAATCGCCGAGAGCTTCCCGGCCGCCCTCGCCGCGTCGCAGCGGGTCGTGGTCGACTGGACGCCGGGCGACACTGCGGAGGTCTCCGAAGACGACCTCCTCGAAGCCGGCCGCCAGCAGATCGCCGATGCGACCGCCGGCGGCCTCGTGGTCAACGACGATGGTGTCGATGCGGCGTTCGAGAGCGCCGAACGAGTGTTCGAAGCGGACTATACGACGTCCACGGTGCTTCACTTCCAGCTCGAGCCGGTGAACGCCACCGCCTTCCAGACCGACGACGGCCGCTGGGAGATACATACCGGCAACCAATGGCAATCACTGGTGCTGCCGTGGCTGGCGCAAGCGCTGGAAGTTCCCGAATCCGACATCGTGATGCGCACCTATTCGATCGGCGGCGGCTTCGGCCGACGCCTGAACGGCGACTACGCCGTGCCCGCGGCGCTGGCGTCCAAGGCGCTCGGCCGGCCGGTGAAGCTGGTGCTGACGCGCGAGGACGACAGCCGGTTCGACTCGGTGCGCTCGCCGTCGGTGCAGCGCGTGCGCATGGCCTTCGACGCGGAGAGCAACCCGGTCGGGATGGAGCATCACGCCGCAGCCGGTTGGCCGACCCAGGCGATGGCGCCCTTCTTCATGCCGCCAGGTCTCAACGGAACGCCCTACGACCCGTTCGCTATCCAGGGCGCGAACCACTGGTATGACTTCGCGCACCAACGTCTGCGCGCGGTGAACATTCCGCTGGCGAATCAGACGTTCCGTCCCGGCTGGCTGCGCTCGGTCGGTGCGGGCTGGGTGAACTGGGCGCTTGAGAGCTTTCTTGACGAAGCCGCCCATTCGATCGGCGCCGATCCGGTCGAGTTCCGCCTCGCTCACTTGACGGCCCAAGGCGACAACGCCGGCTCGGCGCCCTACGCTGTCGGCGGGGCGTCGCGCCAAGCCGCGGTGCTGCAGCGCGCCGCGGAGCTGGGCGGTTGGGGCGCGTCCGATCTGCCGGCCGACACCGGCCTCGGGATCGCAACGACCTATGGCCAGGAACGGGCGATGCCGACCTGGACCGCCTGCGTCGCCCGCGTCCGCGTCGACCGCGACACTGGCCGGGTGACCTGCGAGAAGCTCTCCCTCGCCATCGACTGCGGCACCGTGGTCCACCCCGACGGCGCGATGGCGCAGGCCCAGGGCGCGGCGCTTTGGGGCCTGTCGATGGCGCTGCACGAGGGCGCGCGGTTCGAAGCCGGTCAGGTGCGCGAGCGCAACCTGAACGCCTATACGCCGCTCAGAATGAGCGACGTCCCCGCGTTGGAGATCGAGCTGATGGACAGCACGGAAGATCCCGTCGGCATGGGCGAGCCCGCAACCACCGTGGTCGCCCCGGCGATCGGCAACGCGATCTTCGCCGCCGTCGGCGCACGCGTCCGCGACCTGCCGATCCGGCCCGAGGCCGTACTCGCGGCTATGGGTTAAGCCCCAGGGGATCCTCTCTCCGTTCCGGTGAGGGGATCCCCGGCCGCCCTTGAGTGATTAAACTTAGCAAAAACTTATATCCCAACCTCATTTCTGATTGGCGTTTTCCGCCCTCGCGCGCGATTGAAGTCTTCAAAAGACCAATGAGCTGCGGAGGAGCGGACGCACATGGGCGTCGTCGTTCAGAACATCAAGCGCGCGGACGCCACGACAGCCGCAGCGTTCAAGGACTTCGGCGTCGCGACCGTGCACGAGGCGCAGGGCCGTACCGGCCTGCTCGCCCCGAATGTGCGGCCGATCTATCCCGGCGCGCATATCGCAGGACCCGCCGTCACCGTCTCCATTCCCCCCGCGGACAACTGGATGATCCACGTCGCGGTCGAACAGTGCCAAGCAGGCGACGTGCTCGTCGTGGCGCCGACGTCGGACTGCGACACGGGCTACTTCGGCGAGCTGCTTGCGAGCTCGCTGATGGCGCGCGGCGTGCTCGGCCTCGTCATCGACGCCGGCGTGCGCGACGTCAAAGACCTCACCGCGATCGGCTTTCCTGTGTGGTCGAAGGCCGTCTCGGCGCAAGGCACGGTCAAGGAGACCCTGGGCAGCGTCAATGTCCCCGTGGTCTGCGCCGGCGCGCTCATCCACCCCGGCGACGTCATCGTAGCGGACGACGACGGCGTCTGCGTCGTCCCGCGCGCGAACGCTGAGGACGTCCTCGCCAAGTCAAAAGCGCGCGAGGATAAAGAGGCGGCGACACGCAAGCGATTGAAAGCCGGCGAGCTGGGCCTCGACATCTACTCCATGCGCGAACGATTGGCCGAGAAGGGTCTCAAGTACGTCGACCAAGCCGACTTCAAGAAGGACGACGGGGACTGACATGCCTTTGAAGGCGATCCCGGCGACCTTGATGCGCGGCGGCACGTCGAAAGGCCTCTACTTCGCCGCAAGCGATCT
>JASFUX010000199.1:0-6519 GCA_050050115.1 Maricaulaceae bacterium | reverse complement strand
TAGCGGCAGGTCGGCGAGGCTCGGCCGGTCGGCGAGCGCCGACGTCGACCCCCAGGCGCCGCGGAGCAGCTTCATGGCGCGGGCTCTCCGGCGTTCTCCTCCAGGCGGTCGCGCGTGCGCCGCCGTTCGGCGCGAGCATGCACCTCGCACGGGTCGGCGCCAACAGCAGGCCGATGAAACGCGCGTAAAGCGGCGGACAAGATGAAAAAGCTAGGCGGCCAGCGGCGCGTCGTCGGAAGGCGTCTCGGCCGGCGGCGGCTGGCTGGGGTCCCAGCGAATGAAGTCGGGCTCGGGCGCCTGCGGCAGAGGCGGGCGCTCGTGCGAGGCCGGCGACATGTCGCCGAACATGTCTTCAAGGTCGGCCTCGGAGAAGCGATTACGCACGGCCCGCAAGCGAAGATCCTCGTCTTCGTCCTTGGGTTTGGCGCGCACCCGCGCCGGCTCCGATGCAGCAAGCATGGCGGCGACCACCAGCGCTTTCATCGAATGATCCTTCCGTTCATGAACGCCCCGATCACAACGGCTACTGGCATGACGACGTAATTAAACGTGATTCTCGCCCCCGATGTATTGGGCGCGCGCCTCAAAGCCTGTGCGTGAAACGCCTCGCGAAGCCCGGCCGTCCACAGGTATCGCCGCCCGCCGCAGGCCGCGCGCCGCGGCCGATTGTTCAACCGCCCGGGCGCTGGTCTAATCGCCTCCCGCCCTCAAGTTCCGGCGCGCTCGTCCACCGGCGCCAAGGGAGCCCGTTCGTGTCCCAGATCCGCACCACGGTCGATCCGCAATCAAAAGACTTCGCCGCCAACGCCAAGGCCATGGCCGGCCTCGTCGCGCAGCTGCGCGAGACCACGCAAGCGGCCGCCCAAGGCGGCTCGAAGGCCTCCCGCGACCGGCACGAAGCGCGCGGCAAGCTGTTGCCGCGCACGCGGGTCGAAAAGCTGCTCGACCCCGGCGCGCCGTTCCTCGAGCTCTCCCCCCTCGCCGCGCACGAGGTCTACGACGATCCACTGCCGGCGGCGGGGATCATCACCGGGATCGGCCGCGTCTCGGGCCGCGAGGTGATGGTCGTCTGCAACGACGCGACGGTGAAGGGCGGCACCTATCATCCGCTCACGGTGAAAAAACACCTGCGCGCCCAAGAGGTCGCGCGCGAAAACCGCCTGCCGTGCGTCTATCTCGTCGACTCCGGCGGCGCGCACCTGCCGCACCAGGCCGAGGTCTTTCCTGACCGCGACCACTTCGGTCGCATTTTCTACAACCAGGCGCAGATGTCCGCCGAAGGCATCGCCCAGATCGCGGTGGTCATGGGCTCTTGCACGGCCGGCGGCGCCTATGTTCCGGCGATGAGCGACGAGACCATCATCGTGCGCAATCAGGGCACGATCTTCCTGGGCGGCCCGCCGCTGGTCAAAGCCGCGACCGGGGAGGAGATCTCGGCCGAGGACCTCGGCGGCGCGGAGGTGCACACGAAAGTCTCCGGCGTCGCCGACCATCTGGCGGAGAACGACGACCATGCGCTGATGATCGCGCGCCGGATCGTCGCCAACCTGAACCAGCAAAAGCCGCTCAGCCTCGAAACGATCGAACCGATCGATCCGGAATACGATCCAGCCGAGCTGGGCGGGGTCATCCCCGCGGACGCGAAACACTCCTACGACGTGCGCGAGGTGATCGCGCGGATCGTCGACGGCTCGCGGCTCGATGAGTTCAAGCGCACCTACGGCGACACCCTGGTGACGGGCTTTGCGCACATCTACGGCATGCCGGTCGCGATCCTGGCGAACAACGGCGTGCTGTTCTCAGAGAGCGCCTTGAAGGCCGCGCACTTCATCGAGTTGGCGAGCCAGCGCGGCATCCCGCTGATCTTTCTACAGAACATCACCGGCTTCATGGTCGGCCGCGAGTACGAGGCGGGCGGCATCGCCAAGGACGGCGCCAAAATGGTCACCGCGGTCGCCACCGCGCGCGTGCCGAAGTTCACCGTCGTCATCGGCGGCTCTTACGGCGCGGGCAACTACGGCATGTGCGGGCGCGCCTATTCCCCGCGGTTTCTCTGGATGTGGCCGAACGCGCGCATCTCGGTGATGGGCGGTGAGCAGGCGGCGTCGGTCCTCGCCACGGTCAAGCGCGACGGCGTCGAAGCCAAGGGCGGCAAGTGGAGCGCGAAGGAAGAGGAGGCCTTCAAGGCCCCGATCCGCGACGCCTACGAAGCCGAAGGCTCGCCCTATTTCTCCACCGCGCGCCTCTGGGATGACGGCGTGATCGCGCCGGAAGACACGCGGCGCGTGCTGGGGCTGGGGTTGTCGGCGGCGCTCAATGCGCCGGTCGAGCGTGGGATGCGGTTTGGTGTGTTTAGGATGTAGGTGATGAACGACGCACGACTGGCGCTTGCCGTCATATCGGCTCTCTTCGTCTTGGCGATGGTGCTATTGTTCTCGGGCGCATTTGACCAAATGCCAGACGGACAGGCTGCATTCGCCGCCACGTTGTTCGCGGCATCAGCCGGGTTTGCTGGGCTAATATTTGCCTCTTCCTACCAAGCTCAAAACCAAACGGCAGAAAACAAGAGAATCGATCTTGAACGACGGCGCGGAATAGCGATCGCGCTGTGGATTGACGCCGATATTGCAGTCGCGGAGCTCATCGCGCTTCGGAACGAGCTTCTGGTCTTAGAGCAAGGCGCGCCGATAGCGGATGATCATAGTGGGATGCTTAAAGAAAGAGCGGCTATTGCGATCTCGCGGGCTCGTGAACGCCTACATTCCAATGTTGAGCGCATGGGTGCTTTGCCCGATGGTGTCGTGAATCGCTTCTCGAGAGCGGCGTTTGGAGCTGCTGTGCTCGAGTCCAATTTTTCTACGATCGAAGTGGCGGCGAAGGAGTTTTCGAGACCCGTTTTAGAAAGTATACTTCAGCCAACGGAAGAAATAATTTGTGAGCTAGCGGAGGCAGAGAACGCGCTGGCCGTATATACAGAGCGCGAACTCGGGGATTCGAAAGAACGCGATCGCGTCCTGCGCACGATAAAAGAACACCGCTCGACCCGGCCATTCGAAGATTAATGCGCAATTGCTCAATGCACACAACAACACCGAACTCCACGGAGCCCCACATGACCGACTGGGACGGACGCGGTCTCGTCTCGACCGAATGGCTGGCCGCGCATCTCGACGATCCGGACCTCAAGATCTTCGACGTCACGGTGCATCTGCGTCCGGCGACGCCGGGGCCTTACGTCGCCGAGAGCGGGCGCGCGGCCTATGAGGACGGCCACATCCCGGGCGCGGCGTTCCTCGATCTGATCCGCGACTTCTCCGATCGGTCGTCAAAGCTCAATTTCACCATGCCGCCCGCCGACGACTTCGCGCGGGCGCTCGGCGCGGCCGGCGTCAGCGTGGATGACCGCGTCGTCGTCTACTCATCGGCTGCGGCGATGTGGGCGACGCGCTTCTGGTGGATGCTGCGCGCCAGCGGCTTCGACAACGCCGCCGTGCTCGACGGCGGGCGGAAGAAATGGAAGGCCGAAGGCCGCCCGCTGGAGTCCGGCGAAAGTACTTATCCGCCGACGGAGATATCCCTTGCGGCGCAGCCCGGGGCCTGGGCGGACAAGGCGGACGTGCTCGCCGCGATCGGCGACGGCGCGGTGTGCACCTTGAATGCGCTCGGCGCGGAGGTGCACGCCGGCACCGCGGAGACGAGCTACGGCCGCAAGGGCCACATCAAGGGCAGCCGCAACGTGCCCTACGCGTCACTGCTCGACGAGGATGGCTGCTACCGCGGCGACGACGAGCTGCGCGCCTTCTACGACGCCGTCGGCGCGTTCGAGCGCGACCGCGTCATCTGCTACTGCGGCGGCGGCATCTCCGCGACCATGAACGCGCTCGCGCTCACCCGGCTCGGCCATCCGTCCGTCGCCGTCTACGACGGCTCGATGAGCGAATGGTGCAAAGACCCAGAGGCGCCAATGGAGACGGGGGTTTAGGCGTAGCTCGCCGCCTCGATCACAGCCACGGCGCGCTTCAAAATGCGCCCAAAGAGACTTGCGCTCACTCGACGACCCCGAAGTACGACAGCTCCATCTCCCGGCGCGCGCCGGTGCTCGTCCCGCCGGCGATGATCGTCTGTCCGTATACCGTGCCGATGAAGTGCGAACCTCCAAGGGAGGGGCCGGCGCCAAATCGAACGCCCTGGCCGCAAAGACTCCACTCCCATGTCGGAAACCAAGACCGCCACTCGCCTGTGGCCGTGTGCTGCACCTGAAACGCTGCGACGCCCTCTCCGAGAAACTTGAGCCGAATTGGATACTTGGGTTTGCCTTCGGGCCTCACCTCGCCATGCCATTCGGTGTTCTCAAGGTCGGTCATCTCGCAGGCGTCGCCTGCGGGATGCGGGCGGGCCGCGCGCGCGGCGAACGGCTTCGGGCAACGCCCTGTCGGGCAAAGGCGACCACCGACCGGCGGAGGCCGCCTAAGATAAGGGGCGTCCTTGTTCGCGGCTGACGCATCTGACGGGCCCCCGCGCGACTCCGGTCGCGCGAATCTCAATTTGACAGTCGCCAATATTCACGCTGCGGTGCGCAGCTTCCAGTTTCTCGCTATAGTTGTTGTGGAGAAAAGCCGCGCAGCCTGGCGTTCGGCCTTTTCGAGCTGTCCTCCGCAAACGTGCATTTCGCCGCCGCTCAAGGCGCCCAGCGAGATATCACCGCCGCGAGAACGCGGCGATCTCCGCCTCCGACAACGCCCGCGAAAACACCACCAGCTCGTCGACCACGCCCTCGAAGTGGAGCTGCGTATGCGCGACGCTCCCCGACGACGCCGCGCCGACTTGGCACGCGTTGTCGGTGCGGAGCGTGGCCGGGGCCCAGGTCGGTTCGATCGTTCCCTCAAGCGGAACGCCGTCGACATAGATGCGGATGTTGTCGGGGCTGAGCGCGTCGCCCTTGGTCGCGTCCAGCACGCCGACGACGCTGTGCCAGGTTCCGATCGGCGTGGTCTCGGCGTTGGTGGTCATCCCGTTCGCCTGCGTGTCGGCGAGGCGGTACTGATTGCTGTTGGTCGTCCACAGCACGTACATGTCGTCGCAGGAAAAAATGTGCTGATGCAGGTTCGGCGTCGAAAGCTGCAGCCAGATCGCGACAGTGAGCGGGCCCTCGAGCGAAAGGCTCGAGTCTTCCGGCAGATCGACGACGTCGCCGAGGTCGCGGAACACGCGCGCTGTCCCGAATGGTCCGTCCGTACTCTCGGTTCGCATGACGGCGCCGTGGTTGCCGAACGGTCCGAAATCGCGAAGCCGGCCGTCGTCCGTATAGGTCGCGAAGTCGTAGGCGACGACGAGGCCGTCGTCTGAAATCGCGCCCGAGCCTGTTGGGCTCCGCTCGGAAACGCCGAGGTATGCGCCGGATTCTTCTGTGATCGCATCAAGCGCCGCGCAGGAGGCGAGGGTGAGGGCGAGCGTCGCTGTGGCGATGCGTCTGTGTTCCATGAGATTCTCCTGATGTCCGCGTCTTTGAGCGGATGCTAGGTCTACGCGCCGCTGATCGCCGGAACCGCCAAGCTCCCCACCATCATGGCGAGCGTGACACCCAGCGCGACAAGATAGCGGGTCAGCGCCGCGCCGAGGCCGCTATTGACGATCGCAACGACGGCGACGAGCGCTAAGAGCGAGGCGCCGATCCCGGCCCAGCCTGCAATCGCGTTCAACTCGTACCAGTCCTCCGTCGAGCTGAAAGCGTCCCGCGTGCGGTGACCGTAGGCGCTGTTTGGCTCGATCAGCCTCAAGGCTAGAGGAATGCTGATCGCCAGATAGAGCAGCGGAAGTCCAAATGCGGAGAGCCGGAGCGAGGCCGGGACCTTCACCTTGGACCACTCACCCGGAATGCGCCGCGTCTGCATCACTCGCTCCTGCTTTCGGTTGCTACGCCAGGCCCCGCGGGGCGGGTAGCGTGCTTGAATCTCGAACTTGCGCCGCAGGTCGGCGACCGATTTCCTTAGCAGCAAATCCACCCTACAAGGCCCCCATGCCGAACCCAGACCTCTTTCGCGCCGTGCTCGGCTCGGTTCCGACCGGCGTCTCTGTGATCTGCACGCGCGACGGTGACGGCCGGCCCGTGGGCCTGACTGTGAACACGTTGACCTCGGTATCGCTTGAGCCGCCGATGGTGCTGTTCTGTCTCGACCTCGACGCCGAGAGCCTCCCGGCCTTCGACGCCGCCGAGCACTTCGCCGTGAGCCTGCTGCGCGCCGATCAGGCCGACGTCAGCCGCCTGTTCGCCCGGCCGAACGACCGTTTTGCCCAGGTCGCTTGGGAGCCGGCGCCGAGCGGCGCACCGATCTTGAAAGAGCGGCTGGGGATGCTCGACTGCGCGATCGACGCGGCGATCGATGGCGGCGATCACCGCATCTTCCTCGGCCATGTGCTGGCGGCGGACTGCGACGAAGCGGCCGAGCCGCTGGTGCACTTCCGTGGGCGGAGCAGGACGCTGGGCGGGTGAAGACGTCGTCCTCTCATTGAGAGCGGAAA
>JASFUX010000198.1:0-6540 GCA_050050115.1 Maricaulaceae bacterium | reverse complement strand
ACGCCGATTTCGTGGCGACGACGGCCTGCGACGTGCGCGGCGATGCCGAAAAGGCCCAGCGAGGCGATCGCGAACTCCGCGCCGGCGAGCGTGATGAACAGCTGGTTCGTGCGCGCGTAGTGCCGGAACGTCTGCGCGAACATGTCGTCATAAAACCGATACTCCAGCGGCGTGTTCGGCGCCGCGGCGCGCCATGCGGCTTCGAGCTGGTCGAGACCGAGCGCCAATTGCTCCGGATCAAGGCGCACCAGCGGGTAGAACCCGTTGTCGCCGATGGCCTCAGGCGTGAACTGATAAATGTGCCCCGCGACGTCGTCGGTTCCAACGCTGCCCAAGCGCATCACGTCTGTCTCGACGACGCCGATGATCGTCATCGGGCGCGCTGCGGAACCGCCCAGCTGCGCCATGAAGCTTTCAGGAAGAAACACCGTCTGCCCGACCGCGGCTTGCGGCGAGGTGAAGCCCAGCGCCCGCGCAAAACTCCAGTCCACGACCAGCGGCGCCGCTGCCGTCAGATCGGTGACGGCGGCGACCTCGCGCTCTCGGTCAAACGCGCGCCCGGCGAGCACATCGAGATTGAGCGTCGAAAAATAGTCATGGGCCACGCGCTTGAAGAACGCCGGCGTCTCGCGCGCGGCCTCTTCGGGGGAGCGCACGACCGGCAGCACCGTCGCGCCTGGATCCCAGGGCGGATGATCCGTGCCCGTCACGCTTGCAACGCCTGGACGCTGCGCCAGATCCTGCGCCAGAGCGTCGTATCCGACCCCGAGGCGCTGGACGTTATTGAGCATGACGATCGAGTCGTGATGGGGCTGAAGAGCCGTCGCTTCGAGGTGCGCGCGCTGCAGCTGCGTCACCGTGACCATGATGAGCAGAAAACTCGCGGCCATGAATTGAACACCGACCAGCACGCGCGTCATCATCGAAGAGCCCCCGCGCGCTCGGCCCGCCCGCAGCGCGTCCGCCACGGAAACGCGCGACAGGACGAACGCCGGATAAGCGCTGGCGAGCAGCGCGACGACGCACACGAGGCCGACGAGACCGACGATTGCGGCGAACGGCGAACCGCCCCGAAGGAAGAAGAGGATGTCGATCTGCGCAGTCGACTGTAGCGCGGGCGCCGCCAAGGCCAGGATCGCCAAAGCTGCGACGAGCGATATGGCGGCTTGGATCACCGCCTCCAGCCAGGCGTTGACCAGGATCGAGGTCCACCCGGCGCCGAGCGCCCTGCGCATGCCCACTTCCTTGCCCCGGCGCGTCGCCTGCGCTGTGGCGAGATTGGCGTAGTTGACCCCGGCGATGAGCAAGGTGAGGACGCCAAGCCCGACCAGCGCCGACACCACGGTCAGCCCGGTTCCGCTTCCGCCGAACATGACCGAGCTCAGTCCGCGCGCCGGAATCTCGCTCACGGAAAATGCAGCAAGTTGCACCGTCGCGAAGCTGCGCTGCGCGGGCGGCATGCGGCGCTCGACGAAGGCGGCCAGCCGATCGTTGAGCGCGCCGAGCCCCGCGCCTTCCTCGAGGAGGACGAACGTGAGGCACGACGGGCTGGTCCAAGTCTCGCGCTGATCTCGGGCTGCGCCGCCGGGGTGAACGTCCCAACCGCCAAGCGCGTCGAAGCGAACATTGACGTCCAGCCCCGCGCCCATGAACGACGGTTGACGCACCGGCGCGATGACGCCGGTGACGACCGCCGGGTTGTCGCCCTCGAGCAGGATCGATTGTCCAAGCGCCGGGCCTTGCCCGAACAATCGCTGGGCGGCGTCCTGGGTGAGTATGATGCTCCGCGGCTGGTCGAGAGCATGTCGCGCATCGCCTTCGATGAAATCGAAGTCAAAGATCCGCAGGAAGTCGGGCTCGGCGAACGCCGCGTTCAGCAGGAGCGTGCGGTCGTCGGCCGCGAAGGGAATGCGTCCTGTCTGAAAGAGCCGCGCAATCCCCTCGATCTGCGCAATGTCCTCGCCCAGCAGTCCGGCGATCGCCGGAGCAGTGTAGGGGCGCACTGCGTTGAGCTGCGTCTGGCTCGACGGCGTGACCGACTGTCCAATCACGAACGTCCGCGCGGCGTTTTCGTGATAGCGGTCTGACGATCGCCAATAGGTCGCCGCGCCGAACGCCGCGATGAAGCACGCGAGCCCGAGCGCGAGCGTCAGCACGTTGGCCGCCGTGGTGAACGGCGAGCGAGCGAACCTGGCGAACGCGGCGGTCAGATAGTGACGGAGCATGGCGGCTCTCCCCTCTAGTTTTATGCGTGCCGGAGGACTTCAGCCGGGCGGACGCTCGCGGCCTTCAGCACTTCCCCGATCACCGCCGCCCAGGCGATGGCGAGCGTGATCGCCATCGAGATGAGGAATGGCGCAGGCGTCAGCTCGATCCGATGGGCGAAGGCCGAGAGGTAGGTCTGCGCTGCGAGATAGCCCAAGGGCCAGGCCAGCAGGTTGGCGATCAGCGCGGGCTTGGAGAAATCGATCAGCAGCAGACGGACGACGCCGAGGCTGGTCGAGCCGAGAACCTTGCGCACGCCGATTTCGTGACGGCGGCGGGAGACGACGTGGACCGCGATGCCCAGCTGGCCGATCGAGGCGATGATGAAGGCGGTTGAGGCGAGCAAGACGAAAATCTGGCTCACGCGCGCATAGGTGCGGAAGCTTTCCTCGAACAGGTCATCCAAAAAGCGCGGGTTCGCAGGCGCATCTGGGACGACCTCGTTCCAAATGCGATTGATCGCCGCGATCGCGCCGCTGACGTCTTCGCGCGCAATTTTGACCACGGGGACTTGGTTGAAACTGCTCGCCGCGTAGGAATAGACGTAGCCCGCCGGCTCTCCAGCTTCGAGCCGCATTGTGTCAGTGTCCGCCACGCCGATGACCCGAAGCGGTTGGGCCGGCGCGCCGCCTCGGGCAATGCTCTGAGACGGAACGTAGATGATCGCGTCCAGCGCCGCCTCGGCGGTGTCGAAGCCCAGCCTACGGGCGTAGACCTCATCGATGACGACCGGCGGCGTCTGAGTCGAGTCAGTTCTCCAAAGGATGGTCGGCGACGTGTCGCGATCGCGCTCGAACGCACGCCCCACGAGAATTGCGAGATCGAGGGTGGCGAAGTAGTCGTAGTCCACATGTCGAACATAGGCGGTGGGCGCGTTCGCTCCCTCTTCCGGCGTGCGTGCGAATTCCAGCACGTTCGCCGACGACGCCCATGGCGTGAAATCGGATCGCGTGACGCTCTTGATGCTCGGCTCCTCGACGAGCCGCGTCGCGAACGTATCGAAGTCCATGTTGAGCGGCGCTGTCGACGTGAGAGCGACAATAGGATCCGTATGGGGAACAAGCGCCGTGTTTTGGAGTTCAACCCGCTGAAGCTGCGCGACGGTGACAAGGATCAGCAAGAACCCGGCGGAAAAGAACTGAACGCCCACGAGCAGTTGCGCGACGAATCGCGGACCGCCGCGCGCGCGGCCGGCGCAGAGCGCTTCCGCGGGGCGCACGCGCGAGAGGACGAGCGCGGGATAGCCGCCCGCCGCAAGCGCGACCATCGCCGTGATCGCGATTACGATAGCAAGAGGCGCGCCGCCGGCGGTGAGGAAGAACAGCAGATCCACGGTGCTGGTCGCGCGCACGACCGGTGCAATAAAAGTCAGGACGACGAACGCGATGGCGAAGGCGACGAGGGTGAGAATTCCAGCTTCAAGCAACGACTGCGTCAACACCTGGACGCGCCCTGCGCCCAGAGCTTTGCGCATGCCTACCTCTCTGGCGCGCCCGACCCCCTGCGCTGTCGCCAAGCTTGCATAGTTGACGCACGCCACCAGAAGGGTGAGCGCGCCCAGCGCGAGCAGTAACACCGCCGCCGACAGTCGCGCGCCGCTCTGTTCGAACAAAAGCGTATCGAGGCTGCGCGTTGTCAGTTCTCGGACCGGAAACGTAGTGAACGTGAGGTCCGCGGCGTCACGGAGTTCAGCGGGGACCCGGCGCTCCACGAACTCCGGCAGTCGCGCCTCGAACGCAGTACGCGCCTGCTGGGACGGCAGCGAGACGAAAGTATAGGTGACGAACGAGGGCCAAGCGTCGTCGTTCTCGGCCCAGGACGCGTAATAGCTCGTGCCCCAGTCGATGAGCATATCAAATTGCATCACTGCGTCGGAATGCGCGCCCATGAAAGACGGCTGACGCACGGGGGCGATGACGCCGGTCACCGTACGTTCCTGCGCGCCGGCAAGCCGGATCGTCTGTCCGACCGCCGGCGTATCGCCGAACAGCCGGCTCGCCGCGTCTTCGGTGATCACGGCCCCGAACGGATTGGCGAGCGCGGCAGCTGGATCGCCTGAGACAAAGTCGAACGCGAAGAGCTGAAGGAACTCTGGATCGGCCGCGGCAACCGTGAGCGTTAGCCTGGACTCGCCGGCGGCCACCGAAAGCTCGGCGCCGTCGGAAGCGCGGGCGATCGGCTGGATCTCGGGGAAGTCCTCGCGCAGATAGCGCGCAAGTACGCCGGATGTCTGCCCGCTGGGGAGCACCGATGAGTCGTCGCCGCGCAAGACGAGGCTCTTCGAGACGACATAGATACTATCTGCATTCTGATGGTGCGTGTCCGCCGAGCGCCAATAAGTCGCGATCCCATAGGCCGCGATGAAGCACGCAAGGCCGAGCGCCAGGGTCAGCACGTTGGCCGCCGTGGTGAAGGGAGATTTGGCGAACTTCGCGAAGGCGGCGGTCAGATAATGGTGGAACATGTCCCCTCTCCCATTGTTCTTATGCGTGCCGAAGCACTTCGGCGGGCCTCACGCTCGCGGCCTTCAGCACCTCCCCGATCACCGCCGCCCAGGCGATGGCGAGCGTGATCGCCATCGAGATGAGGAACGGCGCGGGGGTCAGCTCGATCCGGTGGGCGAAGGCCGAGAGGTAGGTTTGGGCGGCGAGATAGCCCAAGGGCCAAGCCAGCAGGTTGGCGATCAGCGCAGGCTTGGAGAAATCGATCAGCAGCAAGCGAACGACGCCGAGACTGGTTGAGCCCAAAACTTTGCGCACGCCGATCTCATGGCGGCGGCGCGATACGACGTGCACGGCGATGCCCAGCTGGCCAATCGACGCGATGATGAAGGCCGTTCCCGCGAGCAGGATGAAGAGTTGGCTCACGCGCGCATACTCGCTGTACGCCTGTTCGAACAACTCGTCGAAAAACTCCACGCTAATCGCCGTGTTCGGCGACAGCTCGCTCAAAGCGCGGTCCACTGACGCAAGACCGGCCGTCAGGTTCTGGCGATCAAGGCGGATCACCGGGTAGAGCGCGTTGTTCGCCGGAGAGTTCGGACCGAACACGTAGATGTAGCCGCTCGTCCCGCGCGCCTCGACGCGCATCATGTCCTGATCGACGACGCCGAGTATCTGAACCGGTTGGGCGACCGAACGGCCGACGAACCGCATGAAGCGAACCGGAAGATAGACGACTTGATCGACCGCAGCCTCGGGCGTCGCAAACCCGAGACCGTCAGCAAGCGCCCGATCGATCATAACCGGCATCGGGGTCGAAGGATCGGCGGTCCCGAGCGTCCGCGGCTCGGTTTCGCGGTCGCGCTGAAACGCCCGGCCCGCCTGCAGGTTCAGCCCCAAGGTCTCGAAATAGTCGTGGCCGACATGCTTGGCGAGGACGTTGAGATAGGCCGCGCCTTCTTCAGGTGTTCGGCTGACGAAAAAGGTCGTCGCTCCGGCCGTCCACGGCGGGCGATCGTCGACCGTCATGCTGACAACGCCCGGCGCGCCGGACAGCGCGTTCTCGAAAGCGTCATAGCTGACGCCGACTTGCATGATGTCGCCGAGAACAACGATCGGATCCTCGCGCGCGCCCAGCGCCGTCCGCTCGAAAAAGGCGCGTTGCTCGACGCCTACCGTCAGCATGATGAGCAAGAAGCTTGCGGCCACGAATTGAACGGCGACCAAGATGCGCGCAATGAACTTCGGCCCGGCCCGCGAGCGTCCCGACTGCAAAGCCCGCACGGGTTGCACGCCGGAGAGCACGAGCGCCGGATAGGCGCCGGCGAGCAGCGACACGCCGAGCACGATCGCACCAACCACAGCGAATCCGGCGGCGTCCCGTGTCAGGAAGTAAAGCGCGTCCACCTGCCAGGCGGACATCACCACCGGCCGCGCCAGAACCAGGATGACGAGCGCCAAAACGAGCGCGGCGCAGGTCTGCGTCAAGGTCTCCAGCCACGACTGCGTCATGATTTGGAACCGGCCGGCGCCAAGCGCCTTGCGCATGCCGACGTCCTTGCGATGCGAAGCCGCTTGCGCCGTCGCCAGATTCGCATAGTTGATCGCGGCGATGAGAAGCGTCAGCGCGCCGAACCCGATGAGCACGCCGACCGTCGAAAGGCCATAGTCGCTGCCGGCGAACAACGTAACGTCAAGATCGCGGGTCGTGATCTCGTTGATGGGAAACGCGAAGAGCGACAACCTGGCGCTCTGGCGCTGGCCTGTCGGCATGCGTCGTTCGACGAAGTCGTCAAAACGATCGGCGACGGCTTGAATGGACGCGCCGGGGGCG
>JASFUX010000197.1:0-6544 GCA_050050115.1 Maricaulaceae bacterium | reverse complement strand
ATCATGTCCGCCGGCGCCTACGGCTCGGCCCAGGCGTCGGAGTACAACGACCGGCCGCGCGCCGCCGAAGTGCTGGTCAACGCCGACGACTTCGCCATCATCCGTCCACGCCGCAGCTACGACGACATGGCGAAGGAAGAGCACGTCCCGGCGTGGCTGCGGGGGTAGGCTCGACCGATCGGGCTCGCCTATTCCTCGTCCGCCGGCGGATACGGCAACCAGTACCATTCCCCGGTCTGAACGAGCTCGCCGTCGCGCATGCCCATCGCGATATTGTGGATGCCGCCATCGGGCGTGGCTTCGATCGAGAAGCTGCTCGAGCCGTCCGGCATGGCGAAGACGACCTTGCCGGGCTCGATCGACTGCAGCGGTGTGAAGCGCCAATTGTCGAGCCCCGCCGCCGAGTTCGCGGTGTGCAGGCCGTAGACGCCGTCTTCGTTCGGCATAACCCGGAAGAACTCGACGAAGCCGCCGTTGATCGCCGCAGCGACCGAGCCGGACACGACGCCGCCGCTCGGGCCTGTCCAGGTCTCATACGAGATCGTCCCGTCCTCGCGCGCAATGTGGCGTGTGCCCGCGAGCCAGGTCAGGCTGGCGATGTCGGGCGCCTCGGCGGCCTCGCCCTCGTGATGATCGGCGTAAGCGGCGACCGGCGCGACGGCCAGCGCGGCGACGGACGCAAGTGCGACAAGCTTCTTCATGGTTCCCTCCCTCGTTATTGCGCCGAGCTTACCGCTCCCGAGCGATCCCACAAACGCCGGTTCACCGCGTCAGCAACACTAAAAGCGCGCCGACGACCACGGCGAGGGCCAGCGACACCCCCTGCCAGAAGCGCACCGGGTCGCGCTTGGCGAGCGGGACGTCGGACGCGCGCGCGAACTTCGGGTTCGGCGTCCTCAAGTCGTTGATAAATTCCGAGAGCGCGTCGTAGCGCTTTAGAGGATCGGGATGGGTCGCCGCGTGCAGCGCGCCGTCGACCCAGTCGGGCACGCCGCGCTTATCGTCGACGGCGCTCGCGTAGCGCAACGCCCGCTGCTGGGCCCGGCTGCGCACGCGCGCCGCTTCGATCCCGTAGGGATAACGGCCGGTCAGCAGCTCGTAGGCGATAACGCCGAGCGAGAAGAGATCCGAGCGCCAGGTCGCCGGCTCGCCCGCGAGGCACTCGGGCGCCGTGTACTGCAGGTGTCCCAGAAGCACTTCGCCCTCTCCGCCGCGATAGCGCGGCGCCGTCTCGGCGACGCCGGCGATCCGGGCGGAGCCGAAATCGATGATCTTCACCGCGCCGGCCTCGTCGATCATGACATTCTCGGGCCGCAGATCGCGGTGGATCATCTCCCGGCGATGGAAAGCCCTCAAACCCATGGCGATCTGCTCGACGATGTCGCGCACCGTATCGAGATCGGGCTTGGGGTTGTCGCGCATCCAGCGGCGCAGGTTCCGGCCCTCGACGTACTCGGTGACGGCGTAGAGGAACCGGCGGGGCCGCTCGGATCGCGCGGCCTTGAGCACGAACGGGCTCGCAAGCCGCCTGGCGACCCATTCCTCGGTCATGAGCTGCGCCATCAGCCCGGGGCTCTCCCGCAGATCATCGGCCGGGATCTTCAGCGCGACGCGCTCGCCCGTCTCCATGTCCTCGGCGAGGTAGACGTAGCTGCGCGTGCTCGCGTGGATCTCCTTGAGGATGCGGTAGCCCTCGAACTCGGCCGGCGGCTCTGGGATCGGCGGGGCGGGCAGATCGGCGCCCTGGCGAACGAACTCGGCGGCGTCCTCCTCGGGCAGCGCGTCGACGCGGACGATCTGAACCGTGAGATTGTCGTCGCTGCCGGCGTCGAGCGCCGCCTCGCCGATCGCACGCGCAGCGCGGTCGAGATCGTCCGCATCGGCGATGATCATCCGGGCGAGGGTGCGCGGCTCGACGAAGTCGTGCACGCCGTCGGTCGAGAACACGAACACGTCGCCCACGGAAAGCGGGACCGCGTGGTAGTCGATCTCCACGTCGGACGCCCGGCCCATGGCGCGGCCGAGGTAGCTCTCCGCGGACGAAATGACGACGCGGTGATCCGTCGTCAGCGGCTCGAGGCTCTCGCCCGAGAGCTTGGCGACGCGACTGTCGCCGACATGGAAGATGTGGGCCGTGCGCGCTTTCAAGACCACAGCGGTCAAGGTGCACATATAGCCGTGATCGGTGTCGTAGGCGTCGCGGCTGCGCATCGTCTGGGCGTGCAGCCAGGAGTTGGTCGCGCTGATCACCCGCTGGCCGGAGGTCTTCACCGACCAGGCGTCGGAGGTGGCGTAGTAGTCGGTGAGGAACGACTTGATCGCCGTCTCGGCGGCGACGTGGCTGACGGGGCTGGGCGTCACGCCGTCGGCGATCGCCGCAGTGACGCCCTTGAGCGCCAGCGCGGCGCCCTCGGGCACGAGGACGCCGTGGAAATCCTGATTGATGTTCTTCCGGCCCTTGTCCGAAAACTGACCGATCGAGACCGCCAATCCGCGCGACACTCGCGCCTCCTCAAAGCGACAGGCCCCGCCGTCGGAGACAGGGCCCGCCCGCGTTCAGCCTTGCTCGCCCCTCACCCGGCGCAGAACGGGCTCTCCGTCACTTCGGCCGTCTCAAGCGCCTCGCCGACGATCTCCGTCCAGATCGCGTAGCCGTCGGCGTTCATGTGCAGGTCGTCGGCAACGAAGATGTCCTTGGGCTGACCGTCCTCGTCGAGCATGGCGTCGACGACGTTGATGAAGGTCATGTCCGGCCGGTTCGCCGCGATCGCGGCCAGGCGCTCGTTGGCTTCGGCCTGGGCGGCGAGCTCCTCGAACCGGGCGATCGAAGGCTTGATCGAGATGAAGTAGACTGGCGTGGCGCCCAGCGCGGCCGTCTTCATGTCCATGAAGGTCTCGAACTCGGAAATCACCGAGTCCGTCGAGTCGCCCGCGTTGATGTCGTTCTCGCCCTCGTAGAAGACGATCTTCGCCGGCCGATAGGGCGCGACGATGTGGTTGAAGTAGCGGATCACGTGCTCGGTCTGCGAGCCGCCGAAGCCGCGGTTGATCACCGAAAGCTCGGGGAAGTCTTCGGCCACTGTGGTCCAAAAGCGGATCGAGGAGCTGCCGACGAACAGCACCGAGCAGTCCGCGGGCGGGGCGGCCGCGTCGGCCTGGACGAAGCCGGTGATCGCTTCGGCGAACGGGGCGTCCGCGGGCGGGGGCGGCGGCGCGGTCACCCGCTCCGGCAAAGCGTCCTCAGGCGCCCCTGAGGCGCAGGCCGCGAGTCCCAGCACGAGCGCCGGCGCGAGGCGGCGCAGAAGCGATCCGGTCATGAGTTCCCCTTCCCCGAAAGGTGTCGATTCCAGCGATACGGCATTGGCGCAGGCCAAGCTAGAGCGTCGTCCCAAAGCCGGTTCCAAGACCGGCCGGCCGAGGCTCTCCTTTTAGGACTCCCGAGGCCGCTGAATCGCCGCAGCCGTAACGAACTCGTAATGCAGACGGGTTTCCAATCGCATGCTACGGTCGAACGATGGTCAAGACGACGCTCCGCCAGCGCGTGGCGCTCACCGGCGCCTGGCTCGCCCTTCTGTGGGAGCGCGCCGCCGCGGTCTTGTGGCCGGCGATCGCCTTTCCGGCCGCCTTCGCCGCGCTGGCGATGCTTGGGGTGTGGGAGCGCACGGGCGATCCCTGGCGCGCCATAGCGCTCGCCGTCACCGTCATCGGCCTGATCGGCTTCGGCTGGCGCGGCGCGGTCAAAGACCCCTGGCCGGAGGCGCGCCATGTTCGCCGCCGGGTCGAGGACGATTCCAAGCTCCAGGGCCGCCCGTTCGAGGCGCTCGACGACGCGCCGGTCGCGTCCAACCCCGCCGCGCGCGCGCTCTGGCGCATCCACCAGCAGCGCATGCGCGACTCCCTGACCAACCTCAAGGCGCGGCGTCCGCGCGCCGCCGTCGCCGCCCGCGACGTGATCGGCCTTCGGGGCGTGCTCACCCTCGCCATGCTCGGCGGCATTGCGGTCGCCGGCGCAAGCGCGCCGTCGCGGATCTGGGAGTCGCTCGCGCCCTATTGGCAGTCAGGCGGCGTCGCGCGCTGGGACATCCAAGCCTGGATCGCGCCGCCGGACTACACCCGCCGCGCCCCGGTCTATCTGCAGACCGCCGGCCTCGACTCGATCGAAGCGCCGCAGGGTTCCGAGCTGGTGGTCCGCGTCGTCGGTCCGCGCCGCGCCCCGCCGCTGGTCGTCACCGAGATCAACGAGGGCCGCCGCCGCGTCGCCTTTGAAGACGACGGTCCGGGCGCCTACGCCGCCAAGACGACTCTCGGCGCCGACTCGCAAGTGCGCGCGATGGACCGCCTCTGGAGCATCCGAGTCGCGCCCGACGAACCGCCGGTCGCGGCCTTCGCCGAAGAGATCGAACTCTCCGACCGCCAGGAGATGATCCTCGCCTATCTGCTTACGGATGATTACGGCGTCGCTGAAGGCCACATCGAGATCACCCTCGTCGACGAGCCCGAGGCCGAGCCCTATCTGCACCGCCTCGAGTTCGCGCCCAATGCGCGCAATGTCGAAGAGACCGACACCATCGACCTGACCGAGCACCCCTGGGCCGGCCGCGAGGGGCAAATCCGGATCGTCGCCGTCGACGCGATCGGCCAGGAAGGCGCGAGCGAGACGATCACGATGACGCTGCCGCGGCGGATCTTCGTCAATCCGCTCGCCAAGGCGATCCTCGAGCAGCGCACCAACCTGTTCACCGTCGCGACCCAGTACGAGCCTCTGCCCGAGCGCGCGCCGCTGACGGCCGAGGACGCCGCCAACGCGCCGCCGTTCGTGATGAACGAGCTGGCCGAGCGGCTCGACCGCGCGCCGTCCGACATCGCCCAGGCGCAGCGCTCGCTCGATCTGATGCGGCTGGGCGGCAGCCTGTTCGACGTCGAGCCGGTCGTCCACATGGGACTCTCCTATGCGACCGACCGGCTCGCCCTGGCGCGCGAGCGCGAGGACATCGCCGATTTGCGCGGCGTGCTCTGGGATCTGGCGCTGCGCGCCGAGGGCGGCGATCTTGAAGACGCCCGCCGGGCTCTCGACGCGGCCGAGCGCGCCCTCGCCCGCGCCCTGGCGCGCGGCGACGACCCCGAAGAAATCCAGCGCCTGCTGCAGGCGTACGAAGACGCGGTCGAACGCTACCGCGCGCTGCTGATCGAAGAAGCGCTGCGCGAAGGCCGCGTCGTCTCGGAGTTCACCGGCGGCGACCAGCAGCAGCAAGGCGGCGCGATGTCCGCCGACGAGTTCCAGCAGATGCTCCAGCAGCTGCGCGACATGATCGAGACCGGCTCGGAGGAGGACGCGCGCCGGGCGCTGGCGATGCTGACGGACATGCTCCGCAACATGGAGATGACGCTCAACTTCTCCCAAGGCGGCGGTCAAGGTCAGCCGCCCGACATGCCGGAGATGGACCAGGAGCTGCGCGACGCGCTCGCCGAGCTGGCCGAGCTGCTCGGCCGCCAGCGCGAAGCCATGGACCAGACCCAGACGGCCGAGCAGGAAGGTCAACAAGGGCAGCAAGGCCAACAAGGTCAGCAGGGGCAAGAGGGTCAACAAGGCCAACAGGGCCAGCAAGGTCAGCAGGGGCAACAGGGCCAGCAAGGTCAGGCGGGGCAACAAGGCCAGCAGGGCCAAGCCGGCCAGCAGGGTCAGCAAGGCCAGCAGGGTCAGGGCAACCAGTTCAGCGGTCAGCCCGGCCAGCAAGGACAGCCGAACGGCCAAGGCCAGCCGAACGGACAGCCGGGCGGTCAGAACCTGCCCGGCCCCGGCACGGACTTCGAAGGGCTGCGCCAAGGCCAGGGCGAAATCCGCGAAGCGCTTCGGGGTTTCCTCGATGAGCTGGGCGAGTCCGACGCGACGGGCGGGGCCGCGGGCGCCGGCGCTCAGGAATCGCTCGAGGAGGCCGAGGAAGGTTTGCGTCAGGCGCTGCGGCGCATGGAAGACGCCGAGCGCCTGCTCTCAGAGCGCGACCGCGAGGGCGCGCTGATCGCCCAGGGCGAAGCGCTGGAGTCCCTGCGCGAAGGGCTTGAGCTGCTCGCCGAAGGCGCGCAGCGTCAAGAAGCTGAACGTGCGGGCATCGAAGATCTCGACGAATTCGAGCGGCGCAACGCGCAGCGCGATCCGTTCGGCCGCGCCACGCTCGGCAGCGGCGTGGACTCCGGCGCCGGCGTGGACGTGCCCACCGAGATGGACATCCAGCGCGCCCGCCGGATCCTCGACGAACTCAGACGCCGCGCCGAAGAGCTTGGCCGCCCCGAAGAAGAACTGGACTACCTCAGACGGCTGCTCGAGCGGTTCTGATTTTCCTCTCCCACGGGGGAGCAAAGAAAGCGCCCTAGCCGCCTTCCCCCATCAGCTCAGTCGCCGCGGGGACCGTGTCGTCCAGACCCAGCCGCGCAAAGCGCAGCTCGAGATCCTGAGCGTCGGCAGGCGGTTGGGCGAGCATCGCGGTGAAGCGCGCCGAGCTGCGCGGCTCGAGCTCTTCAAGCCCGAGCGCCACCGCCCACGTAAACA
>JASFUX010000196.1:0-6548 GCA_050050115.1 Maricaulaceae bacterium | reverse complement strand
CCGGGCTCCGCCCGGCGATCCAGCTCCCCCGTGGGGGAGCAGAGGCGGCGACGGTCTTCGCAGCGCCTGGCCGCTCTCCGAGCGGATCGAAGCGGCTAGGCGCGTGCTCAACGATCCCGCACCCTATGCGCTGCGGCTGGCGCGTCGTCTTCGAGGCGAGCCCCGACGCGCTGCGGCGATCGTCGCGCCCGAGCGCGGCAGCGAAGCGGAAACCCTCGGCCGCTGGGCCTATGGCCACGCCCTCGAACACGCCCGCGAAGCCGTGCCCGCGTTCGACACCAGCTGAAGCACGCCCACATCGCCGCGCGCCGTCCCTAGCTCCGCCACAAACGGAGCGAGGTCGAACGCGCTTCCCGCCGTCTTCATTGAAAGGAGGATCAGTCTAAAGTCGCACGCCGCCCGAGACGATTTCGTCATAGCGCGGCGGGCCGAGGCGGACGTAACCGTCCTTACTCGGATCGTCGAAGTAGATCGGATCGGCGACGGCGCGCGGATCGAAGCCCTCGCGCACCAGCTCGACCTTGCGCAGCTTGAACGTGCCCGTGGTGTGCGCGCGCGAGTCCGCCGACTGCACGCGGATGAACACCGGACGGGCGAAGTGCGGCAGCCGTTCGCGGACGTAGGCGTGCAACGCGTCGAGATCGGGCTCGCCTTCGAACACCAGCGCCGCCATGCCCGCCCGGCCGTCGTAGCCCGGCACGTCGACGCCGTAGACGTTCGCCTGAATCACCCCCTTCGCCTCGCCAAGGGCCTCGGCGACTTCGTTGGTCGAGACGTTCTCGGATTTCCAGCGGAAGGTGTCGCCGACCCGGTCGACGAAATAGAAGTAGCCGAGCTTGTCCTGGCGCAGGAGGTCGCCGGTGCGGAACCACCGATCGCCCTCCTCGAACGCATCGTGGAGGATCTTCTTCTCGGTCGCCTTCTTCTCTCCGGCGTAACCGGCGAACGCGAAGCGGGCGTTGTCGGTCGAGATCTTGCCGATCGCCTCGCCGACCTCATTCGGCTCGACCAGCACGCAGCGGCCGTTCGCATCGCGGTAGGGCTCTTCGGTTTCGTAGTCGAACTTGACCATCCGCACGTTGAAGCGGTGCGCCAAGTACGGCGGGATCCGCCCGATAGCGCCTTCGTGGCCGTCGAAGTTGATCAGCGAGACGTTGCCTTCGGTCGAGCCGTAGAATTCGACGATCCAAGGGACTTTGAAGCGGTCGGCGAAGCGCTTCCAGATGTCGGGTCGCAAACCGTTGCCGACCGCGCCGCGCAGCTTGTGCGCGTTTTCTTTCGGATGCGGCGGCGCGGCGAGGAGGTAGCGGCACAGCTCGCCCACGTAGGTGAACAAGGTCGCGCCATGATCGGCCGCCGCGTCCCAAAACCGCGAGGCGGAAAATTTGCGCTCGAGGATCACGCAGCCGCCGGCGACCAGCACGACGCCGATGCCGACCAACCCGCCGGTCGAGTGATAGAGCGGCAAGGTCATCAGCATGCGGTCGGACGACTTCGAATTGAAGGTCGCCGCGAAGGCGTTCATGTAGACCAGCACTTTGATGTGCGCGACCTTCGCCGCCTTGGGCAGACCCGTCGTTCCGCTGGTGTAGATCTTCAGCGCCGTGTCGCGACCCAACAGCCCCTCGCGAACCGAACGCGGCGGACGCGCGTCGGACTGACCTTCGACATGGGAGTCGAAGTTCTCCGCCTCGCCGTAGACGCCGCCGAAGGCCCACTCCGTCATCTCTCGGATGAAGTGCGGCCGGGCGCTGTCGACCAGCTCGGCGATCTCGCGCTCGACGATGACGTGGCGCGCGTCGGAGATGTTGATGCAGTGCGCGAGGCCTTCGCCGGTGAGCTGGTTGTTCAAGAGCGCCGCGACGACGCCCACCTTGGAGAGGCCGAACCAGATCGCGACGTACTCGGGCCGATTGCCCATGAAGAGAGCCACCGTGTCGCCGCGCGCCAGCCCTTGCGTCTGCGCCCAGTGGGCGACCTGGTTGGCGTAGGCCTCGAAGTCGCGATAGCGGGTGGTCTCGCCTTCGAAGATGAACGCCGGACCGTCGGGGTTCTTATCGACCGCCGCCTCGAGATCGTCGGTGGCGAGCCGGGGCGCGTCGGACTTCACCGACCGCAGCCGCCCCAAGGTGCGCACCGCCGCGGTCAGATAGCGCACCTCGCGCCGGACGGGCCGGACGAGTCCGCTGGGAATCGCCGAAAGGGCGGCGTCCTTGATCCGCGTGAGGAGGCTCATGCACGCCTCATGAGACTGCTTTGGTTCACGGGGCGTTACCGGCTAGGCCCCTCGCGCCCCGGAACGCCCGAGCAGCGTCAGGGCTTCGTCCTTGATCACCTCGAAGATCGTCGCGCTCGGCGCCGCCTTGGCCAGCGGGCCGGCCTGCCCGCTCCAGGCGTTGTGAAACGCGATCGAGCCGCGTTCGAGGCCCGCCTTCGCAAGCGGACCGATGAGAGCCCGCTGCGCCGGAAACGGCGCGGCTGCGCCCTCGTGCGCTTTGAGCCGTTCGGTCAACTCGTTGCCGATCGCCCGCGCGGGACGGCCGGAGAACAGCTTGGTCAGCCGCGTCGCGCCCTGCGGCGCCGCGGCGAGCGCATCCTTGTGCGATTGAGCCGCCACGGACTCTTCGGCGCGAACGAAGGCCGTTCCGATCTGCGCGCCGTCCGCGCCGAGCATGAAGGCCGCCGCCACGCCCCGCCCGTCCGCAATCCCGCCCGCGGCGATCACTGGAATGGAGACCGCGTCGACGATCTGCGGCAGGAGCGCGAACAGCCCCGTGCTCTCGGCGCGGTCGACGTCGATGAACGAGCCCTGGTGGCCGCCGGCCTCGGCGCCTTGCGCGATGACCGCGTCGATCCCGGCCGCCTCGATCGCCAGCGCTTCGGCAACCGACGTCGCGGTGGCGAGCAGGCGCACGCCCTCGGCCTTGAGCGCATCGATCGTCGCAACGTCCGGCAGGCCGAAGTGGAAGCTGACGATCGCCGGCGGATGGGCGAGCAGCGCCTCGAGGTGCTCTTGGCCGAACGCCGGTGCAGGCGACTTCGGCGCGGGCGGCGCGCCGAGCCCGGCTTCAGCGTAGAGCGGCGCGAGCGCGGCCTGCATCGGCGCAGGGTCATAGCCGGACAGGTCCGGCTCTTCATGGACGAAGAAGTTGAAATTGACCGCGCGGTTGGTCAGCCCCGCCATCTCGGCGAGGATCTTCGCCAGCGCCTCGGGGCTCGCCATCCCCGTTCCGAGCGAACCGAGCCCGCCCGCGTTCGACACCGCCGCCGCCATCGCGGGCGTCGATACGCCGGCCATCGGCGCGGCGATGATCGGATGCTCTATGCCGAGAAGGTCGCAAAGGCGGGTCGACGGCCACATCGAGACTGCTCCCAAGTTCGCTTCGCGCAGCAGAGTTCGCAGCGAACATGGGGCGGCCGCTCGCGTTCGTCGAGGGCGGACCGTCCTTCGCCCCGCTCTCTCTCACCCAACTCTGGGCTCGCAGTCGTCCGGCTTGAACTCGGTGCGCGTCAGCGCGAGCGGGACCTCGCCGACGTTCTCGATCGCGTGCGGGCCCTCGGGACCGGAGGCGGCGGTGCGGAAGCCGCCGGCGGGCGTCACGATCCGACGCGCGACTTCGACCAGCGCGCCGTCGATCTCGGCGTATTCAATATAGACGAAGCGTGCGCGGCCTGCGCCGTCGGCTCCGCCGGCCTCGCCCTGGATGACGCTCGGCAGCGCGTGGATGTGAACGTTCGAGCGCTCTCCCGGCGCCAGCGTCTCGGCCAGCACGCGCTGCTCGTGATCTTCGCGCACGACCTCGTGCATCTCCGGCGCGGCCGTCACGGCGTCCAGAGGATCGCGCGCAGGCTCGCACAGATGCAGCTCGCGACCGCTCCAGAAGTCAGCATCGCCCCCAGGAACCTGGGAGAGCGCCGGGGCGGCGATCATCGGGCTCGCCGTCAAGAAGAGCGCAGGCAACCAGCGGTTCATATTCGACAGTCTAGCACATGCGCGACCGTCGTGTTGTTACGGCGCGTCCGCGGCCTCCGCCTCATCTTCCGGCTTCGGCCTGTATTCGCCGACGAACCAGCTGCCCCACTCGCCGGTTTCGGTGTCCTGCTGCCAGAACTCTTGGAGCACCGAGCCGTCTTCCTGCAGCGTCCACTTGCCGCGAAACGGCGCGGGCTCGCCGCCGGCGTCGTAGGAGATCGTCCCTTCAAGGAACATTGCACCGTCGTCGTCGAGACCGCCCGCGTAGTCGATCACCGCGCCGGGGCTGCGCCAGATCTGCCGCCAGGCGCCCATCCCGGTATCGTAGAAGTTCATCGAGGTGCCGCTGCCGCCGCCCGCGCCGGTCCATTCCTCGATGATCAAGCAACCGTTCTCGCGCAAGGAGATCAGGTTCTCGCCGGCGAAGTTCCCATTCGGCGCGTAGACGTCCCAATGCCCGACCCAATAGTCGAAATCGCGGAACGGCGCTGCGTCGGTCGTGCACGCCGGCGGCGGAGGGGGCGGTGGTGGCGGCGGCGCGTCTTCGGCGGCCGAAGCTGGAAGCGCGGCGGGGCCGAGACCGATGAGAACCGCGGCGATTGCGGCGGGCAAAGTTGTTCGCATGACCGTTTCCTTTATAGCGCGGACTGCGGAGGGAGCGGATGGCGCCACCACTCTGCGGCGAGAATGAGCCCGCCGCCCCGCCCGGTTCGCCCTTTCGCCGCGCCCGCAAAGCGACTAGGCTCCGCCCCACCCAAGGGGGGCCGGCCGCAGCCGGCTGAGATTGCCGTGACCGGGGCTCAAGTAGCGAAGCGATAGCCCCATTGTAGAGTTCGCGCGGCGACCACCCTTAGACCTGATCCGGGTTATGCCGGCGTAGGGATGGAGACGATGGCGGAGACCTACGAACTTCCAGCAACGTTGGAGTTCGCGAGATGGCTTGGCGCTTTCCTCGCCGCAATCGGATTGTCGCGCTTCACAGCAAGGAGTGCTTGGCGGGAAATCGGTGAAAGCTTGCAAACCAGTCGAGCGATTTCGTTCGCTGTCGGCGTTCTTGTTTTTGTCGTCGGCGCCGCGGTCGCGATTGGTCATGAGTATTGGGTCTCGCCGCTGTCGGCCGCTGTAACGATCGTTGGCAACGGCCTTGCCCTCTTCGGGCTCGCGCTTATCGTCCGACCGAGCCTTATGCTGAGACTTTCCGGCACGCTCTGCCGGGCTGGCGACGCGCGCCTCGTCGCCTTCTTCATATTCGCTATCGGGGTCGGCTTCATCGTCGCAGCGACCCTAGCCCCAACTTATGGATTCTAGCTGCCAAGCGAGCGCATCATGAACGCCCCTGTCGATCCCCAAAACCTCGAACCGTTCAAGGTCACCACTGGCCCGCTGCCCGCTTCGCTCAAGGTGCATTCCGCGCCGCCGAAAGCCTGGGGTGACTTCGCGCATCTGAAAGTCCCGTTCCGCGAGATCGCCACCGGGGAAGGTCCGTTCCAGGTCTACGACCCGTCCGGTCCCTATACGGACGTTCGCGCGCAGATCGACGTCCACGAGGGCCTGCCGCCGATCCGGGCGGAGTGGATCGCCGAGCGGGGCGACGCGCTGGTCTACTTCGGGCGCAAGACCAAGCCCGAAGACAACGGCGACGTCAGCCCTGAAAAGCTCGTCCGCGCATTCGCCAACAAGCGCGCGCCGATCAAAGGCAAGAAGGACGGCCCGGTCACCCAGCTCGAGTACGCCCGCGCCGGGATCGTCACCGCCGAGATGGCCTACGTCGCCCACCGCGAGAACCTCGGCCGCGCCGAAGCCCCTGACGGCGCCGCGGAACGGCGCAAGGACGGCGAGGACTTCGGCGCCGCCATCCCCGAGTTCATCACGCCCGAGTTCGTCCGCGACGAGGTCGCGCGCGGGCGGGCGATCATTCCGGCGAACATCAACCACCCCGAGCTCGAGCCGATGATCATCGGCCGGAACTTCCTCACCAAGGTCAACGCCAACATCGGCAACTCGGCCGTCACTTCGTCGGTGGAGGAAGAGGTCGAGAAAATGGTCTGGGCGATCCGCTGGGGCGCGGACACCGTGATGGACCTTTCGACGGGCCGCAACATCCACAACATCCGCGAATGGATCATCCGCAACGCGCCCGTCCCCATCGGCACGGTGCCGATCTATCAGGCGCTCGAAAAAGTCGGCGGCGATCCGGTCAAGCTCGACTGGGAGGTCTATCGCGACACGCTGGTCGAGCAGTGCGAGCAGGGCGTCGACTATTTCACCATCCACGCCGGCGTGCGCCTGCCTTATGTTCCGTTGACGGCCGATCGGGTGACCGGGATCGTCTCGCGCGGCGGCTCGATCATGGCCAAGTGGTGCCTGGCGCACCACAAGGAGAGCTTCCTCTACGAGCGCTTCGACGAGATCTGCGACCTGTTGAAACGCTACGACGTCTCCTTCTCGTTGGGCGACGGCCTGCGCCCCGGCTCGATCGCGGACGCGAACGACGCGGCGCAGTTCGCCGAGCTCGAGACTTTGGGCGAGCTGACCAAGATCGCCTGGGACAAGGGCTGTCAGGTGATGATCGAGG
>JASFUX010000195.1:0-6571 GCA_050050115.1 Maricaulaceae bacterium | reverse complement strand
GACCAGCCTGCATCCCGATCTGATGCCCCCGCTTGGACGGCTGATCGCGCGCGCGGCGAAGCACAGCCAGATCTGGATCGTCACTCACTCGGAGACGCTGGCGCAGGTGATCTACGAGGAAACCGGCGCCCCGCCCCGACGCATCGTCAAGGAGCAAGGCGAGACCGGGATCGAAGGGCTCGGACTCGACGGCGAGTTCGACGACTGACGCGCAAAGAGCGCGCCGCTTACCGCTTCACGCACACCAACAGCCCGTCGCCGACCGTCGTAAACGCGACGTCCACGCGCTCGTCCACGCGCGCCTTCCTGGCAATCGCGCGCAGCGCTTCAGTGTCGGCCTCTTTGTTCGAGGTATCCGCGACATCGCCGTCCCAGAGGACGTTGTCGAACGCCATCGCACCGCCGGGGCGCAGCAGCTTCAGGCACTGCTCGTAGTAACCGTCGTAGCCGGTCTTGTCAGCGTCGATGAAGGCGAGGTCGAAGCGGCCGTCCTCCCCCGCCTCGATCAGCGCGTCGAGGCTCTTGGCCGCCGGACCGATGCGCGGCTCGATCACGTCGGTCAGCGCCGCGGCCTCGAAGTAGGTCAGCGCCCTCGCCATGTAGTCTTCGGAGTGATCGCACGCGATCAACCGCGCCTCGGCGCCGTGCCGGTCCTGCATCGCCAGCGCCGTCGCCATCGCCGAGTAGCCGGTAAACACCCCGACCTCGATCGCGTCGCGCGCGTCGGTGAGGTGCGCGAGCAGCTGCATGAAGGCGGCCTGCAGCGGACCGATCAGCATGCTTTCCTGATCCGGCAGGTCGCGGACGGTCTCCTCGCGGCAGCGCGCGAGCACGGGATGCTCGGTCCGGTTCGCCGCTTCAGCATAGGCCTCGATGGCCGGCGTCAGGACGATCGAGCGGGACATGGGCGGTCTCCTCCCAAACAGGGGTCCGCCCCGCGCTCCTCTATGCGTCCGGGTCTTCCGGGGCGGCGGACGTGTCTCTGCCGGCAGCCAAGTACGCCTCACTGCGCATTTCAATGAGACGCGACGCCGCGCGCGTGAAACCGATTGTCGCGACCTGATCGGGCGCGAGGTCGTCGGGCTCGGCGGCGGCCGATGCGACGAGCTTGGTCTTGGTCTCGTAGAGCGCGTCGATCAGCGTGACGAAACGCTTGGCCTCGTTGCGCCGCTCGGCGGGCAGCACCGGAACGTCGTCGATGAACAGCGTATGATAGCGCCGCGTGAGCGCCAGATAGTCGGCCGCGCCCAAGGGCCGCGCGCACAGCTCTTCGAAGGTGAACCGCGCAGCGCCGCCGCCCGCGCGCGGGACCTCGTTCGTCCGGCCCTGCACCTTGAGCGTCTCGGCCGTCTCGCGGCCGCCGGTCATGGCGCGCCAGATTTCGTCCATCTGCTCAACTGCCCGTTCGTCCGCCGGCGCGAACCAAACCGGCGCGCCTTCGAGCCGGGCGAGGCGATAGTCCCGCGCGGCGTCCAGCTCGACCACGTCCATGTGATGCGACATCAGCTCGATGAACGGCTCGAACAGCTGACGGTTGAGCCCGTCCTTGTAGAGATCTTCGACGTGCTGGTTCGAAGTCGCGACCATGACCACGCCGCGGCCGAACAGCGCCTCGAACAAGCGGCCGAGGATCATCGCGTCGCCGATGTCGTTGACGTGCAGCTCGTCAAAGCACAGCAGCCAGCTCTCTTCGGCGATCGCTTTGGCGGCGACCGCGATCGGATCCTTCTCGCCGGCCGCGCGCGCCGCGCCGATCCGGGCGTGGACGTCGAGCATGAACTCATGGAAGTGGGCGCGGCGCTTCTTCTCGGTCGGGGCGACCTCGAAGAACATGTCCATCAGCATCGACTTGCCGCGGCCGACCGCGCCATGGATGTAGACCCCCTGCCCGCCGGGCCCTGGTCGGCCGTAGATCATCGCGCGAAGCCCCGGCGACCAGCCCGCCAAGCGCGCTGAGAGGACCGAAAGCCGCGCCGCGGCCGCCTCCTGCTCAGGATCGCGGGCGACCTCCCCGGCCTTGACCCGTGCGGCGTAGAGTTCGGCGACGGACATTCTCGGCGCTCTACTCCGCCCCAGCCGCCGCCAGGACGGCGTTGCGCGACCGCGCCGTATCGCCCGCGGCGACCATCCAGTCGCCGTCCTCGCCGCGCCAGAATACGAGCGGATAGACCGTCATCAGACCGTTCGCCGCCATCACCGCCTCGATTTCGTCGCGCGTGCGCCGGCCGGCTTCAAGGATGGCGCGGCGCACCGGATCGGTCGCCGGCGCAAAGCCGGTGCGGGCGTAGAAGTCGCGTTCGGATGCGCTGATCCAGGAGCGCAGAGTCGACCAGCTCCGCCGCGCGCCGATCTCGGCGAGCGTCGAGCGCTCCTCCGCCGAAGCGTCCTCGGGCGCAAAGAAAGCGACGCGGACGTCGGCGTCCGCGGCCCGTAGATCGTCGAGGGTCGCACGCAGGAAGCTCTCGCATGGCCGGCAGCTGCGATGGCCGACGATCCAGACCGTGCGCGCCTCCCCGCCCGAGACCACGTAGGGCGAGGTCGACAGCGCCGCATCGAGACGGGGAACGTCGACGATCAGCGCCGCCGGTCGGGCGGCGTAGTCGAGCGCGTTCGTCTCGCCGATCGGCGCCCGAGCCTGACCCAGGGCCCAAAGGCCGAGCACCGCCGCGATCAGAACGATCAGGAGCGCGATCAGCCAGCGCGTCATGAGGCCGCCTCCGATCCGGCGTCGGGCGCGGACCGCGCGCCGCCGACCGCGCGCGACCACTCCCAGGTCGCCCAGCTCGCGCCGAGCGCCAGCGCAAGGGTCGCGATCGCCAGCACGGTCAGCATGCGCAAGTTCTTGGGCCGGTTCATGAAACCCCAACGCACCGACATCCCCGCTCAGTCGAGCACGCGTCGCCGGGCTTGGCTAGGGTGGCTTTTCGACGCTCGCTTGCGCCAGGACGCGGCGCTCGCCACATTCCGGCCGGTATGGCGATGACCCCCTCCCTCAAGGTGTTCCGGCACCGGGCCTACCTGCACTACTGGATCATGCGCCAGCTGATCTCGGCCGCGCGGCAGATGACCGCCGTGGCGATCGGCTGGCAGGTCTACGACCTCGCCCGGCTGACCCGCTCGGTCGAGGAATCCGCGCTGATCCTCGGCTTCGTCGGACTGGCGCAGTTCTTCCCCGTGTTGAGCCTCTCGCTCGTCGGCGGCCAGGCGGCGGACCGGCTCGACCGCCGCGCGATCCTGATCGTCTCCAATTTCGTGCGGATCTCGGCGATCCTCGCTCTCGCCGCGACGCCGTTGCTGATGGCGGACTCCCATCCCGACCGGGCGATCTGGGCGATCTTCGCCGCGGCGGCGGTCTTGGGCGGGGTCAACGCCTTCACCCCGGCGGCGAGCAACGCGCTCTACCCCAACCTCGTGCCGCGGGACGAGCTGCCCCAGGCAATCGCCTGGAACTCGCTCGGCTTTCAGGCCGCCGCCATCACCGGGCCTGCGGTCGGCGGGTTGCTCTACATCGCCGGCGCGCCGGTGGTCTACGGAACTGCGGCGGCGATGACCGGCCTCGCCGTCCTCGCCATCGCCACCGCGAACACGCCCAAGCACGAGCCGATCGTCGGGGCGCGCGGGCTGTCGATGGTGATCGAGGGGCTGCGTTACGTGCGCCGCAACCAGATCGTCTTCGGCGCCATTTCGCTTGATCTCATCGTCGTGCTGTTCGGCGGCGTAACGGCGCTGTTGCCGATCTTCGCGCGCGACATCCTGCACGTCGGCGCAGAGGGCCTCGGCCTCCTGCGCGCCGCGCCGGCCGTCGGCGCCGCGGTCGTCGCTTTCGCCCTGGCCTCCCAACCTTTGTCGCGCCAGGTCGGCAAGTGGCTCCTCGGCGCGATCGCCGTCTATGGACTGGCGATGCTGGGATTCGCCGTCTCGCCCTGGTTCTGGGTTTCCGCCGGACTTCTCGCAGTCACGGGCGCGGCGGACATGATCTCGGTCTACGTCCGCTCGTCGCTGATTCAGCTCGCCACGCCCGACGGGATGCGCGGACGCGTCTCATCGGTGTCGTTCATCTTCATCTCGGCGTCGAACGAGCTGGGCGAGTTCGAGTCCGGCGTCGCGGCGCGTTTCTTAGGTCCGGTCGGCGCGGTGGTCTTGGGCGGCGTGGTGGCGCTGGCGACCGCGGGCGCCTGGGTCCGTCTGTTCCCGACGCTGTGGCGGATCAACGCCTTCGAAGACGCCGCCGGGCTGGCCGAACCGCCCGCCGCGGCGCCCGAACCGGCCGCCTCCTCTACAACTCCCTAGCCCGGCCCTCCCGCGGCTCGATCAGCTTCGCCGCGCCCGCTGCGAGAAGCGCGCCGACGAACTGGGCGGCGACGAACCCCGGCGCGTCCGCCGGGCGGATGCCCGAAAAGCTGTCGGTGAAGGCGCGCGCCAACGTGACCGCCGGATTGGCGAAGCTGGTCGAGGCGGTGAACCAATAAGCCGACGCGATATAAAGGCCGACCACCCAGGCGACGGCATCGGGCCGCACGCGCACCGCGAGGAAGATGAAGAACACCAAGCCGAATGTCGCCACGCCTTCGGAAAAGAGCTGCGCAGGACCTTCGCGCACATGCGCGCCGACCTGCATCGTCGGCGTTTCGAACATCACGTGCGCGGCGGCCGTGCCCGCAAGCCCGCCCGCGCACTGCGCCGCCACAAAGGCGACCGCCATCGCTAGGCCGATCCGTCGACGGACGAGCATGGCGAGGGTGACGGCGGGGTTGAAATGCGCGCCTGAAACGGGACCGAGCGTGGCGATCAGCACGACCAGGATCGCGCCAGTCGCCGCCGTGTTCGCCCAAAGCGCCAGTGCCACGTCGTCCGTCAGCCGCTCGGCCATGATCCCCGAGCCGACGACGCCGGCGAGCAGGAACGCCGTCCCCAGCGCCTCGGCGGCGAGCGCGCGCAATGGTTCGATACGATTTGTCGCCACGCCCGCCCCTCGCCTCGCCGGTCAGTCCGCCGCCGCGGGCGTCGTCGGCGACGCCGCGCCGATCTCATCGACGCGGGCTTGCAGCGCCAAGCGGTCGAGACCTTCGATCGGCAGATTGACGAAGGCGGTCAGACGCGCGGTCAGCATGCGGTAGGTCTCGGCGAAGGCTGCGGCGATTTCCGCCTCGG
Source organism: Maricaulaceae bacterium (assembly GCA_050050115.1). Taxonomy (GTDB): domain Bacteria; phylum Pseudomonadota; class Alphaproteobacteria; order Caulobacterales; family Maricaulaceae; genus JASFUX01. The sequence goes on along the minus strand of JASFUX010000195.1, from coordinate 1,420 downwards.
TTCCCTCCACCGCCGCAGGATCGGGCAATCCCCAATGCGCGCTGACCGGCTGGCCGGGCCAGACTGGACAAACCTCGTTCGCGGCGTTGTCGCAGACGGTGAAGACGAAATCGAGCGTATGCGCCTCGGGTTGGGCGAACTCGTCCCAGCTCTTCGATCGCAGGTCGTCGACGGGATGGTTGAGCCGCTTCAGGAGCGCCAACGCTTGCGGGTGCGGCGCGGGCTTGGGTTGCGAGCCGGCGGAGAAGGCGGCGAACTTGCCCGCACCCAAGCGGTTGAGGATCGCCTCGGCGATGATCGAGCGCGCCGAGTTGCCAGTGCAGAGAAAGAGCACGTTGTAGAGACGCGGCTCGCTCACAGCCTGACCTCCGATGGCGGATGACGCGCAAAAAGGCCCGGCGAGCGGACCACGGCGCAAGCCCTTTTCTCTCCCAAGATTGTGACAGTTTGATCAAAGCCGCGCTTGCGCGACCGCGCGACGAACGGCTTTGTTGCGCCGATGGAAGCGCGCACTCCCGCCCCGCTCTCAGGCGCGCCGGCCGCTCCGGCCGAGCCGTCCGATCAGCACATCGTCGACGCCCTCATCGAGGAGCGCGCGGAGAAGCTGATGTCCCGGCCCCGGCTGTGGCCGCTGGTCAAGGCGGTGTTTTATCCCCTGCTCGGCTATCAGAAAGCGCGTCGGGTCGCCGACACGATCGCGCCGCTCTCGGGCGAAGCGGCGATGGACTGGTCGGTCGACTTCCTCGACATGACGGTCGAGGCGACGGACGTCGAGCAGGTTCCCGCCGAAGGACCAGCCGTGATCGTCGCCAACCACCCGGGCGGCATCGCCGACGGCATCGCCGTCTGGACCGCGCTCAAGGCGCGCCGGCCGGACATGGTGTTCTTCGCCAACCGCGACGCGCTGCGTGTCTGTCCCGGGCTCGACGCGGTGGTGATCCCGGTCGAGTGGCGGCCTGAGCTGCGCAGCCGGGAGAAGACGCGTGACACGCTGCGGATGTCGATCGAGGCGTTCAAGGCGGGGCGCTGCGTCGTGGTCTTTCCCGCCGGGCGGATGTCGGAGTGGTCCTGGGCGAAACGCCGGCTGGTCGAGCGCGAATGGCTGCCCACGGCATCCTCCCTGGCGCGCAAGTTCGACGCGCCGATCGTGCCTTTAGGGGTGCGCCAGCGATTGTCGCTCTACTACTACGCCCTGGCGCAGGTGAGCGAAGAGCTCAAGAACATGACGGTGTTTCACGAGCTGCTGGCGAAGAAGAAGGCGCGCTATCGCCTCGGCTTCGGCGCACCGGTCCATTCAAGCGATCTGCCTACGGACGACGCCGCCGCGACGCTCGCGCTGCGCGACATGTGCGAAAGGTTGGCGTGGGGATAAGCGTTCCTCCCTCGCGAGGGAGGAAAGACACGCCTACCGCGGCGCCCT
>JASFUX010000194.1:0-6600 GCA_050050115.1 Maricaulaceae bacterium | reverse complement strand
TGAGATCTCCAATACGGTCTATAATGAGTTCCTGCAGATCGACGCGTCGATCAACCGCGGCAACTCCGGCGGCCCGACGTTCGACCTGCGCGGCAACGTCGTTGGCGTCAATTCTCAGATCTTCTCACCCAGCGGCGGCAGCGTTGGCATCGGCTTCGCCATCCCCGCGCCGGTCGCAAGCCGCATCGTCGATGCGATCATCGAGGACGGCCACGTCGTGCGGGGCTGGCTCGGCGTCGGCATCGATCCGGTCGATGAGGATCTGGCCGCCATCGTCGGCCTCGACGAGCCGCGCGGCGCGATCGTCAACGACGTCCACGACGGCGGCCCGGCCGAAGCGGCGGGCTTCCGCGAGGGCGACATCATCCTCTCGGTGGATGGCGTCGAGGTGGAGAACCGCGTCGATCTCGTGCGCCGCGTCGGCGACCTCATCGTCGGCGAGCGGGTCCGGTTCGTGGTGCTGCGCGACGGCCGCGAGCGCGAGCTTGTCGCGGTGATCGATGAGCGTCCGAGCAATGAGCAGCTCCTCGCGCAATCGCAAGGCGGATCGAGCGGCGACTTCCGGTCGTCGTCCTCGGTGCTCGGCATGTCGCTCGGCGAGCTCGATGATACGGCGCGTGAAGAGCTGGGCGTGGACGAGGGCGTGCTCGTGCAGGGCGTCAGACGTTCGAGCACGGCCGCTGCAAAGGGCATCGGCGCAGGGGCGGTGATTCTGCGGGTCGGCGGCGAGGCGGTGTCCGATCCGGACCAGTTCGAACGCCTGGTCGACGAGGCGCGCGAGGACGGCCAGGAGGCGGTCCTGCTGCTCGTGCAGGTCGGCCAGAATGCGCACTATGTGGCGTTGCCGCTGGAATCGGAGGACTAACGAGCGGCGGGCCGCCTCCAGCGGCGCGGCCCGCGGCTGACGCGAACTCGAGGACGCATGCGGATACTCGTCATTGAAGACGACGCCGTGGCGGCGAACTTTCTGGTCAAGGGCCTCAAAGAGAGCGGCCACGTCGTCGATCACGCCGGAGACGGCGAGGCCGGGCTCGAGCTTGCGAGGTCGTCCGACCACGATCTGATGATCGTCGACCGCATGCTGCCCAAACGCGACGGGCTCTCGGTCATCGAGACGCTGCGCGGGGAGGGCGATCAGACGCCCGTGCTCGTTCTTTCGGCCCTCGACCAGGTCGATCACCGCGTCGAAGGCCTGAAGGCGGGCGGGGACGATTATCTGACCAAGCCCTACGCCTTCGCCGAGCTGATCGCCCGGGTCGAGGCGCTCGCGCGCCGGCGCAATCCGGAGTCGGTGCAGACCAAACTCACCGTCGGGGACCTCGAGATGGACCTGCTTGCGCGCACGGTGGTGCGGGCCGGCAAGCCGATCACGCTGCAGCCGCGGGAGTTCCGCCTGCTTGAATTCCTGATGAAGCACGCCGGCCAGGTGGTCACCCGGACGATGCTGCTCGAGAAGGTCTGGGACTATCATTTCGACCCGCAGACCAACGTGATCGACGTCCACATCTCGCGGCTGAGGTCGAAAATCGACAAAGAGTTCGATCATCCTCTGCTTCACACGGTGAGAGGCGCAGGCTATCGCCTCGAAGCATGAGGTTTGTTGACCGCGCGGCCTATCTGCGCACGACGACATTCAGGCTGACCGTTCTTTCGGCCGCGCTCTTCGCCGCGGCCGCGGGCCTCATTGTCTTTTATGTCTACGGAGCGACCGCGAACACGCTCGCGGGTCAGACCAACCGCGCGCTGGAATCGGAGGTTGGGGACCTGCAGGGCAGCTTCCGCATGCCCGGCGGGCCGAACGCCCTCAATCAAGAGGTCGTGCGCCGCAGCTTCTCCGACGAGTTTCTCTACATTTTCGCTCACGAGACCGGGGGGCACTTCTCCGGCAACCTCGACGCCATGCCCGCCGCGCTGGAAGTCGACGCCGAGCCGAGCGAGTTCGAGTACGCGCGCGCGGGCGAGGAGGGCGAGCCGGCCGAGGTGCGCACCGCCCGCGGCATGATCGTCTCCTTCGACGGCGGCTATCGGCTGCTCGTCGCTCGGGACGTCACCGAAGACGTGCGGGTCGTCGACAGGGTGGCGCGCGAGGCCTGGACCGCCACCGTGTTCATCGTGATCCTCGGCCTGGTGACGGGCGGCTTTTTGAGCTGGCGCTTCTCCTCTCGGCTTGAGGACTTGAACGCCGTTGCGCGCGACGTCATGGCCGGCGACCTGCGCCGCCGCGCGCCGCGCAACTACAGCGGGGACGAGCTCGATGCGCTGGCCGGCAACCTCAACGAGATGCTCGACCGCATCGAGCGGCTGATGGCCTCGATGCGCTACGCCGGGGATGCGGTGGCGCACGATCTGCGTTCGCCGTTGACGCGCTTGCGCAATCGGCTCGAGGCGAGCCTGCGCGAGGTCGAGGGCGAAGCGAAAGAAACGATCGAAAGCACCATCGAGGATGCCGACGTGCTGCTCTCGACGTTCAACTCGGTGTTGCGGCTCTCCCGGCTCGAGTCCGGCGAGCAGCGCGCCGAGCTGGTCCGCCTCGATCTTTCCGAGGTCGCCTCCGACGTCGCCGAGCTTTACGAGCCGGCGTGCGAGGACGCGGGGCTCGATTTCCGTGTCGACATCGCCTCGGGGCTCTACGTGCGCGCCGACCGGACGCTCGTCAGTCAGGCGCTCGCCAACCTCATGGACAACGCGGTCAAGTATACGCCCGAGGGCGGGGCGGTGACGCTCGCGGCGCGTCGGATCGCGCCTGACCGGGTCGAGCTTTCGGTCGCCGATACCGGGCCCGGCATCCCCGACTTCGAGCGCGCTCGGGTGCGCCAGCGCTTCGTCCGGCTCGAAGCCTCGCGCTCCGAGCCCGGCACGGGGCTGGGGCTCTCCCTTGTCGAGGCGGTCGCCAAGATCCACGGTGCGGAGTTTATCCTTGAGGACGCTGCGCCTGAGAGCGATGAATCCGAGAGCGATGAATCCGGCGCCGACGAGCCCGACCGCGAAAACCGGGGCCTGCGCGCCGCGCTGATCTTCCCCGCGCGGGTTTGACCGCCGGACGGCGCGGGGAGAGAGTCGCGCGATGACGTCGTCTTCGCTCGCCAGCCGTATCCAATTCGCCCCGCGCGCCGTCGAGCCGGCCGCCGCGGCGCGAACCTGGGAAGCGCTCGCCGACGCCGACGCTGAAGCGGCCGCGCGTTTGCGGCGCGAAGACGCCGCGCGCGATCTGCTGACCGGCGTCTTCGGCTGCGCGCCCTATCTCGCCCGCGCCGCCGTCCGCCGCGCCGAACCGCTCGCCGACATGCTCGAAGCCGATCCGGAGGACGCGCTCGGCGCGATCCTCGCCCGCGCGCGCGTCGAGGAGGGCGAGGACGCCGCCGCGCTCGGCCGGCGGCTGCGCGCGGCCAAGCTCGACCTCCACCTCCTCGCCGCCGTCGCCGACGTTGGCCGCGCGTGGACCCTCGCCGAAACGACCGGCGCGATCACCCGCTTCGCAGACGCCGCCGTCGACGCCGCGCTGCGCTTTCACGCCGGCGAGGTTGGGACCGGCGGCATGACCGTTCTTGCGATGGGTAAGCAAGGCGCGGGCGAGCTCAACTATTCGAGCGACATCGACCTCATCGTCCTCTTCGACCGTGAACGGATCGAACAGGCCGGCGTCGCCGACGCGCAGAGCTGGGCGTCCAAGACTACGCGCGCCTTCGTCAAGACGCTCGAGGAGCTGACCGGCGACGGCTACGTCTTTCGCACCGACCTGCGCCTGCGCCCCGATCCCGGCGCGACGCCGCCTGCGGTGAACCTCGCCTCGGCGCTGCACTACTACGAAGCGCTGGGGCAGACCTGGGAGCGCTCGGCCTTCATCAAGGCGCGCGCCTGCGCCGGCGACCTCGAGCTGGGTCGCAGCTTCCTTGACGAGCTGGGCCCGTTTGTCTGGCGCAAGTCGCTCGACTACGCCGCGCTCGACGATCTGCACGCGATGAAGCGCCAGGTCCAGACCCACGCGGGCGGCCTCAGACCCCTCGTTCCCGGCGCGGACGTCAAGCGCGGCTACGGCGGCATCCGCGAGATCGAGTTCTTCGTCCAGGCCCAGCAGCTGATCTACGGCGGCCGCGATCCGCGCTTGCGGGCGACCGGCACGGTCGACGCGCTCCGTGCTCTCGTCGAAGCCGGTCATGTCGATGCGGAGACGGCCGGCGTAATTGGCGTCAACTATCGCGTTTTGCGCGATGTCGAGCACCGCATCCAGATGATCAACGACGCTCAAACCCACACGGTGCCCGAAGCGCACGTGGAGCGCGACAGGGTGGCTGCGCTCTTTGGAGCGGAGTCGTTGGAGCTGTTTGACGGAGAGCTGCGCGCGCGGATCGAAAACGTCCGAGAACGCACGGACGAGCTCTTCTCTGACGCCGACCTCGATCGGCCCAAGGGGTTCGAGATCGGTGCGGTGGAGGACGACGAGGCCTCGCTCGCTGCGCTGCAAGAGCTGGGCTTCGAGCGGCCGGCGCTCGTCACCCAGTCGATCCGCGCCTGGCGCGCCGGGCGCGCTCCGGCGACGCGCTCGACGCGGGCGCGGGCGCTGCTCGGCCGCGTCGTTCCCGACCTCATCGCAGCGGCGGCGGCCACCGGCGCGCCGGACGCGGCCTTCGTGCGCTTTTCGGAGTTCTTCGAAAATCTGCCTGCGGGCGTGCAGACCCTCTCGATGTTCGCTTCCGAGCCGGCGGTGCTGCGCGCCGTTGTCGATGTGCTGAGCATCTCGCCCAAGCTCGGCGTCACGCTGGCGCGCCAGCCCGAGCTGCTCGACGTGATGATCGAGGGCGACTTCCGCCGGCCCGTGGTCGAGACGACCGAGCGCGACGCCGCCCGCGTCGCTCAAACGGTCGCGGCGACCAAGGACTTCGAAGGCGCGCTTAACGCGGCGCGCCGCACCGTGCGCGAGGCGCGCTTTCGCATCGGGGTGCAGTCGCTCCTGGGCGTCATCGACGCGGACGGCGCGGGCCGCGCGCACGCGGTGCTCGCCGAAGCGACGATCGCCGCCTTGCTTGAGGCGTCGCAGGCCGAGCTGACCCGCCGGCACGGGCCGGTCGACGGCGCCTTCGCGGTCTTGGGTCTGGGCAAGCTGGGCGGCCGCGAGCTTTCGTTCGGCTCCGATCTCGATCTCGTCGCCGTCTACGCCTCCGACGTCGACGCCGTTACGCCGCCCGGCGGGATCGGCCCCGACACCTACTTCGCGCGTCTGACCCAGCGTCTGATCACCGCGCTGTCGGCGAGCACGGAGGAAGGGGACCTCTACGAGGTCGACATGCAGCTTCGCCCCTCGGGCAACGCCGGGCCGATCGCAGCGCGGCTCTCGGCGTTCGAGGCCTACTACGCCGACGCGGCATGGACCTGGGAGCTGATGGCGCTGACCCGCGCGCGGCCCGTCGCCGGCGCGCCGGACCTTTGTGCACGTCTTGAAGAGATGGTCCGCGCGATCTTGAGCCAGCCCCGCGACGCCGACGAGGTCCGCCGCAACGTCGCCGACATGCGCCGCCGGATGGCGGCTGAACGTTCCGCGCGCGGCGACTGGGACTTGAAACTCTCCGACGGCGGACTGGTCGACATCGAGTTCACCCTTCAGACCCTGCAGCTCCTGAGCGCCGCCGATGCGCCCGAGGTGCTCTCGCCCTCGAGCCGGGAGGCGATCGGTTGCCTCGCCGCCGCGGGCGTCTTGTCCGCGGACGATACGTCCGCGCTCGGTCGGGCGCTCGAGCTGCAGCTGAGCCTGACGCAGGTCTTAAGCGTCGGGATCGAGGGCGTCCTCAACGAAGAGACCGCCCCGGCGCGGCTCAAGGACCGCCTCGTCGCCGCGGGCGGCGCCGAAAGCTTCGCCGCCCTCGCCAAGTCTCTCAAGTCCGCGCGACGCGACGCTCGCGAGGTGTTCGAGCGTCTGGTGCTCAAGCCGGCCGCCGACGCGACGGAATAGCGCCGCCCGCCCGTTTAACGGGTGAAAGGGACGCTATTGCACTGGAGAGCATGCATGAAAACGTCTTGGTTGATCGGCGCTGCGAGCCTTGCGGCGCTTGGATTCTCCGCCCCCGGCCTGGCGCAGCAGCCGCAGCCTTTCGCCGGCCCGGCCCATGCCGGTCCTGCCGGCGGGCCCGGTGGCCCAGGCGGTCAGCACGGGATGCGCGGTCGCGGCGGCCCTGGAGCCGGTCCGGGCGGCGCCTTGGGTCTGTTGCGCGCCGCGGATGCGGACGGAGATCTGTCGATCACCCGCGCCGAGCTGGACGGTCTGAACACGGAGATGTTCGACTGGCTCGACCGCAACGGCGATGGCGTGCTTGATGAAGCCGACCGTTCGCCGCTCGAACGCCGCGTCGCCGCACTGCGCGTTGCGGATGCGCCAGATGGCGCGGACGACGCCGACCGCCCTCGCGAGCGGCGGGGCCCTGAAGCCCGCCTTGACGCGGACGAGGACGGATCTGTCTCGCGCGCCGAGTATGTCGAGGGCCAGGCCCGCGCGTTCGTTGAGATGGAGGCCGACGGAGACGGCGTCTTAACGCCGGACGAAATAGATGCTCATCTTGAGGACAGACGTGAAAGCCGCCGCTGGTGGCGGGGCCCCCAGCGCCGGGGCCC
>JASFUX010000193.1:0-6685 GCA_050050115.1 Maricaulaceae bacterium | reverse complement strand
GCTGAATCTCGTCGGCTGTCTCGGGCAGAGGCGCATCGGCGAGATCGAGGAACATCTCAAGGTCGTCCTCGCGCACGTGCTCGAGCATGAACACCCGGAACGGCGCGGCGGTCGCTTGGAGCGCTTCGGCGGTCTCGATCTCCTCGTTCATCAAAGGCGAGATCCCATCCTCCCAGCTTTGCTGGAAGGTCGGCCCCATGATGAAGGCGGTGAGGAACAGCGCCAGCGAGATCAGCACGGCGTTTGGCGGGCTCTGCTGAAGGCCGAGCGCGGTCCTCAGCAGCGAGAGCACCACGACGATCCGCACGAAGCTCGTCGCCATGATCAGGATCGACGGCGCGAGCGAGAGCACCGTGATGAGGATGATCAGCTGGACCACCCGCTCGGTGAGCGCGCCTTCCTCGCCGAGGTCCACGGTCACCGACTGCGCCGCGGCCGGCAGCGCATGCAGCATCAGCCCCGCGAACGTCGCCAGGAACGCCAGCGCGGCGAGGCGGGCGTAGGGGGCGAGGCGGCGACGGGTTCGCGCCGCGCTCATTCGCCGGCCCCATTTTCGCTGTCGTCTTCCGGCGCGGCGGGGCGGCTTTCGACCACCGTCTCGCCGCTCGCGCCCAGCAGCAGCAGATGCTCGCGGCCGTCGGCGCGGACCAGCACCAGCCGCCGCCGCGCGTCCAGCATCAGCGCCTCCTCGACGGCGAGCCGGCGCGGCCCGCCGCGGCGGTTCGCGCGCGCAAGCCCCAGCATCGGCCCGAAGCGTCTCAGCCCGACGAGGAAGACGCCCAAGAGCGCCAAGGTGACGAAGAGCGCGCCCACGTAGCGGGCGAAGTCGAGCGGGTCCACCAGCCCTCCAGAAAAGCTCGCGCGCACTCTTGGCTGAGTCGGGGCGGGCGGGGATGTGCGGGGAGCCGTTGCCGCAACTCAGGCGTGTTGTTAACAATTGTGTCCGGACGGCCCGGCGTCCGGGCGATGAGGGGGAATCGCCATGCGGACGATCGCGGTTCGTTTTGCTTCAGCGACATTGGCTCTCGGCGCTGCGCTCGCTGCTTCGCTCCAGGCCTGGGCGCAGCCTGCGCCGGTGGAGGCGTACGGCGGGCTGCCGCAGGTGATGGACGCCGCGATATCGCCGGACGGGAATCTGATGATTCTCGCCATGACGCTGGATGACGTCTCTTATTTCCAGATCATCGATCTGAACGACGGCTCGCAGGTCCGCTCCGCCGGCATGCGGGACGACGACCAGCTTCGCGGCGTCGGCTGGGCCGAGGACGGCGTTGCGGCGTTGCACTACAGCCGCGCCTTCTCGCCCGGTCAGGCGCTGCCTTACTACTTCCGGTTCTACGGCTCGCCGGACCGCGTCGAGCTGTCGGGCGTCGCGGTGTTCGACGTCGAGGACGGCGACATCCGTCCGCTCACGATCGATACCAGCGACCCGTGGCGCAACCTGCTTGGCCTGAGGCTGGTCGCGCCGATCGAGGGCGACCCGGGTTATGGCCGCATCATTGGCCCGGGGCCGGAGCTCACCTCGGGACATCCTGGCGTCTACCGCGTCAACCTGGAGACGGGGCGGGGCGCCTACGTCCGAACGCGCGGAGCGAACGACGACACCTTGGGCTTCTGGCTCGACCCGCGCGGCGAAGTGCTTCTGCGTCTCGACGCGGACGCGCGGAGCAACGCCTGGAGCATTCACGTCTACGAGGGCGACGAGCCGAGGCTGCTGGCCGAAGGCGTCTCTCCCGTCGGCCGGCCGATCGAAGTCGAAGGCGCATTGCCGGACGGGCGCATCGCGGCGCTTCATTCCGCTCAAGCGCACCGCTTCGACAGCCTCTACGCCTACGACCCCGCGACGGGGGATCGGGAACTGCTGTTTTCCGCCGAGGGCTATGACATCGATGCCGGATTGGTCGATCCCTGGACGGGCCTCGTGCTCGGCGCGCAATGGACCGAGGACGATCTGCACCAGACGTTCTTCGAGCCGGCGCTGCAGACGGCCTACGAGCAGGCGCAGGCGGTCTTCAGCGACGGCGAGGCGAGCCTCTCCTCCTGGTCGCGCGACCGCCGTCGGATTGTGGTGTATGCGGAGCTGGGGCTCGACGGCGGCGGCTACTATCTCTTCACGCCCGCCGAGGGGACGATGCAGCGCCTGGCCATGCGCTACCCGCAGGTCGCCGAAGCGCAGGCGGGCCGGCGGCAGGCGATCACCTATCCGGCGCGCGACGGCGAGCGGATCCCAGCGTATCTGACCTTGCCCGACGTGGCGGAGGCGGAGGATCTGCCTCTTGTCCTGCTGGTGCACGGTGGACCGCACGCGCGCGACACGTTCAGCTTCGACTGGTGGTCTGCGTTTCTCGCCTCGCGCGGCTATGCAGTGCTTCAGCCCAATTACCGCGGATCGACCGGATACGGACGGGCGTGGCGCAACGCCGGCATGCGCGAGTGGGGCGACGGTCTCATGCAGACCGACGTCGAGGACGGCGCCGAGGCGCTCGTGCGCGCCGGGATCGCCGACCCGGAACGGATCTGCATTATCGGCGGCTCCTATGGCGGCTACGCCGCGCTCGCGGGCGCGACGATCACGCCCGAGGCCTACGACTGCGCGGTGAGCGTCAACGGCGTGTCGGACCTCGCCGAGCTGCTCGCCGGAGCGGAGTCCGGCTCGGAAGGGCGCTGGAGCAGCACGGCGGACTTCTGGCGGCGGTCGATCGGCGATCGCCGCGAGGACGCCGATCACATCCGCTCGATCTCGCCGGCGAGCCTCGCCGAGAATGTGCAGATTCCGATCCTGCTGCTTCACGGCACGGACGACACCGTCGTGTCGATCGATCATTCCCGCCGCATGCGCGACCGCCTGCGCGCCGCCGACAAGGACGTCCGCTACGTTGAGCTTCGCGGCGACGACCACTGGCTCTCCGACGCGCCGACGCGCATCCAGATGCTGACCGAGATCGAGGCGTTTCTGGGCGAGCACATCGGGGCGCCCTAGCGCTGCGAGCAAAGGCGTAGCGCGGTTGCCGCAACCCAGGGCTGTTGTTAACAACTACGGTCGGACGAGCGGGCGTCCGGAGCGACATTTGGGGGATCGCTATGCGGGCGATTGCTGTTTTCTCAGGCGTATGTGCAGCGCTGGCTGCATTTTCCAACGCCGCGGCTCAGCCCTTGCCGGTCGAGGCGTTTGGCCGTTTGCCGCAGATATCTTCCGCGGCGATATCGCCCGACGGGGAGCACATCGTTTTCGCGATTTCGAACGGCGATCAGTCGCAGATCGGGATCTTCGACGTCGACGCCGGTCAATTCGCTTTCACCGTCGAGGTCGCGGAGGACGATCAGCTGAGGGGCGTGGGCTGGGCTGACAATGAGCGCGCCTCGGAGGTCCTCAGCCGCGCCTACAGTCCCAGTAGCGTGTTGCCAAATTATGTCCGCCTGCGCGGTCGGCCCGGACGAATCGAGTACGCAAGACCCGGCGTCATCAATATCGCGAGCGGCCAGTCGCGTCTGCTCAGCACCGACGACGATGAAGGCTGGCGCGATCAGGGCGCAGCTTTGATCGCGCCGATCGAAGGCGACCCCGGGTACGGACGGCTGATCGGCCGAGCGCCGAGCGGCGATCAGAATCTGCAGGTCTATCGCGTCGAGCTTGATACCGGGCGCGCCCGACTTTTGGGTGCGGCTGGGGTGAACGACGACACGGTCGGCTACTTGCTCGACCAATCGGGCGAGGTTTTTGTGCGTTTGGACTCCGACGAGCGCACGAATGCGTGGAGCCTCTATGTCTACGATCGCGAGGAACCGCGGCTGCTCCTCGAAGGCGTGTCCGACATCGGCCTTCCGATCGACGTTCAAGGCCTGACGCCGGACGGCCGCATCGCCGCCGTGGAGCTCAATCCGGGCGGCGAGTTCGCCAGCCTCTACGCGATCGATCCCGCCGACGGGAGCCGCAGCCTTCTGTACGAACTTGACGGCCTCGACGTCGCGGGCGCGATCACCGATCCCTGGACCCGTGAGGTTGTCGGCGCCGCCTGGATCGATGAAGACGTCGAGCAGTACTTCTTCGAGCCTGCGCTGCAAGCTGCGTACGAACAGGTCGCCGCGGTGTTCGAGGGCGGTTCCGCGCGCCTGTCGTCCTGGTCGGCCGATCGCACCCGCATCCTGGTCTATGGCGAGCTTGGGCTCGACGGGGGCGGCTACTATCTGCTCGACGCCGGCGACGGTTCGATCAGCCGATTGCTGGTGCGCTACCCCGAGATTGCTCAGCAACCGGAAGGGGACCGGCTGTCGATCACCTATCCGGCCAGGGACGGAACCCGGATACCGGCTTACCTGACGTTGCCGAACGTGGACGCGCCGGAGGACCTGCCGCTGGCTTTGCTGGTGCACGGAGGACCGCATGCGCGGGATACGTTCGGCTTTGACTGGTGGGCGGCGTTCTTGGCCTCGCGCGGCTACGCCGTGCTCCAGCCGAACTTTCGCGGCTCGAGCGGCTACGGCCGCAGCTGGGAGGACGCCGGCCGGGGCGAGTGGGCCGGCTTGATGCAGACCGATGTCGAGGACGGCGTGCTTCAGCTGATCGAGGCGGGCTACGTCGATCCCGACCGGGTTTGCATCGTCGGCGCGTCCTATGGCGGCTATGCCGCGCTCGTTGGCGCGACGCTGACGCCCGACCGCTATCAATGCGCGGTGTCCGTCGCCGGACCGTCCGACCTTGCCGAAATGCTGCGCAAGATGGAAACCGCGACGGGCAGCGAAAGCATGACCTCCGACTGGTGGCGGCAGTCGATCGGCGATCGCTGGGCCGACGCCGACCAGATTCGCGCGATCTCTCCGGCGAACTTCGCCGACAACGTACAGATCCCGATCCTGCTCATTCACGGCGAGGACGACACGGTGGTGCCGATCGAGCAGTCCCGCCGGATGCGCAACCGACTGCGTCGCGCCGACAAGGACTTCCGCTTCGTCGAGCTTCGAGGCGACGATCACTGGCTCTCCGACGCGCCGACGCGCATCCAGATGCTGACCGAGATCGAGGCGTTTCTGGGCGAGCACATCGGGGAGCGGTGACGGCGTCGTCAACGCGGTCTTGATTCGCCCGCCGCGAATCAACTCGGCGTTAACCCTGACGCGGCAATTCTTGCCGGTGAAACGGTGAGAAGGTCCGCTCGCATGCGCCTTGACGCCATACCGGTGTTTTCGGCTTTGAAGGACGCGCTCGACTACAATTCGGCGCGCTCGCGGGTGCTTGCGGTCAACGTGGCCAACTCCGACACCCCGGGCTTCACGCCTCAAGATATCGCCGAGGGCGACTTCGCCGCGGCGCTGGGAGAGGCCCAGACGGGCGGGCGCGGGCGCACCGTGATAGCCCGGACGAACCCCGGACACATGGCGCCGCCAACGACGGACGCGGAGATCTGGCGCGTCGCCGCCGCGCCCGACAGCGAGACGACGCTCGACGGCAATGCGGTGGTGCTCGAAGAGCAGATGGCCAAGGTCGCCGAGACGCGCATGCGCTACGAGGCGGCGCTGGGTCTTTATCAAAAGACGCTGGGCCTGATCCGGATCGCCGGCAAGGCGCCCAATCGATAGGAAGGACGTGCAGGGATGAAGATCGACGACGTGATGTCCGTAGCCGCTTCGGGTCTGCACGCCCAGTCGGCGCGCATGCGGGTGATCGCGGAGAACATCGCCAACTCCGCCTCGACCTCCACCGAAGAGGGGGGCGATCCCTACCGCCGCCGCATCCCGGTGTTCGAAGCCGAGCTCGACCGTGCGCTCGGCGTCGAGCGCGTAGCGATGACCCGCACGGTTCCCGACGCGGCCGAGTTCGTCTCCCGCTACGAACCGGGTCATCCGGCTGCGGACGCTGAGGGGTATGTGAAGTATTCCAACGTCAATCCTCTGATCGAGATGATGGACCTGCGCGCCGCGCAGCGCGCTTATGAAGCCAACCTCAACGTCATCGAAAGCAGCCGGTCGATGCTGACGCGCACGCTCGACCTGCTGCGCCGCTAGGAGCTTTAGATGGCCGCCGACGCACTCGCCGCCGCCCGCGCCTACGCCGACGCCGCACGTCAGGCTGCTCAGAACGCTCAGCCCGCGCCCGCTCAGCCGACCGCCGACGGACCGGACTTCGGCGCGATGGTGATCGACGCGGTGCAACAGACCCAGTCGAGCCTTGCTTCGGCCGAAACGCTGACCCAGCAGGCGGCCTTGGGCCAAGCCGAGCTGGTCGACGTCGCCACCGCCGTCGCCGCCGCCGAGGTCTCGCTCGAGACCGTGGTGACGCTGCGCGACCAGGTGGTGCAGGCGTACCAAGAGATCCTGCGGATGCCGATCTAGGCGCGCCGCGTTCGACGCCGTCGTTCGCAGGCTGGCCGGCGAGCGGTCACTCTCGTCGCAATCTACCTTGTTCGCAGTATACGGCGTATCTGTAGAGACGCGGATAAGCAGGGCTGATCCTCGACGCTTGTCCCGCTCGCGGACATGCTCGCGCTGCTCGCCGGCATGCTCGCACGCGCCTGAGATGCTCGATGCGCGCGCCGTCCGCGTCCGCCGGAAGGAAAGACGCGCGCCAATCCGGTTCAGCGGTCGTTCATCGACGTTCGGCGAAACAAGGCCTCACAGGTTCGGGGCGGGACGTGGAATGGAGGGCGGTCATGCGCGTCATTCTCGCCGTCGCGGCGCTGGGCGTTTTGGT
>JASFUX010000192.1:0-6690 GCA_050050115.1 Maricaulaceae bacterium | reverse complement strand
GAAGCCGGCGCGCTCGAAGCGAAGGTGAACGCCGACGAATGGGCGCGGCGGGAAGCTGCGGCCCCACCTCCAGGCCGGACCCAAGGAACGGGCCGCGAGCTGTTCGCGCTGTTCCGCGGGGCGGCCGCCGGCGCCGAGCTGGGCGGCGGTCCGCTCAAGTGGGAGTGAGCGATGAACGCGCCCGATCCGATTGATCCGATCATCGACGCCGCGCCGGTGATGGCGGTCGTCACCGTTGACGACGCCGCCTCCGCGGTCGGTCTCGCGCGCGCGCTCGTCGCGGGCGGAGCGCGCACGGTCGAGATCACCCTGCGCACCCCGGGCGCTCTTGATGCGATCAAAGCGGTCGCCGCGGAGGTTCCCGAAGCGATTGTCGGCGCGGGCACGGTGCTCAACGCGCGCGATTATGAACGAGCGGTCGAGGCGGGCGCGCGGTTCGTGGTCTCGCCCGGCGCGACGCAGGCGCTCTACGACGCTGCAGACGGCGCGTCGATCCCGTTTCTCCCCGGCGTTGCGACCGCCTCGGAGATCATGACGGGCCTCGAGCGCGGACATCGCCGGTTCAAGTTCTTCCCCGCCGAGAGCGCGGGCGGCGCGAGCGCTGTTTCATCTTTCGCCGGACCGTTTGCGGACGTCCGCTTCTGCCCGACGGGCGGGATCACGGTGGAGCGCGCGAAGGATTATCTGGCTTTGCCGAACGTCGCCTGCGTCGGCGGCTCGTGGCTCGCGCCGAAGGGCGCGATCGCTGAAGGGCGGTGGGATGAAATCACGGCCCTCGCGGAAAAGACGGCGGGTCTCCGAGGACAATGAGCGATCGCGGTCAGCCGTAAGCGCCGTAGTGATGGGAGACCGCAAGGCTGATCGCAGCGAGCGTCGCATCGATCGCTTCAAGCTCGCCGACGAGACCGCGTCGGACGTCTTCGTAGCCCGCCGCCGCGGGGCCGGCCTCGCCCGCGTCCTCCGCGCCGTGCTCGCTCGACCGGATCGCGCGGCCGATCGCGTCGTCCTCATGCGAGGGCGGGAAGATCCGGTCGAGCAGCTCGATCGCTTCTTTGAGGCGCATGTGAGCGACGAGATCGAAGAGATCGTCGAACGACGCCTCATGTCGGCTGGAGAACGACGGCGCCCGCGCGATCACGGCGAAGGCGCGCATCATCAGCGCCTGGCGGACGGCGTGGAGAACGTGCAGGTCGAGCCGCTTCTCGTGGCGCTCGGCCGGCGAGGGCGCGCCTTGCACGCGCGCGAGGATGCGGTCGAAGCGGTCGAGATCGAGTGCGACGTGATCGGAGATTCGCTCGATGCCGGCGAAGATCGAATAGTCCCTGAACTGAACGGCGATCGCGCGATAGACTTCGGCGGCCTCCGCGTCCGCGGTCTTCGACAGCGACACCCAGAAGGCCGGACTGTAGAGCGCCGCGTAAGCGCGCAGCGCCGGTGCGCTGGTCAGCACTCGGCCGCGCAGCACCAGATCAAGCAGCCGGCGCAGGCGCGGCGACGCGTTCGCCAGCTCGACGATCCGGTCGGCTTCGGCTTCGGCGCTCTCGCCGACACCGCAGGCGACATTCAATGGCGCGGCGATCTGCTGGAGCAGCGCATTGTGCGAGATCGCCCGCAAGCCGCGGGGTCCGCTCGAAGCGTCGGGCCGGCGCGTCTGGCGCGAGCCGGCCGGCAGCAGGAAGGACGCCGCAAAGGAATTGAGCAGCACCGCGTAGTCGGGATCGGCGCAGAGCGCTTCGTGCCAGGCGCGCAGCGCGCGGTAGAAATCCCAGACGAAGTCGTTGCGTGCATAGAACGGATCATCGAGCGCGCCGGCGGGCGCTTCGCCGGTCGCGCAAGCGATGAAGTGGGCGCAGTGCGCGGCCAGGGTCGCGCGGGCGAGAGCGGGCGTGGCGAAGTGCAGATAGCCGTCTCCGCCCTGGTAGCTCGACTCGTGCGCAAGCGTGAGCCCGAGCTCGGCGAACAGCGCGCGCGTCCATGGCGTCAGCAAATGATCGAGCCGCGCTTCGAGGTCGCCGGGAAAGCCGCCGCGGCCCATCGACTCGCCGTGAGTGTTGAACACGACGAGCGGCACGCGCAGGTCGTGCTCGGCCATGGCTCGGCCGATCAGGCTGTGCAGCCGCTCGATCGCCATCTGCGCGGCGGCCTGACCGACGAAACGTCCTGAATCGGAAAAGCCCAGCTGAACGCACAGTCGCCCGCGGCGCGCGACATAGTCGCGGAACACCGGCTCATCGAGCAGCCGCTCCATGAACCGGCCGCCGCGCTCCATCGAGTCGGGCGTTTCGAACAGCGGCGAAATGTCGAGTGCGTGATCGACCCCGTATCGGCGCGCCAGATAGAGCGCGCCCATCACCGTTGCGGGGTTCTCCGCCTCGGCGATGAGGAACCGGATCGGCGAGCGCGCGTCGACGCGGGCGAGGATCTGCGCGCACATGAGGAACTGCCGCCGCGCCGTCGACTGCTCGAAATAGAGGTCCGAGATCGTAGCGCTGGCGGTGTCGGGCGCGGCGGCCATGTCGGCGAGCCGGCGCATCGCCACGCGGCCGAGCGAGCTGTCCTCGGTGTTGAGGTCAAGCTCGCGCCGGATCACGGTCCTGACTTGCGCAGCGTTCAGCCGGAGATGGATGCGTGCGGTCCCGAGATGGAACGCGCCGACCTCGGCGCGCAGGACGGCGAGGTCGCGAACGAGATCGTCGCCGACGTCTTCCTGCCGTCGCAAGGCGTCCAACGCCGCGGCGACGTCGTCGCTGTCGACGATGCGAGCGTCCGTCTCTTCGCTCAGAACGCTGACGGCGTGCGGCAGACGGTCGGGAACGGCGCTGGCGGTCTTGACCGCAGCGGCCTCCTTGCGCGCCTGATCGCGCGCCGCTTCAAGCCGCGCGCGCACGCTGTCGAGCACGGCGCGGGCGTCGTGCGCGGCGCCTATCTCTTCGAGGCGTTCCACATAGCAGCCGAGCTGCGCGGCCTTCTCCTCAAGGCGCAGGCTCATCGACTTCACCCAGGTGATGTCGGTGCGGCCGTCGAGATCATAACCGACCCAGCTCGCGATCGTCGGCAGCTTCGGGGCGAGATCGCGCCAGGTCTCGGGCAGCTGCGCGCGCGCCGTGTCGATGACGATCTCGGCGTAGGCGCGCAGGGCGTCGCGCGCGGAGCCGATGGCGGCCTGGGCCTCGGCGTGCTCGCCATCGAGGTCGATCGGCTCGGGCGCCGCGCGCACGGCGGCGTCGCGCAGAGCGGCGGCGGTGTCGGCGTCGGGCGCGCTGGCGAACGCGGCGAGGCGGTCGCGCACGGCCTTCGGCGTCGCGAACGTCGGATGCGCGGTGAACACGATCCCGCCCGGCGCTCGCTCGAACGCCGTCGCAAAAGTCTCCGCGCCTTGCGCGGCGAGCGCCTGCAAAGCGGCGCGCACGTCGGCCCAAGGATCTTCGGCGTCTAAACGTTCGTGGCGCGCCCGAAACTCGCCTCCGCGCGCTTCGAGCGCTTCGCCGTGAAGCGCCGCCGTGAGCGCGTGCAGATCGGCGACGGTGAGCGCGTTCGACTCGAGTTCTGAGAACAGGTCGTGGGCGAGGGCGAACACCGAGTTGGTGAACGGATCGGTCTCGATCTTCGCGGCGTGCGCGCGCAGCGTCGCGCGCATCGCGTCGAGCCGCCGCACGACGCTGTCGGACTCACTTTTCGACCGGGATCGAGCCATTCCGCCGCCCAACAAGCGGTGCGTCGGCCGCGTCTGCGCACGTTCGCCGAAAGTCGCCGCTCAAGCTTGTGAAGTTCAAGGCAATCTACGACGGCGCGCGATCAACCTCAAGAAATGCGCGGGCCGGGCGCATGACATATGCCAAGGCGGAGGCGGCTGAAAGCCAAGCGCCAAGGCGCAGATCTTCAGGCTTTTATCGGATTGTCCGTAAGAAGACGGCGCTTATACGCGAATCGCCCTCTTGTTTCGTTGTTTTTAAATCGTTTCAGAGCCGACCGCGCGGGTTCGGACCGACGCGGCGTTCGCCGCTCAGCTCACTGACGCCCTGCGCGGTCACCGCAAACTGAGCGGCTCTCGCCGAAGCTCTACTCCCTGATGTCGCGCAAGTACGCCAGAAGAGCGTCGACGCGGTCTTCGGAGAAGCGGAACGAGGGCATGTCGGAGTGACCGACGCGCATGCCTTCGAGGAAGTCGATCTCCAGCATCGTCGAGCTGTAGCGGTCGAGCACGGTCCTGAGCGGCGGCGCATCCGCGCGCGGGCTTGAGCCGACCTCGCGCACCGCGTGGCAGCTCGAGCATTCGGTCTGAGCGATCGTCCGGCCCTCGTCGACGGCGGTGCGCATCGGCGGCGGCGCGTTCGGGTCGGCGGCGCAGCTGGCGGCCAGCGCGCCGAGCGCTCCAAGCGCGATGACGGCGGCGAGGCGGGGGCGGCCATGCCGCAACGTGCGAGTAGGAACGCTGATCATCTCAATCTCCGAATCGCTATTGAGCCCCCAAGCTACGAACGTCGTCGCGAAGCCTCAATAGGCGAAGCGCCGGAAGCGATCGTTTTGGGCGCGTTTTTTGCGCCGGGCGGGCGCGGGGCGTCTGGGCGCAGTGTTGCGTCGTACACGGCCGTGCGTCGCCTGGTAGAACTACCGGCGGCGATCGGTCGCGCCGCATAGGTGCGTGGCTCGGCGTCGCAACCCTGTTCCGAATATCGTAAGCTCAAGCGAAGAAATCATGGGGAGTGAGATGGCTGCGACACACGCCGCGCCGCATGCGCTCGCGCTCAAGCGCGTATCGATGGACCGGCCGTGGAGCTGGCTTGCGGCGGGCTGGCGCGATCTCTGGCGCGCGCCGGCGCTGAGCCTCGGATACGGCGCGGCGTTCGTCTTGATCGGCTTGGCGACGACCCTCGGACTCTGGCGGCTCGGCCTGGGCGCCTGGGTTCCCATCGCCGTCGGCGCCTTCGCGTTTGTCGGGCCGATCTTCGCGGTCGGCCTTTACGAGATCAGTCGTGTCCTGAACGAGGGCGGGGATTTGAGCATCCGCGCCGTCATCCACCCGAAGGCCGACCCGGGCCAGCTGGCGATGCTCGGCTTCGCGCTGGCGCTCATCTACATGGTCTGGGTGCGCGCCGCGCAGGTCATCGTCGCCTTCTTCATTCAGGGCGACTACGTCCCTATGGCCGAAGTGCTGCCGTTCCTGCTGACGACGCCGGACGGTCTGGCGCTGCTCGCGGTGGGATCGGTCGTCGGCTTTGTGCTGGCGCTGGCGGCCTTCGCGATTAGCGCCGTGTCCGCGCCGATCCTGATGCGGCGCGAGGTCGACGTGGCGACCGCCGTGCTCGCCAGTCTGCGTGCAGTCAGGGAGCAGCCCGGGGTGATGCTGCTATGGGCCTGGATCGTCGCGGTAGTGTTCCTCGCCGGCGCGGCGGCCGGGCTGGTCGGGCTTGTCGTCGCCTTTCCGCTGCTCGGTCACGCCACCTGGCACGCCTACCGCGACCTCGTCACGCCGCTCGAACGTTAGAGCGGCTTGTCGTCGTCGTTCAGGATGCGATGGGCTGCGCCGTCGAGGTCTTCGTACTGACCCGAACGCACAGTCCAGAAGAACGCGCCGAGGCCGATCCCGCCCAGAAGCAGCGCGGCGGGGATGAGGAAGGCGAGCGCCGTCATCGCGGTCCTCCGCGCGCCAGCCTAAGCGCGTTCAAGGTCACGATCAGCGACGACGAAGACATCGCGATCGCGGCGATCAGCGGCGTGACGAGACCGGCCGCGGCCATCGGCGCGGCGACGAGGTTGTAGGCCGCGGCGAAGGCGAAGTTCTCAAGCACCCGCCGACGCGCAGCGCGGGCCGCGAGGATGGTGTCGGCGACCGGCTCCAGGCGGTCGCCCTGGAAGACGAAGTCGGCCGCGTTCTGGCTGACGTCCGCGGCCGTGCCCGGCGACATCGAGACGTGCGCGCGGGCGATGGCGGGCGCGTCGTTGAGCCCGTCTCCGACCATCAGCACTTTGCGGTCCTGTGCGGCCAGCTCGTCGAGCCGCGCGGTCTTGTCCTTGGGCGCGGCGAGGGCGCGCCAGGCGTCGATCCCGACCGCACGCGCCGCAGCGCCCGCCGCGCCGGGTCCGTCGCCGGTCATCATCTCGACGTCGAAGCCCTTCTCGCGCAGTTCACGGATCGTCTCGGCGGCGTCTTCGCGCGGCGCGTCGAGGAAGGCGAAGCGCACCGGCGCGCGGCCTTCGACGGCGAGCCAGACGACCGGTCCGTCGGCGACGTTGTCCCCATCGTTGCTCCGGTTCTCGACACCGGCCCAGGCTGCGGTTCCGAGGCGCGCTTTCGCGCCGTCGATCACGCCTTCGACGCCGCAGCCGGGCGTTTCGGCGACGTCCTCGGCGATCACACCTTTGCCGGCGCGCTCGGCGACGGCGCGGGAGAGGGGATGGCGGCTGGCGCGCGCAAGACGGGCGGCGTGCTCGAGATCGTCGGCGGAGATCGTCTCGGCGTTGGTCAGCGAGAAGGTTGCACGGGTGAGCGTGCCGGTCTTGTCGAACACCGCGTAGTCGGCTTCGGCGAGGCGTTCGAGTGCGTCGCCTGATTTGACCAGCACGCCGTTGCGAAACAGCCGTCCGGTGGCGACGACCTGCACCGCCGGCACCGCGAGGCCGAGCGCGCAGGGGCAGGTGATGATCAAAAGCGCGATCGCGTTGATCGCCGCGTCGTGCACCCCGGCGCCG
>JASFUX010000191.1:0-6809 GCA_050050115.1 Maricaulaceae bacterium | reverse complement strand
GGCGCTTGAGGGCCTGCCCCGCGCCGCCGACCGCATGCGCCTGGCGCGCAGTCTCGACCTGATGGGCGACGGCCCGTTTCACCAGCGCCTGGTTCGGCTCGCGGAGTGACGTGCAACCTCGCAGCTGTGCCTTGGACCTGTCGCCTGCAGCCGAGAGTCTCACGTTGCGGAGCGTTCTTGAGCGGTGGTCGCTGAACGAGGAATCCAATGCCGCTAGGGATAGTCGTAGGCCGTATACGACGGTCCGGTGGGCGGCGCGACGTCGTACTGGGCCTGCAGGAACGCCACCAAGTCTATCAGCTCCGACACGGTCGCAACGTCGTTGTAATTCCGCATGGCCGAAACGCCTTCTTCGTCGGCGACGCCCTCGATGTATCGCTGCGATATGCGGTGGGAGGGGTTGATGATCGACGTGACGAGATCGCCGTAAGTGCGCACGCGCGTCGTGGCGCCGCCCAACATCACGTCCATCTGCGGTTCGACGTCAGCGCGCAGGTCGTCGCGTCCGGGCACGAGGTGACAGTCGCTGCACCCCAGTCGCGCGAACGCTGCTTCCCCGCGTGACGGCTCTCCGTCCGGAAGCGCGAAACCATAGCCCGATCTCGGACCTTGATCACACGAGGCGCAGAAGAGCGCCGCGAGCAGGACCAGCGGCAGCGACCGGTTGAACACGTGTCGAACATCCAAGCTCATGTCTCAGCCTTCCATCGATATCCGCTGGAGAACGCTTCGAGTTGTGCACCGAAAAAAAGGCTCGTCGCAACAGGGGCCTGATCGGACCATAAAATGACGGCTTGTCGCCGAAGGCGATCATCGCAAGGGCCATCCCAATGTTGACGGATGATCCGAAGAGCTCGTCAGTGCAAGCTTGCCCTTTCCAGAGTCAGCTGCTTTGGACTGCCTTGCCTGCTCCTGCTAGGCAGGGAGCTCAACGCTCAAGCAGCGAATCTTGTCGCGCCGCGAGCGTCGAAGTGATGCGACAAATGTCGGGGTTGGAGCATTTCAGACAGGCACCGAGGAGATGTCCATGAACAGGCGCGATTTCAGCAAAATACTCAGTGCAGCGGCGGTTGCGCCCGCGGCCGGCCTTTCGAAGGCAAAGGCGGCTGAAGCCGAAGCGACTCCCGTCTGGTCGCTCGCCGCCAATATCGCGGAATGTTGCAGTTGCGAGATTCCGTGCCCGTGTAATTTCGGTCGGCCGACGTCGCTGCGCTGTGACGGCAACCGTCTCATCGAGATTGACGAGGGAGAGGTGGACGGCGCGAACCTCGCCGGCGTTCGTTTCCTGGTGACCTTCGAAATGGGCGAGTGGACGCGGATCTATGTCGACGACAGCCTGGACGCCGCTCAATCGGAGGCGTTCGATGCGATTATGCCGCTGGCGTTCGGCGGCTTCTTGCGGCTTTCGCGGTCGGTCGAGCGCGTCCCGCTGACCGTGGCGCGCTCCAGCGAGCTGATCGCGTTCTCCACGCCTGCATCCGAGGTCGAGATGAGACCGCTGGTCGGGTTGGACGGCGGCCCGATTTCGATCAGTGGTCTGCCGTCAAGAACCTTCTACGACTACGTCCAATATGAGTCGGTCACGCATGTTCACAACGGGCCCGATCGCCAGTGGTCGCATTCGGGGACAAATGGATTTGTCTCGCGGTTGCTGGCGAGCAGCTAAGTCCGCATCTCGAACCGAGGAAAGGCAAACAAAGCGGTTCTTCCGGAACGATAGTTCTTTAGATTTGCCCGTTGACGGAGGGGATCCTCACGTATCGTCCCTCGCCGCGAAGGACGATGCCGGCGCGCCTTCGCGAAAGGCCGTCTCGACCTGATCCAGAAGCCGGGCCTCCTGCCCCTCGTAGCGAGAAGAGAAGTGGAACGGCTCGACCCGCCGCGCGCCGGCGCGCGCAGCCAGTTGACCGGCTTGGCGTGTGGTGAGATGGGCGCGCTCGGCGGCGAGCGCCTCGTCCTCCGCCGCAAAGCAGGCCTCGATGAAGAACGTGTCGGCGTCGCGTGCAAGCGTCTCGATCTTGGCCACGTTCGTGTCGTTGAAGACGACGTCGGTGACGTAGGCGATCTTCTGGCCCGGGATCACGTGCAAAGTCTGGCGCAGCTCGCCGAGGGGCGCGACGTCCGCGCGGGTTCCGCCGTCGTCGCGCCGGAGAATCTTGATCGGCGCGTCGTCCGGCTCGCCCGCCATGACCGCTTGCTTGAGCGCGTTCAGCCACGGCCCGACGGCGAGTCCGAGTTCGTCGAGCCGATTGCGCCAGATATTCACATGCACAGGCTCGGCGACGGCGAACCCGAGGCACGGGGTCTTGTGATCGAGCACGACCGCGGTGACGTTGAAGAGCTTCGTGCGAAGAATGGCGTCGCCTTCGAGCGTGCGCGCTTCAAGGTCTTCACGTTCAAAGGCGTGTCTGAGCTCGAAGCGGGCGCGTCGCGCCTCGCCGGTCTCATCGATTTCGCAGACGGTCAAACGCAGGTTCGTGGCGAAACGGTCCACGAGGTTCCAGGTGTAGCCGCCGAGCTTCGCTTCGATCCGATCAGCGAGGCCGATTGGACCGAAGAACCGCAGCTCGACGTCGCGCCTCAAGGACACGCGCAAGAGCTGGTCAAAGCCGATGAAGTGGTCGAGGTGGGCGTGCGAGACGAAAACATGCGAGACACGCAGCAGCTTTCGGGGCGGCAGCGCGCGAATGTCGCCGATATCGAACAAGAGCGCGCGCCGTTCGAAGCGGTGGTCGACGTAAAGCGCCGCGTCGCCAGAGCGGCCATTGACGAGGTGAGCATGAAATGACGGCGTCATGCGCGGACTTTCGTCTATTCTGGCGAGCGGCGCCATTGCGGCGCGTCGAGAGGCGCCGGCGCGGACCTTCCGTCTTCCGTCGGCAAAAGCGCTGGGCGTCGACGCCGCATTGCCCGTCTGATGACTGCCGTGAGGACGTTGGCGCGCAGGTGTGAGCGCAGAGTCTCCTGTTCGAATGTCGCCCGGTTTGACCTCGATCAGCTCGCCTCTCCCGGTACGATACATGTTGAACGCACGCCGTCATGACCTCCTCGGGACGGGCGCCGCCGCCGCCTCAGTCGCGCCGGGAGAGCGATAGCGGCGAGCGTTCGAGTTCGAAGCGCGCGTTGACGGCGTAGGCGGTGTCGTCGGGCAGCTCCGACCAGTTTTCGTGAGTGATCGGCTCGGAGGCGATGATTAGGGCTCTATAGTCGGCGCCGGGATGATGATGGACATGCGGAAAGCCACAGATCTCGCAATCAAGCAGGCCACGGCGCTCGACATAAAACAGCGTCCGGCCGAAGCGCGTTCCCGCGAGCTGCGCGCCGTCAGTCGCCATCAGATTGAGGCCGATGCGCTTTTCCGGCGTGATCTCGTTGCACAATGCGATCACCTCGCGCGCCGTGTCACGAAGAACATCAGCCAGCGGTGCGGAGGGGCGTGCGTCGATCTTCGTCATCAGCAAGCGGAAGATATGTTCGCTGTCGGTAATTCCGCCAATCTGGGCGCGATGCTTGTCGCTGATGCGCTCAAGCAGAAGCGGCCGAACTGCATCGAACGCCGGCAGGGTGCCGTTGTGGGCGAACGACCAGCGCTCGTGCGTAAACGGATGGGTGTTTGCGAGCGTCGGCTCGCCCACCGTGGCGTCACGTACATGGGCGAGCACGGTCGTCGCATAGACGCGCGCCGCGGCCCGGCGAAAGTGCTCGCCGTGATAGGCCGCCCAGGCCTGGCGTTCGACATGCGGCGCATGATCCTCGTAGGCCGCGACGCCCCAGCCATGAGCGTGGCTGTGGCCCGCCAAGTCCTCGCGACTCTGCGCCATCAGGGCGTTTTGGGCGTGCACGAGCGAGCACTCCACTTTGGTGGGCTCGCTGGCGCGTAATGCGTAGAGCCGGCACATATCCTCGCCTCGCGCGATCAACTCGACAGCAGTTTGAGGCCGCATCATGCCCGACGTGACGAAAGAGCTTTTTGATGCATTCCAAAAAGATCATGCGACGCTGGGCCGAGGGCTTCACCAGATCGGGTCTCGTCTGCGCGGCGGCGACATGGCGGGAGCGCGCGACGCGGCGGATGAACTCGACCGCGCGGCTGGCGCGCATATCGCCTTTGAAGAGCACGATTTCTATCCCGCGCTCGCGCCGTTTCTGGATGACGATGAGATTTCCCAGCTCTACCGCGAGCACCGTGACGGCCAAGCGACCGTCAAGGATCTCATGGGCCTCGATCCAGCCGCATCGATCGACAAGCAACGACGCGAGGGTCTGCTCGAACATGTCGAGGCGATGGAGCGTCATGTCTCTGAGTGCGGCGAGCTGTTCGGCGCCATGGGCGGCCTCGATTCCGATGCGCAGGCGGCGCTCCTGGAAAAGCTCGACACGTGGCGCGCGAAGGCGCCTCGGTGGACCGAGATCACCCAAACTCGAGATTGAACGATGACCGCGCGCGCTAATGCGTCGCCTGAGGTCGACGTGTGGCCGATCACGGATGTCGCGCCGATCCCGCTCGATGAGAGCGAGCGGAAAGCCGTAGACGCGCTCGCAGAGCGACTGCGCCGGGACGAACCGATGCTCGGGTCTACGGACGCCTTCGGGCCCCAAACGAGGGCCGGTTACGAGCCGCGCTGGCCTCGACTGGCCTATGAAGATCATCGCGCGGTCACGTTTGTGGCGCGCTCCACAACAGCCCCGATCGCTTATCGGGCGTTCATGCTTGCCGGCGAAGGCGACATCGCTCTCGTTCCGGCTCCACGCGATCGCGCGTTCGAAGCCTACTATGACGAAGTGCTCGGTCTAGGCGCGCCGAGCGTGATTGAGATAGCTCTTCCGGCGAGGGCGCCGCGCCCAGCCTCCTTCGGGCGCGTCTGCCGAGATGATGCGACCGCTCTTGGGCGGATCGTCGAAATGGCGAAGCGCGCAGGCGGGCTGAACGTCGCGCCTTATCTGGTCGACGGAGAGTCTTGGCTTCTTGCGCGAGCGGTCGGGGAGGCGGCGCAGGTCCCGGTCTGCGTCGCCGGCCCGCCGCCCAGACTGGCGCGGCGAGCGAACGACAAGCTGTGGTTCGCAAACCGGGTCGTCGAATTGCTCGGCCCCGACGCCGCGCCCCCCACCTTCACGGCGTTCGGACCGGCCGCAGCCGCGGGCCGGATCGCAGTCATCACGCGCCGTGGCGGCGCCGCCGTCGTCAAAGCTCCGGCAAGCGCGGCTGGCCTTGGCAATATGACGTGGACCGCCGAACGTGCGGCCAATCGATCCGTCTCGAGCATCGCCGCGGAGCTTTCAGCTTGGTTGTTTCATCTCGGTTGGGATGTTTCCCAAGCCCTCCTGGTCGGGGTTTGGGACGCCGGCGTGACGGCAAGCCCGTCGGCCCAGGTGTGGATTCCCTCCTCGTTCGCGGAAGACCCGATCGTCGAAGGCGTATTTTTGCAGGAGACTGCCGGCGACAACGCCGCGTTCGTCGGTGCTCGCCCTGCAAAGTTGGCTGCATCGCTCGATCGCGCCCTGCGTCGCGAGGCGACGCTGATGGCGTCGTTGTTTCAGAAGCTGGGCTATGTTGGTCGTTGCTCCTTTGACGCTGTTGTTTTCGAGGACCAGAAGGGCGAACCACGGATCCATTGGATCGAATGCAACG
Organism: Maricaulaceae bacterium; assembly: GCA_050050115.1. GTDB lineage: Bacteria > Pseudomonadota > Alphaproteobacteria > Caulobacterales > Maricaulaceae > JASFUX01. The sequence goes on along the minus strand of JASFUX010000191.1, from coordinate 1,180 downwards.
CCCGCTGGGGCGGCGTGTCTATGCCGATGACGCTCGTCAACCGGCTGACCGGCGACTGGCGCGAGACGCCGTTCATAGTGGCTGAAGCGCCGGCCAGCTCTGCGCCGTCGGGGGGAACCTCCGCCTTGCTCAAGACGTGGTCGGAACTTTTGTACTGCGGGGACGAGCCTGAGTCAGGCGTAGTGCTGATCGGACCGCCGGGCGATCCCTGGGGCTTTCGCTTCATCGCCATCGGCAGCTCGATCTCACAAGCCCAATCGCTCACTCGAAAAGCCGTTGAACGCCTTGGGAAGTTACGGGCGGGGTCTTGACCGCCGTCGACGGCTCAGTCGAGCAGGTCGACTTTATCTGGCGCCGGCTGAGGGACTCGAACCCCCGACCCCCTGATTACAAATCAGGTGCTCTACCAGCTGAGCTAAGCCGGCGCAGACCCACCTCTAACGTGTCCGGCGAAGGCCGTCGATCGGCGGCTTCGCTCCTCGGCGGCGGGCGCGCTTCAGAACCCGGCCGCCCCGAGGGCTTGGCCGGTCCACGCAAGGTCTTGATCGAGCGTGCGGCCGCACCAGAGCTCTTCGGGCGCGTGACCGTTGCGGTGCGCGAGGAAAGCGATTGCGGCGACGGCGTGAAAGAGGCGCACACGCGACAAGTCGATGGTTACGCCCGCGAGCGGCTCGTACGCGGTCGCCGCCGCGTCGAGCAGCGTGGAGTCATCGTCGCCGAGAAACAGATACTTGAAGTCGTGATAGCGGTCTCCAGCGATGGCGCCGTCGTAGTCAAAGACGCCCATGAGCCGATCGGTTCCAGGCTCGACGGCGATGTTGTGAAAGCCGAGGTCGGCGTGGGCGAGGACCACGTCGTCGGTTTCCGCCGCCATCGTATCGTAGCGTGCGAGCGCTGCGTCGATGCGCGCGAGAAGCGCGGCGTCCCCGACGATATTGGGCAGGTGCGGGAGATCGATCGCTCGGGGCCAGTCGGGCGCGCTTGGCAGCCAGCCTTCGATGTCTTTGCGGCGGATGCGCGTGTGCTGCTCGGCGAGGATGGCGCCGATGTCTGCGCCCATTCGTCGTGCGCGGTCGGGATCGGCGAGGAGCCTTTGACGCAGACCATCCGGCCAAACCTCTCCGGGCACAAGGTCGCGCACGATCCAGCCTTCGGGATCCTCGTAGATGGTTCGCGGGGT
>JASFUX010000190.1:0-6826 GCA_050050115.1 Maricaulaceae bacterium | reverse complement strand
CACCCGGCGGGGCACCCGCGCGATCGCATCGGCGACTTTGCCGTCGAACACTTTGCGGCCCTTGGCGAGGAGCACGATGCGGTCACAGAGCCGCTCGGCGTGCTCCATCACGTGGGTGGAGAACAACACCGTCGCGCCGCGGTCGCGCATCGAGCCGACCAGCTCTTCGAGGATCTTCTGATTGACCGGATCAAGGCCCGAGAAGGGTTCGTCGAGGATCACGAACTCCGGCTCGTGCACGATCGCGGCGAGGATCTGGACTTTCTGCGCCATGCCCTTGGACAGGGTCTTGACCTTCTTCGTCGCGACGTCGCCGAGGCCGTAGTCTTTCAACAGCGCGAAGCCGCGCTTGCGCGCCTCGTCCGCTTTCATGCCTTTCATCCGACCAAAGAAGGTGATGATCGAAAGCGGCGTCATCTTGCGGTAAAGCCCGCGCTCTTCAGGCAGGAAGCCGATGCGGTCGCGCACGGCCGGGCTCGGGGGCTGGCCGAACACCGAAATCTCGCCGGCGTTCGGCGCTACGACGCCGAGGATCATCCGCAGCGTGGTGGTCTTGCCCGCGCCGTTGGGACCCAGAAAGCCGCAGATCGTCCCGCGCTCGACGGCGAAGGACAGCTCGCGCACGGCCGGCTTGCGGTCGAACGACTTCGAAACGCCGCGCACGTCGAGGATGGTCTCGCTCATTCGGTCTCCCGCGCCTTTGTTTTGTCTTGAGGCTGCTTCGGGCGGCTCCCGGCGAGCCGGCGAGGCCGCTCCCTCTCGTCAATCCCGCGAACGCGCACTCAGCGACGGATTGGCCGGGAAGGTCAACCGGGACTGCCCCGCAAAGAGTCCCGCAACGCCTGGCACATTGGGTCGGATGACCTAAACCGTCGTCGGCCGCTCTTCCATCAAGGCGTGAGTGTTGCCTTCGGTGTCGGAAAAGAACGCTAGCCACAGCTCATGCCCGCCCGCTGCGTAGGTCATCACCGGCGCCTGACGGAACGTCACCCCCGCAGCGAGCAGCTCGGCGTGCGCCGCCTCGATGTCGGCGACCTTGAAGTAGAGCGGCGAGGAAGGCCCGGCGAACTCGGCTTCGGGCTTGGCGAGCATCAACCGCGTCTCGCCTGCGCCGAAAAAGGCCATGCCGCCGGCCGAGAACAGGTGCTTGATCCCCAAAGTGTCGCGATAGAAGGCCGTCGCGCGATCGACATCCTGGACGTTGACGCTGACCTGGCCGAGCGGCGCGTCGCCAAGCGGTCCGGTCGGCAGCTCGCAGGATTGGTCCTTCGTCATCGGCATCGCTATGTCCCTGTTTGGAAGCTGGACAGAATTAGTTGCTTTAGCTAAGTAACTATCCATGACGCCGTCCTCCCGTCAAGCTGTGAACACGAACGAGAGCGCCCGAACCGAGGCGCTCGCCGACGGGCTTCATTCCGCCGCGATCAAGCTTTTGCGGCGACTGCGCCAGGAGGACCCGGCGGCGGGCCTTTCGGGCCCTGCGCTCTCGGCGCTCTCGGTGATCGTGTTCAATCCCGGCGTGACGCCGACCGCGCTCGCCGAAGCTGAGCAGGTCAGCGCGCCCACCGTCTCGCGCGCCCTCAAAGAGCTCGACGGCCAAGGCCTGATCGAGCGGCGCGCAACGCCGGACGACCGCCGCTCGCAGACGCTGTTCCCGACGCCTAAAGGCAAGCGCCGGCTCGAGAACGGCCGCAAGGCCCGCGTGGCGCGTCTCGCCCGCGCGCTCGGCAAACTCCCCGCAGCAGACCGCGTCGCGCTCGAGCGCGCGGTCCGCGCGCTGGGGTCGCTGAGCGACCTTTGAGCCCTGCACGCTGAACATCCTTCGATCCCTTTCCTATCACGCGATGCCAAGTGTACTTGGCATATTAAAGATGGCGTACCCACACGATATGCAATGTGGTAGTCAGTGGAGCGACGCGCAGATTTGGCTGCGCAATCGATCGGCGCCGATCCGGGACGTCATGCGCTTCACAGTGGTCTACCAGGGACAGTTGTCCGCAAGCGGGAACTCGGGAAAAGGCCCGGAGATCGCGGACATTCGAGAACGTCTGAGCATCCAGTTCGAGAATCTTTGGGAGACACATGGGGCGCTACAAGCGTTGAAGCATGAGGCCTGGGCGCATCCTGCACATGATCGCGGCGGGTTTGATCGCGTCGGCGGCGTCAATCTACCGCTCGCTAAGAACTACAGCCCCGCAGAGCGAGCTGAGTTTACGCCCAACATGGTCAACTTGACCGCACCGATCGATGTGGACGGCCGCCGCTATACGCCAATCGTTCGCGAGTCACTTCATCTCGCTTGCGAACTCCAAATCCTGTTTCTCAGGCAGGATGACCCCGGCGCCTTAGTCAGCCAAGGCGGCGATCTCGACAACCGAATTAAGACCCTGCTGGACGCACTCCGAGTGCCGTCAAAGGACGAACAAACCCGAGCGCCGCCAAAAGCGGAACACACCTATTGCCTGATGGAAAGTGACACGCTGGTGGCGTCGCTTGACGTCGACACCGACCGTCTTCTCTTTCCCAAGACGGACTACCCAAACGAAGTGTTTTTGGTGATCGAGGTGTCGATCCGAGTGTTGAAAGTGGACAGGTCGAACGTCTGCCTACTTTGAATCAGCCGGCCGCACGACCTTGCGGAATGCCCGATCCAGCGCGTCTTCGTCTGTATCCGCGCCGACTTCTCGGGCGAACTCTTTGAAGCGTTCGGACTGGGGTTTCTCGTCGCGTTTCTTCTTGGGCATGGGCGGAACCCTATCACGCCTTTGGGCGTCGCCTAAATCGTATCTGCCGCTTCCAGCTATGCTTGGGCGGCCGCGTGCCCGCTACGAGTTGTTTGATAGGTGAGGCGCCGGCCCTTCGCCCCCTGCAGCAACGCATCGGCGCGCTGCGCGTCATCGACGCCAAGGGCCGCGCGGTGGCTGTAACGGAAATCGAACTCGATGCAGTAGCGATGCAGGTGCTTGCGCGAGCAATGCTGATAGGTCCCGCGCATCCCGCGCTTGAAGACCGAGTAGTAGCCCTCGACGCATTGCGTGTGGATAGTCGGATCGCCGGCCTTGTAGAACTCGCCGCGCGCGTGGCTGACAGTCTCGTGAGCCGCGTGCTCCTTCGCGGGGCGCTTATAGTGCGGCGCTTCATCCGTGTAGATGCGCGCTTCCTTGGCGACGTTCTCGGCGAACACCGCGGCGATGGTCGAGCTGTTCAAGTCCTTCATCACCATGGAGCGCGCCGCGCCGCTCTCACGGTCCACGAGGGTAAGGACCGCGTTCATGCTGCGGATCGGGGTCCGGCTGCGCGGCACGTCAGGGTTCAGGCCGAAATAGGTCTCGTCGGACTCGACCGGCCCGCCGCCGCCGCCGAAAACGCCGCCCTTGTCCTTCATCGCTTCACGGATGCGATGCGACATGAACCAAGCGGTTTGTAGGCTGACGCCGAGGACGCGGGCGAATTGATTGGTTGAAAAGCCCTTCTTGCTCGCGGCCATCAGGTGAATGGCCTGAAGCCAGATGTGCATCTTCACGTGAGAGGACTCGAAGATCGTTCCGACCTTCACCGTGAACGGCTTGCGGCACTGGTAGCACTTGTACGTCCCGATCCGCGTGCTCTTGCCCTTCATCTTCGAGATGCGGTCGTGCTGGCCGCAGCGCGGGCATTCGGGGCCATTCGGCCAAAGACGGGCCTCAACCCAGCGATAGGCCGCTTTTTCGTCGTGAAAGTGCTTGGCTGAGAGGATCGACGACATGGGAATCTCCTTATGTCGTCTAACATACAGCGGGAAATGGGTACGTCAAGTTAAATATGCCAAGTGTACTTGACACATCTCGTATTTTGTGACAAGTATACTTTTCATAATGGTAGGGAAAGTGGTCATGTCGCTAACGCTTCACCTCCGCTGGGCGGTCCCGACCGTCTACACGGCGGTCCTCGTCTGGATCATCGTCGCCAACCCGATGCCGGAGCCGGCGCTGTCGATCGTGCAGTCGACGATGTTCTGGCTGGCCCTGGTCGTCGGCATTCCGTATGGGATCGTTTCCTGGCGGCGAAGCCGCGACGAGGTCGCCAAGGAAGCGGTCAAGTTCGCGAGCATGCTGGCGCTTCCGGCGACGGTGCTCGCATCCTTCTTCGTGATGCTCTTCATCCGCTATTGGGAGCCCGCCGGGCAGGCGCTGCTCAACCTCGCAGCGACCTCTCAAAGCGGAACCACGCCGCTGACGACGCTCGGCTTTGTCTTCGGCTACATCGTCTTCACGGTGACGGCGACGGTTGTCTGGCTCGCGCTCTACCTTGGCTGGTGGATCGCTAAGCGATGAGCTGCGTCGGCCTATCTAGGAACAAATACGCCGTGTCCGGCCTCGGCGTTCGCTCTTCGCAGCGGGAAGGAAAATGATCATGCCGATCACGCATCTAAGATGGGTCATCCCGGTTCTTCTGATCGGCGTCGTCGCCGCTGGCGTCGTATGGGTCATCGCCTTCGATCCGCTGCCTGAGCTTCCGCCGGCCGCCGCCGATTCGATCAAGACCGCCGTGATGCTCGTCCTGATCGGCGTCGCCGCCGTGGTCTGGTGGCGCGTCAACATGGACGAGGTGGCGAAGGAGGCGATGAAGTTCGCCAGCCTGCTCGCTCTGCCGATCACTATTCTACTCTCGTTCGCGGCCGTCCTCCTGGTGCGCCGCGCGCCGCCGGTCTCGGAGCGGTTCGCCGCGTTTGCTGAAACGGCGAACGCGGACGCGCCGGCGAGCACGGTCGCGTTCGGCGTCGCCTTCATCTTCTTCACCGTCACTGCGGCGCTGTCGTGGATTGCGCTCTACACCGGCTGGTGGATCGCCAAGCGATGAGCACCGCCAATCCGCTCAAGGAGGAAAGCCCAATGCCGACAGATTCGATGAACCGGCGTCTCGCTCTTCTCTCCTGTGTCGCGACGGTCGTCTGTGTCGCGTCCGCCATCGCGCTTCGCGGTTTTGAACCTGAAGCGGAGATCGCGCGGCTGATCGGCGTCGGGCTCTACTTCATCGCCGCTCTAGCCGTCGTAGTGCTGGGGGTCAGTCTCGGCTTGTGGGGGGTGTCATGGTGGATGCGTCAAGACGAAGTGATCAAGGAAGCACACAAGTCCGCGTGGATCTGGGGCGCGCCGATCGGCTTTGGTGTTTGGATCGTCACGCTGCTCACGCCGGCGCCCGAAGCCGCCGCCGCCGTTCTTGACATCGATGCGATCGAACTCGGGCTCAACCTCGACTACCTCGCCGGCGGTCTCGTCGCCTTCGCCGCGATGGTGCTCGCCTACTGGATCTTGCTGGCCGTTTGGTGGATCGCCAAGCGATGAGCAACGCCATTCTCTCTTCGGAGGCTGATACCAATGACAACTATCTCGTATAGATCCGTTCGCTTCCTCGCCGCATGGATGATCCCGGTCGTCGTCGTCGCCGGCGGGTTCCTGCTCGCTGTCCCGTGGCTGCGCGATCAAAGCGATGCGGTCGCCATGATCGCCGCGGCGGCGGCCGCGCTCTTCGTGATGGGCTGGTCGCTGCGCTTTGCGGTGCGCACGGAGCGCTGCCGCGACGAAGTCCAGCGCGCCGAAGCGCGGTTCGCGGTCTACTGGGGTTTCTCGGTCGGCGCGGTGCTCGCGGTGCTGCTCTCGATGCTGCCGCCGTTTCGCGACCTCGTCGTCGGCCTGTCCAACGAGCTGGGAACCGGCTCGCCGGACGCGAGCGATGATGAGTCCGTCACCCACGCGTTCATGCTGGGGATCATGACCCTGGCGCTTTGCCAAACACTCGGCACGTTCGTGGCGGGTGCGGCTTGGAGAATTTCAAAACGGTGATGAGATGGATACGGACCTCGACATGAAGAACCGCATCCGCGTTCTGCGCGCTGAAAAGGGCTGGAGCCAGGCCGAGCTGGCCGCGCGCGTGGCCGTCTCGCGCAACTCGATCAACGCGGTGGAGAACGGCAAGTTCGATCCGTCCCTGCCGCTCGCCTTCCGCATCGCCGACGCGTTCGAGCTGAAGATCGAAGACGTATTTTTGAGGGAGGACTGATTGATGCAACGCATTTTCGCTATCGTCGTCGCCGCGGCGGCCGGCGTCGCCGCGCTGGCCGCAAACGCGCAGGAGCCTGCTGTGAGCCCCGTCGGCGAGTGGAACGGCGTGCTCGAGGTCCCGGGCCAATCGGTCCGCATCGCCATCCGCATCCAGGACGCGGAGAATGGTGTGCTCGCCGGCGTGACCGGCAGCCCCGACACCGGCAACTGGAACGTCGCGCTGGAAAACGTGACCTTCGCGGACGACGCGTTGAGCTTCGACATCCCAACCTCCAACGGGCGCTTTGAAGGCGCATGGGACGCCGAGCAGTCCGCCTGGGTCGGCGACTACGACGTCGCAGGAAACACGTTTCCGCTGGCGTTCAACCAGGGCCCGCTCGCGCTGCCAATCATCGAAGGAATTGACGGCCGTTGGGAAGGAACGCTCGACGTCCAGGGTGTCGAACTGCGGTTGGTTTTTCGGGTCTATACGAATGAATATGGGACCTATGCTCTTATGGATTCGCCCGACCAGCTCACGACCGGCATTCCCGTCTCCGCCGTCAGCCGTGACGGCGACGCCGTGAGCTTCGCGATCGCTGCGCTGGCGGGCGGCTATGAAGGAACGCTTGGCGAAACCGGCGAAGCGATGAGCGGAACCTGGTCTCAGGCCGGGATGAGCTTTCCGCTCGATCTGACCCGCAGCGCGATCGAAGCGGTGGCGCCGAACAGGCCTCAGACGCCTCAGGAGCCTTTCCCCTACACGATCGAAGAGGTCTCGATCGACAACCCTGTCGATGAGGAGG
>JASFUX010000189.1:0-6826 GCA_050050115.1 Maricaulaceae bacterium | reverse complement strand
GGCCGTCAGGGCGACCAGGGCTTCACAGCCGAGCCGCGCCGAGTGCGCGATCCGCACCCAGAGGCCGTGTGGCGAGAGGTCGCGCGCCGCCGCGCCCAGGCCCGCGAGCCCGCGTCGTTTATGAAATAGCCGGCGCTTGATCACTTTCGTTCGGCGTCCCGTCGGCTCGCCCGGTTCTTCGGGCGGGAATCAAGGCTGCCGCATTCGTCGTAAGTTTCTCTTAATAGAGTTCGGCGAATGCCCCGGATCGAACGCGCGGCCTTGAGGTTTAAGGCCTGGATTAAGCCTCGACGAGTTCTCCACAAGCAAGCGGATTCCGCATCGGCGGCCGTGTTGAAGCCGCGCCAGGCCGCCGCACATGACCTGACTTAAACATGTATCGCGGGGCGCCTTTCGCTACATTGCCCCCGTGCGGACGTTGAGGAGGCGAGATGAGGCTGAGCAGGGGGGGCATCGGACTGCTCGCCGCGGCGGCAGTGGCGCTCGCCGGTCTCCTGCTGCTGGTGGTGTTCCGCAGCCCGATCGCCGAGGCGGCGGCCCGGCGGGCCTTCGCCGACCGCGGCCTCGCCTCGGAGTTCGAGCTGACCCGGTTCGATTTCGACCGCGCGATCATTGAAGACCTCAAGCTTGGAGATCCGGACGCGCCCGTGCTCGCCGCGCGGCGGGTCGAGGTGCGCTATGGGCCGATCGACCTGATGCGCGGACGCTATCGCGCGCTCGCGATCGACGGGCTCGAGCTGCGTTTGGCGCTGGGTCGGAGCGGGTTGCAGCTCGCCGGCGGACATGCGCGCGGCGACGCGCAGCGCGGCCCGCGACCCTGGCCGGAAGGCGCGCGCGCGCCGGCGCTGTCGATCCCCGACGGCCTGATCCGCGTCGCCTCGCCGGCCGGCGAGGTCGCCGCGAGCTTCATCGCGCAAGGCGATCCCGAGACCGGCTGGACGATCGAGATCGCCGCGGCGCCGGCGACGCTCGAGCGCGAGGGCGCGGCGCTCGAAGTGACCGCCGGCGCCTTGAACGCGGTGATCGGTCCCGAGAGCGCACGGTTCGACGGCGAGCTGCAGATCGCCTCCCTGACCGGTCCGCAGACGCGCCTTCAAGGCTTGACCGCGCGGTTCGACGTCGCCGGCGCCTACGCCGACATGGAGCGCCTCGCCGGGCTCGTCGCCGACGGCGCCGTCGGGATCGAGCTGGTCGGCGGCGAGATCGATCCGGCGCTGATCGAGCAGGTGACCAGCGCGGCGTGGATCAGCCGCCTGCGCGGCGACGCGGTCGGCGAGGCCTCGGCTGTGGCGGACGACGCGGACGCGCCGAGCGGGGAGGCCGGGCGGCTCGCGCCCCATATCGACGCTTTCTCGGCGATGCTGGCCGTCGCCGCGGAAGGGTTGTCGGCGTCGGCGGCGTTCGACCTCGCGCTCGCCGACGGCCGCATCGCCATGGCGCCGGCCGGCGCGGCGGAGGTCGTCGCCGAAAGCGGGCTGCACGCCTCGCTCGCGCCGGTGTCCGACATCGGCGGCGCGATCGTGATCGACGCGGCCGCCGGCGCGGTCGAGGCGCGCGACCTCGGGCTCGACCTCGTTCAGCCGGGCGTCTTCTCCGCCGAGCTTGACGTCTCTCAGGCGCGCGCCGTGCTCGGCGGGCCGCGGCTGGAGGGACGGGCGCTGGTCTCGGCGTCGCTTGCTCCGTGGACGGCCGACGACCTGACGGTGTTGGCCGAGGCTTCGAACGTCGAGGTCGTCGTCGAGCCCGAGAGCTGGCGCGCCCGCGCCGCGGCCGAGGTGCGTCTTGATTCCGCCAGAGAAGGACTGCTCGCCGAAGGCGTCGCGGCGCGCTTCGACGTCGCGGCCGCCTACGAGGCCGCCGATGATCTTGGCCAGACCCATCCTTCGATCGCCTTCCGGCCGGCGGCCGACGCCGCGCAGCACTTCGCCGCCGAGCGTCTGGTTGTCGCCGGACGCGAGCTGTTCGACGTCGAAGCCCAGGTGCGTCCCAAGTCCCAGGACGGCGCGCTCGCGCGGGTCTACCTCGACGGCGGGGGCGTGCTGCAGACCCGGCTGGGCGAGGCGACCGCCGGCGTCGACATCGCTGGACGGCGGATCACCGCGCGCCTGCCCGCCGCCGAGCTGGAGGCCGCCTTCTCCGGCGGCCGGGTCCGCGACGTCCGCGTCTACGCCCAGGCCCCGCGATTCGAAGCGACGTTCGGCGCGCGCGACGCCTTCGCCCAGGCAAGTCTGATCGAAGCGACGGTCAGCCGCGCCGCGCCGCCTGTCGCCGGCCACGTCGCCCAGGCGCGGTTCGAGGGGCTGACGGTCTCGGGCCCCGCCGCGCCGCTGCGGATCACTCGGGCGGCCGGAGAGATCGACCTCGTCATCGACCGCGGCCGTCCCCAGTCCGGGGCGCTCGTTCTCGCCGGCGCGGAGGTCGAGGACGCGGCCGAGCGCTCCCGCTTCGTCCCCCTGACGATGAACGGTCGCGCCGAGATCGCCGACGCGCAGCTGACCGGATCGCTTGCGGGCGGGGACGGCTCCGGCCGCCACATCGTCACGGTCGACATCGACCACGCGTTCGAGATGGGCGCGGGCCGCGCCGTAGCGGCGACGCCGGTGTTCGTCTTCGCGCCCGGCGAGCTGACGCCGCGGACGATCTCGCCGGCGCTCGCACCGTTCGCCGCCAACGTCGACGGGCGGGCGCGGGCCGAAGCGCGACTTGAATGGAACGAGGGCGGACTCTTCTCGTCCGGCGTGCTGAGCCTCGAGCAAGTCTCGTTCGACAGCGCGCGCGGCCGGGTCGAGGAGGCGACCATGGACTTCAACGTCGCCGATCTCTTCACCTGGACGACCGACGCGCCCCAGCGGGTCGAAATCGGCGCTTTCGACGCCGGCCTGGCGTTCGAGAACGTCACGCTCGATCTGTCGCTGCGCGACGGCGCGCGGATCGGCGTCGAGGCTTTGGAGGCGCCGTTCGCCGGCGGCGTGATCACCGCCGAGCCGGGCGAGATCGACTTCGCCGCCTCCCAATCCTCGCTCGTCCTGATCGCGGACGCGATCTCGATGGAGGCGCTGCGCCAAGCCATCGCGCCGCCTGTCGTCGAGGCCTCGGGGCGCTTGAGCGGCCGGATCCCGATCGTCCTCGATCGCCGCGGCGCGCTGATCATCGGCGCGCAGCTCGCCGCGGACGGTCCCGGCGAGGTGCGCTATGCCGGGCGCGCGGGCGAGGGCGTCGCCGCGCAGGAGGCGAGCCGGCGGCGCGGCTATGCGGCGTTGGAGAATTTCGAGTTCGACGCCGCGCAGGTCGTGATCAACGGCGAGGTCGAGGGCGATCTGACGGTCGAAGCTCAATTGAGCGGCCGGGGCCGCGAGGTGGAGGCGGGCGCGAACCTCGAGGTTACGCTCGGCGCGATCGCGGATTTCTCAACGCTGTCGACCGGCGAGGCTTTTCGCGCGATCGACGTGCGCGCCGTCGAGCAGGGGGCGGCGCCGCCCGCGGCGGCGGCCGCTCCGGACTGAGCAGGCGGGATGGCGCGCCAATTGTGACCTTCGCGTATGCGCGGGGCCACAAAATTAACTGTTTCCACAGCAATGAGGCTGACCTTGACGACGCCGCAGCGCCCAGTGATTAGCATGGGCGACTAGCATGGCGTCCAGATATGCAAGATCGGCCAAGCCTTAACGGCTGGAGGCCGCGCGGGGCGAATTGGAGGGCTTGATGCCGGGACCAGTGGAAATCGAAGCAAGCGCTCTGACCTCGCTTGTCTGCGCGCGCTTGTGCCACGACCTGGTCGGCCCGGTGAGCGCCATCGGCGCTGCGCTCGACGTGCTCGAGGACGAAGACGCCGACGACATGCATGACGATGCGCGCGAATTGCTGAGGGATTCAGCCAACGGCGCCTGGGCGCGGCTCGAGTTCACGCGGCTGGCGTACGGCGCGGGCGGCTCGGCTCCGATGCGGATGGACGTCGACGAGGTCAAGCGCGTCGTCGAGGCGATGTTCGCCAACTCCAAGGCCGACATCCAATGGACCGGCGCGGGCCAGAACCTCGACAAAGCGTCGGTGCGCATCCTGCTCAACCTCATTCTGATGGCCGTCGAAGCGCTGCCGCGCGGCGGGGTGGTCTCCGTGGAGATCGCGCCGGACGGCTCGCAGCTGCGGCTTGTCTGCGAAGGCAAGCGGGCGCGCATCTCGGCCGCCGCCGCCGAGGCGCTCTCCGGCAGCTCGCCCGAGGGCGGCTTCGACGCGCGCACCATCCAGCCCTACTTCGCCGGCCTTCTGGCGCGGCAGGCGGGCGGGCACGCCAGCGCGACCGCCGACGAAGAGCGGGTCGAGTTCTCCGCCGAGGTTCCCGCCCAAAGCGCGGCGGCCTAAAGCGCCCAGGCAGGGGCCCGAGCGCTTAGCGCCTCGTTAACCGATACATCCAAATCGTCGTGAGCTGCGCGGGCTTCGCGCGGAGGCTGAGTCATTGGCTGCGGCAGTGGGCCTCGCCGGGCGAATCCGTGTGAACTCGCCCGGGCGGCGCGCACCGCGCGCCACTTTGCGGATGACACGGGACTTTGAAGGGCGATGCAATGAAACGGTGCCTCGTGGTCGACGACTCCCGCGTCATCCGCAAAGTGGCGCGCCGGATCATCGAGGATCTGGCGTTCGAATGCGCCGAGGCGGGCGACGGGGAGACGGCGCTCGCGGCCTGCCGCGAGGCGATGCCCGACGTGGTGCTGCTCGACTGGCACATGCCGGTGATGGACGGGATCGAGTTCCTCGCCAAGCTCCGCGCCGAACGCGACGGCGACAAGCCGGTGATCGTCTTCTGCACGACCGAGAACGACGTCGCCCACATCACCGAGGCGCTGCGCGCGGGCGCGGACGAATACATCATGAAACCGTTCGACGGCGACATCATCGCCTCGAAGTTCGCCCAGGTGGGCTTGGTCTAGCCGCGCAAGGGACGCAAGAGATCCTATGACGCCGAGCGATGTCGAAATCGTCAGTACGCTGGTCCGCCGCCGCGCGGGCATCGCGTTGACGCCGGACAAGGGCTATCTGCTGGAGAACCGGCTCGCCCCGGTCGCGCGCCGCGAGGGCTTCGAGACGATCAGCGCGATGATCGCCGCGCTGCAGACCCGGCGCGATCCGCGCCTGGCTGATCTCGTCGCCGACGCGATGGCCACCAAGGAAACTTACTTTTTCCGCGACAAGACCCCGTTCGATCACTTCAGCGCGCACATGCTGCCGAGCTTGCTCGCCGCGCGCGCGCCGGGCGAGAAAATCCGGATCTGGAGCGCGGGCTGCTCGACCGGCCAGGAGCCTTATTCGCTGGCGATGCTGGTCGCCTCGGTCGCTTCCAAGCTCGCCGGCCGCACGGTCGAAATCGTCGCCACGGATCTTTGCCGGAACGCGATCGAGAAGGCCAAGGCGGGCGTCTACAGCCACTTCGAGGTCCAGCGCGGCCTGCCGATCCGCATGCTGGTCGAGCATTTCGATCAGCACGGCGAGACTTGGCGCGTGCACCCGGACGTCAAGCGCTTCGTCTCCTTCCGCCAGCACAACCTGCTCGATGAGATGGATGAGCTCGGCCGCTTCGACGTCGTCCTCTGTCGCAACGTGCTTTGCGCGTTCGATGCGAAGGTGCGGCAGGACGTCCTCGGACGGATTGCTGAGCAGATGGAGGAGGGCGGCTTCCTGCTGCTCGGCGTCGAGGAAGACGCCGCCGCCGCGCCGGGGCTCTTCACCCCGGTCACCGGCCGCGCGGGGCTTTACGAGAGGACCGAGGCGGATCGCGAGGCGGCTTAGACGCGGTGTGCCGCGATCGTATCGTGTGCGGTCTTCAAAGAACCATCCCAGCACTTGGGACAAGTCCGAGAGCCTCGCCACGTCGAGCGACCAAACTTGTGACACCAGTCCATTGCTGGATCGAATCTCGATTCCCCGGATCGCTGCTATCGTATTAGATGTGCATATCGACGATTTTCTATCTGCGGGGGAAAACACCGTGTGGACCACAGTTTGGGAAGACTTAAATCAACTAGTTAATTCCGGCATCCGCGATATGCAAAATTTCATAGCGGGAGTTTTTGAAATATTTGATGACGCGCTGCCTGGAGATGGCTTGTTTAACTATAGTATTGCGGCACTTTTATTTGCGGTTTTTTTTTCCGCCACGCGGTTTATCCAAAGCGTTTTGATAAATCCTCACGATAGAGGAACTGAAAAGCTCGCTCGCTGGCTGAGGCAAGGCGGACCTGTCGACACGTATAGAGCAACGCTCAAGAGTTTCCTTAGTTGGATCAGCCTGCGCTTGGCAAAAGACGACAATCTTAGAGCGAGTGGATATTCTGTATCCTGGTCTGGGCGTTTATTCGACAGGCTACTTTTACTGTCATTTATTTATCCTATAATATCCGCTGTCTTAGTTTGGAGTGTATTCGGGTATGCGGGTCCGGCCGGTGAAGCAATTGGTTTGGTACAGGACCCACCTCCAACGCGAAGAATAGTTTTCGCTATTTTGCTGTTGATTGCATTGATCGTGGTCTTGCGAGGGCTCCCAGCTAAAGGAGATTGGAGAGTTGCACTGGTCGCGACAACTTTTGCCGCTGCCGGCGCTTTTGCTTTCGCGGGATCTATAGCCTTCGCTATGGCCTTTATAATAGCTTTCTTTATCACGGCGTTGCTTAGCAACTCGATCGCTGGCTGTGTGGCGCTTTCTGGATCTATAACATTTGCGCTAATAGCTTTCGCAATTCCTATCGAAAGCGAAGCGCTAAACTATGCACTTTCAATTTTTGGCGGCGTCGCATTTGCTGTAGTAATTGCCGTCATTTTTAGTTATGCGTATCGC
>JASFUX010000188.1:0-6837 GCA_050050115.1 Maricaulaceae bacterium | reverse complement strand
TTCGGTCTATGACGGCGCCGCACTAAGGAAGATCGTCACTGAAGCGGTTTTCCAGGAACGATATGACAATCCGTGGTGGTCGCTTCGTTTTGAAGAGCCGACTGAGCTTGCAGGAAACTGTTTCTGGGGGCCGGTGTTTTCTGGATACGACATTTCGTTTGATTACTTCCTTTATGCACACCTGCAGAAAAAACGTCATGGCCATGCGCGGCCGTTGGAGTGGGAAACTTCATCGCTGCAGAACCGGGGTGATCTGATTCTCTGCGACTTTCGTTCCAGAAAGAGCATCGACGAGATATTTCGCACTTTGTACGGAAAACTTCCCGTGCTGCACGGCGTGAAGGACGATGCGGCGCGGCACGCCGTGATAAAGCGCGCCCGCGGCGGAAGAGATCAGCCCGCTTATACTTTGAGCGGCAAGGGACTGAGCGCTCCGATTGATCGCCGTCGACCTTTGGTTGCGCCGCAAATCGTCAGTAAGCCGCCCAAAGAGATTGGCGCAAATAACGATCGACTGGTCACTCTTGAAGGCCTCTTCAACCGGTTCAAGGGGGAGCGGTGTTATCTCATCGCCAATGGGCCGAGCCTGAAGAAAACGGACCTGACCCCGCTCAAGAATGAATTCACCATCGGTCTCAACCGGATCAATCTGAACTTCGAGAATATGGGGTTTGAGCCGACCGTTCTGTGCTGCGTCAACAAGAACGTCCTTGATCAGTTTAGCGGGGAATTTGATCGCTCGTCGTCGATAAAATTCCTTTCGAGTTCCGCAGAAAACGCCCTGAAGAACACTTGGAACACCTTCTTCATGGAGCCGCTGCTGAAGGTTGGGCACTTTGAGAAGGACCTTCGCCAACAGGTGTGGTGTGAGGGGTGGACGGTCACGTACTGCGGGCTGCAGGCGGCCTATTTTCTAGGCTTCGACGAGGTGGTCATCGTCGGGCTTGATCACTATTTCAAGCAATCGGGCGATCCAAACCAGGCAGTCGTCGCGCAAGGAGCTGATCAGAACCATTTCCACCCGGAATATTTTGGCAAAGGGGTGACTTGGCAGTACCCGGATCTTGAACGATCCGAGCAGCACTATCGCGTGGCGCTCGAGACTTTTCAGGCGGATGGACGCCGTATACTCGACGCCACTGTCGGCGGGCACTGTACAATATTCCCGAAGATTGCGTACGACAGATGCCTAAAGGGGGATTTCGGCCAGGCGGAGGCGAACTCCCCGAAAGTCAGCATCGTCATCCCCTTTAAGGACGAAGAGAAGTTCATCCGATCTGCGATTGAGTCGGTGCTCTCTCAGGGCGTCGAGAACATTGAGATCCTGTGCGTTGATGACGGGTCGAGCGATTCTTCGCCGCGCATCGTCTTTGGAATGGGAGAGATTGATCCGCGCATCAAGCTTGTGCCCAACAGCGGCGCGGGCGTTTCGGCGGCGCGCAATACCGGCATTCGGGCCGCGCGGGGCGAATATATCGGTTTTCTCGATGCGGACGATGCGTTTTTGCCTGCATCGCTTTCGGCTCGGCTTGCAAAACTCGAAGAAAATCCGTCATGGGATGTGGTGCATGGCGTAACTTACACGGTCGACCCGGAGAACACCCCTCTCGGGACGAGCGTTGGATTGCCGCGTGATTTTTCCTTCGGCGACATGCACGGCGTGCCGGCCCACTTCAATTCGATACTTGTTCGACGCGCGACGGCGGGATCGGCGCTGTCCTTCCCGGTTGGAATGACCAACGGGGAGGACTGGATGGCGCTCGCGCGGCTGATGCGCCAGGGCTACGTTTCGCATTTCGTCGAAGAGGCTGGATCGACCTACCGCTTTCATCCGCAATCGACCGTGTTGAAGGACATGGACCTTCATGAGGAGAAGCTGAGACCGATCCTTGATTGGGTGTTTTCGAGAGACGACAGCGAGATATTTGCCGAGGAATTCCGTGAGGGATTGGATCGAGAAAAGCTGAACGAAGTGATTTTCCGCCGAAAGGCGTCGCTGCTTTTCTGGCACGTGATCGCGGGCGAAGAAATCGCAGCGCGCAGGGTCGCGCGCGCGATGAACGATCTGGGCTTATGGGATGTCGTTTCGTGGTCGAATCTCGCTCCGGCCCTCCGGGCGAACGCGGTGCGACGGCTCGCCGTGAACTTGGAGTGCTTGCCGAGCCGTGACTCGGCCGCCATTCAGCGATGCCTGAAAATAATTGATGACCTTTCCGACGAGTTCGCCGTCGCTCCTTTGCGCGATCTTTTTGAGAAGGTTTTTCGTCAGGAAGAGCGCGAGAACGACGACCGCAAGCCACCGTCTTCGTCGAGCCTCGATAGTAGTATTCGTGATCTGAAGGTATTGTCGGGCTATTCTCGAGAAAATCACGCTCATTTAGATGAGACGCAAGCGGTGGCTTCGGCGCTGGCTGATCGGCGCGGGCCTGAACATGTGATGCTCGACGTCGGCGCGCATTGCGGAACGAGCGCCGTGCATTTCGAGCCTTTCGGCTGGACCATTCATTGCTTCGAGCCAGACCCGGCCAATCGGCAAAAGCTCATCAAAAGCTTCGGCCGCGCGCCCAACATTACGATCGATCCACGCGCGGTGAGCGAGAGACCGGCAACGGGAGTGTCCTTCTACTCCTCGGAAGAAAGCACCGGCATCAGCGCGCTGCACGCCTTTCGCGACACGCACCGCGAAGCTGCACGCGTCAACGTAACGACCGTCGCCGAGATCGTCGCCGAGCGGAAGCTGAAGCGGATTGATTTCCTGAAGATCGACGTCGAAGGACATGACTTCGCCGTGCTCAAGGGCGTTCCCTGGGACAAGATCGCGCCTGACGTCATTGAGTGCGAATTCGAGGACGCAAAGACGAGTCCGCTGGGCCACACTTGGCGGGACATTTGTGAGTACTTAGTACAAAAAGACTACTCCGTTTACGTCAGTGAATGGCATCCCATTGTGCGCTATGGCGTGAGACACGACTGGCGCGCATTGTGGCGCTATCCGTGCGAGCTGGCGGATGAAAGGGCGTGGGGCAATCTTCTGGCCTTTCGGAGCGATCCGGGAGAAGCCCGACTGCGGAAAATACTAGACTCTGTCTTAAAGGTTGAGCGACGTGCGAGTGCTACGGGTTTGGTTTCCGGGTCACCTAGCTTGAAGGATGCTGGGCGTGAGCCTGCGGCGGCGGGATCCGCGATGGGGCGGTCGCCAGCTGACAAAGCGCCGGGCGTGGGTTCGTCCTCAGCGGCATTCTCCTCAAGGCAAGGCTCACTGGCTGCGGCGAATGGGACAGGGCGGCAGATACAATTGACGCCTCAAGGTTGGTATCAGCGGTTCGCAGCTTCGATTAGGAGCCAGAGCTTGGCCGTCTTCCGCGTCGGCCAAGCCGGCGCCTGGTTGGTGCGGGCGGCGGCCCGGCGGCCGGCGGCCGCGGCTGCGGCGATACTTGTTGCGCTGACGTTGGTGTTGACGCCGATCGTGTTTGCTCCGGCGGCCCCGTTGTTGCCCTTCCTATGGGGGGCGGCTGGCCTAATGGGCCTGGCGGCTGCGGCGCTCGCGGCGGCGTCGCTCGGAAATGCGATGCTCGCGCGACTGGTCGAAGGACAAGCCAGGGCCCAGCAAGAGCTCAGTGCGGATTTTGAAGCACGGCTTCACGACGCGAACGTCAAGAATGAGGCGATCGAGCGCCGTCTGGCGCTGCTCGACGACAGATTGCGAACACTCGCTGACCAGGAAGTGCCGCAACTTCTGCCAAACATGCGCAGAGAGATCGTTGGGCCGATCGAGCAGCTGAAGGTGCGCTTGAACGCGATCGATGAAGAGGTTCGGCAGCGTATCGACGACGAGATCTCTAAGGACCTGTCGGACGTGCGCACGGAGTTCGCCGGGACGCTAAGCCGGCTGGAGCAGCGTCTCGACGCTGTGGACGCCATTGGGTCCGAAGATTTTGCGCGCGCAGTTCGCGATCTCGAAGAGGACCTGGCGAGCGCCTTGGAGGCTGTGGAGAAGAGAACACGTTCGTCTCAAGTACAAGAGCACGCGCGGCTCAATGAGGAGTTCAGCAAGCGTATCGGTGATATTGAACAGCGGTTGCGGGGCGCCTTGGAACAGACGTCGGACTCCTTTCAAAAGGCGCTTTCCGAAGAAAAGAACGCAGTGGAGAGATTGGACACGGCCGTCGAGGCTCTTGGCGACGAGCTTCAAGGCGCCAATGTCAATTCCGGCGGCTACCAAACGTTCAATCGCGTTCTCACGCAGGATCACGTGAACACTTTGCGAGAGAAGTGGCAGAAGCGCCTCGGAATATCGATGGAGGCGAGGTCTCTTTTTTATCTTGCGCACCGGATATGCGAACTAGAACGACGGTTGCACGGGCGCTTGGCGACCAGCGTCGAAGATGCGGTGTTGCGCACGCTGGTGGCTTCCGCGTGTCCGAGGAAGACGCTGAATGTGATCGAGATCGGCACCTTGTTTGGTGTCGGCCTTGCGGTGATTTACGATCATGCGGCGAGCCGGTTTTCGAAAGTGGATCTGATCGCCGTCGATCCACTCGATGGCTACTACAAGAAGGATCTCGGCGACATCATTACTGGAGAGCCTGTCTGTGAAAGGACATTTCGATCAAATATGACCGCTGCTGGGGTGCCGGCGAAGCGCCTTAAGCTCATCAAGTCGATGAGTGCGACACGCGAAGCGATCGCTGAAGCGGAGACTCAAAAGTACGATGTGCTGATCTTGGACGGCGATCATTCCTTTAACGGAGTGAAGGCAGATTACCAGAACTACTTGCCCATGGTTCGGCAAGGCGGGTTCATAATCTTTGACGATTACGACTCGAAGGATTGGCCCGATATCAAGGACTTCGTCGACTCCACGGTCCACCACGACCCGCGAGTGATGCATGTCGGCTCAAGCTGGAGAACGTCGGTGTTTCGGGCGGTGACGGACAGTTCCGAGATGTCGGAGGATTCAACTCTTGCGGACGAAGAGGCGTAAGGCGGCGTCGGGGAGATGGTGCGCCTGAAGCGCGTCCGGACCGCGCCGTTTGAATATTGACGTGCGAAGGGCGCGCGCGGCGTTTCCGTGTCAGCTCCGCAGCGTGACGGCGAAAAGACCGCCCGACATAGGCGCTTCGCGGACGCGCTCCGGTGTGAGGCCAATCGAAGCGGAGGTGACGAACAGGGTGGCGCTGTCATCGCCGCCCAGGGCGACGCTCGTTGGGCGGGGAACGGGAAGCTGCATCTCTTCGAGCACCGCGCCGTCGCGATCGAAACGGCGAATGCAGGAGCCGTCCCAGAATGCGACCCAAAGGTCACCGCGCGCATCGACGGTCATGCCGTCGGGATAGCCCTCTGTCTCTTCGAAGCGTCGCCACACGGTCTTGTCCAGCCGATCGCTCGTTGGACGCCAGTCGGCGACAAATATCGTGCGCCGGGCTGAGTCGGTAACGTAGACGCGCCCGATCTCCGGATCGAAAGCCGGCCCGTTGGTGACGCGGAATCCGGTGTCGAGCTGCGTAATGCCGCCGTCCTGGTCGATGCGCCACCAAGCGCCATCGTCTTTGGTCTCCGAGTCGTCCATCGAGCCGAGCCAGAACGAGCCGTCGGGCGCTGCCTTGCCGTCGTTGAAACGGGAACCGGGCGTGCCGGCGAGCGGCGTCGCGATCCGGTCGATTTCCGGCGCGTCGCCGGGCTTTCCAAGGCGAAGCCGAGCGATGCTCGATTTCAAGCCAGCCAGGAAGTCGCCGTCCCCCGAGGGCGTCAGGCAGCCGATCGACTCCGGCATGGGCCACGTGTCGCGCGCGCCGGTTTGCGGGCAGTAGCGATGCACGCTTGGCCCCTTGATGTCGACGAACCAAAGCGCGTTCTCCACCCAAACCGGCCCCTCGCCAAGCCGCGCACCGAGGTTCCAGACACATCTCGGTTCCGACACGGCGGCGTTCGTCATGCGGGGTCGTGCAGGCGGGCGAGGATTCCGCCGTCCAGGTAGAAGGTCGAGCCGTGCGCAAACCGGGCCGCCGGCGAGACGAGAAACAGCGCCGCTTCGCACACCTCTTCGGGCGCGCCGATCCGACCTGCAGGATGGAAAGCCTCAAGTCTCGCAAACGCAGCCTCGCGATCTTTGAACCCGTCGAGGAGCATTGGGGTGGAGATCGCCGCCGGCGCGAGGCAAACGACGCGCACGCGAGGTCCAAGGTCGACCGCGAGCGCTCGGGTCAGCCCATGGAGCGCAGCCTTTGAAGTGGCGTAGGCGACAAACTCGGGCTTGGTGGCCTGAGCGTGAACGCTCCCGATGTTGAGAATGCATCCGCCGGCGGCCTCTAAATCTGGCAGGAACGCGCGCGCGAGCGCGAAGGGAGCGCTCAGGTTGACTGCCAGAGTGACGCGCCAGTCGTCCCACGAGATCGACCCCGTCTTCCCGAGGCGCTGAGTGGCGGCGTTGTTGATCAGCGCGGAGACCGGCGCGTCGCCAAAGTGCGCGCGGACCTTCGCCGCCAGCTCGCGTGCGCCGTCTTCACTATCGCCGAGCGCGGCGAGATCAAGCGTGAAGACCGCGTCTGCGGCGCTCTCGGCGATCGGCGAATGCCCGCCGACGGCGGCCACGCGCCATCCGTTCGCTCGGAACCCGCGGACAAGCGCCTCGCCGATGCCCCCGGCCGCTCCAGTAATGACGGCGACGGGCGGCTTAGTCATGACAGCTCGAGGAAGTCGAAAAGAAGCTTGATCGCGGTATGACTCACGTGGCGGACCGCGTCGACCGTGTTCGACGCATTGTGTGAGCCGAAGATGCAGCGCGGATAGCCGCGGAGAAGATGATCGCGATCCAGCGGCTCGCGCTCAAACACGTCT
>JASFUX010000187.1:0-6839 GCA_050050115.1 Maricaulaceae bacterium | reverse complement strand
GAGGACCGCACCGACGGCCGCCTGCAGCGGCTCGGCGAGCTGCAGCGGGGGATGCATCTGATCACGCTCGACTTCGAGCAGGCTGATCCGGGCATGCTTGGCATTGCAGGCGAAGGCGTCGTCATCCGGCAGGGAGAGGCGACGGTGCGCTACGTGCTGACCGAGACGGGGCTTGAGCGTGCTGTGACCGAACCGTTCCGCGCTTCCTTCGATCAGCTCGTCGTATCCGGTGCGTCCGCGGCGTCGTGGTCGTTCCACTTCGAAGACGTAGGCTGGCAGGACGACTGGACCCCCGAGGACGAAGCGCGACCCGACGCGATCGCCTTGAGTCTGACGTTGGACGACAGCAGCCCAGGTCCGCGCGGCGTGCTGCGCCGGGTGATCGCGCTCGCCGCGGAACCGCCGCAGGACGCACTCGCGGGGCTCGGGCGATGAGCGCGCCGCGCCCCGCCCGGGAAGACGAATCCGGCGTCGTACTCGTCAACGTCCTGAGCGTGGTCGCGCTCGCGAGCGTCGTCGTCATGATGATGATCTCGCTGCAGGACACGGCGATCGGTCGCGCACAGCGCTACGCCGACGCGGCCCAGGCGCTGGCCCACGCGCGCGGCGGCGAGCTTTCGGCGATCGCCGCGCTCCGCCGCGACATGATCGAGGCGCCGGAGGCCGACCACTACGCCGAGCCGTGGGCCGCGGTCGCCGAAACCGACGCACCGATCGAGAACGGGACGTTCTCGCTGCGAATTGAGGACGCCCAGGCGCGGTTCAACATCAATACGCTTGTCCGCGGCGGCGTGGCGGCCGAGGGGACGCTGGGCCGGATCGCGGCGGCGGCGGGCGCTGATTCGGACATCGCCCGACGCGCCGGCGCCTATCTGCGCGAGAACGGTCCGGTCTCATCGCTGGATGAACTAATCGCAGTCGGCGTTGCGCCTGCGGACATCGCGGCGCTCGGCGCCTTCGTCGTCGCCTTGCCCGACCCGACGCAGGTCAATCTCAACACGGCGGACGAGATGCTGCTCGCGGCGCTCTTCAACAACCCGGTCGCCGCGCGCGTGCTCGCGCGTCGACGCGATCGACAAGGCTATCTGACGGCGGACGATTTGCGCTCGGTCCGCATCCTTGCACCGTCGGGCGCGGGCTTCGCCAGCGACTACTACGTCGTCGAGGTCGAGGCGACGGTCGGAACGACACGCCAGCGGCTCGCATCGTTGCTGCACCGCGACCGTGTCGACGGTCGGCCGGTCGTGGTCGCGATCGAACGGTTGCGGTAAGGCGAAGACGTCACGTCCACTGGTGAAGAAAAAAGGGGCGACGCCGGAAGGCGCCGCCCGAGTCCTGGCAGTTGATCCACGTCAAGCTCAGCTTGGATCGGGGATCTCCGTCGGATCGGCCGTCAGGTCGAGCGCGACGATGTCGCCCGCCATCGGGTCGACCGGGTCTGTGTTCGGGTCGGCGCGGAACGCCGTTCCGAAGCCTGTTCCGAACGTGTCCTCCAGCGGCGTCGCCGGCGGAGGGGGAGGGGGCGGAGGCGGCGTATAGCCGCCTCCGTTGTCGTCGTAGAGATCGTCGCAGGCGCCTATCGCCAGAGCGGCGGCGACTGCGGCGATCGTGAGCTTCGAGCTTTTCATGAGCCTGTCTCCTGTCTCGGTCCGCTTACTCGCCGCGCGCTTCGTCGGGTGAGCCGGGGATCGGTGTATTGAGATAGGGGAAGGCGTTCTGAAGCTCGGACGCGCTGATCGGCGCGCCGTCCGTAAACGGCACGTTGCCGACCGGCGCATCGTCAGGGGTGCAGTACCCGAGGTTGACGTCGTCCTGAGCGAGCCCGAGCTCGTCTCCCAGGGGCACGTCGTGGCAGAGCCGGCCCATCACCACGCGAAGCGCGATGTCGACCGTGTCGTCGCCCGGCCGCCGGCCGTTGGGGAAGCCCGCGAGATCCTCGGCGACCACGCCAAAGGTGCTCTGCATGTCACGCGGCGTCGGCGGAACCGCGGTGTTGAGCCGCATCATCTCTGAAGCGGTCACCGTGGCCTGCTGGTTGAGACCCGGGAAGCCCGTCAGGAACGCCGCCACGAGGTCGTCGCGCGGGATGTTGGACGGCGCGAGGTTGGGAATGGACGCGCCCAACGTCGTGTTGACCGCGTCGCGGAACAGGATGTCGAGCAGCGCCGGCAGCGTCGGGTTGGTGACATAGACCGCCAGCGCGCTGTCCTGGGTGGGCTCGGCGGCGTTGAACAGGTCCTTATTGTCGAGCCCGATCACCACCTCGTTGACCAGCGGCGCGGAGAGCCGCGACTGCTGGACGTAGGCGCCGCCTTGAAGCGAGGGCTGCTCGTACGTCGGGCTCGGGTCTTCGAGCGAGGCTTGGGGCAGGCTCGCCGTCGTCCATCCGCCGATGACGCCGTTGCCGTCGCCGGTCACGCACGAGATCGGCGCTTCGACAGCGATCGAGGTGACGTTGGCGCGGCCCACGAGGTCGTCGTTGTCGCGGCTTTGGGTGATCCCGCCGGGGAAGCCCCCGCCGTCGCCCGCGCCCGGCGCGCTGTCGCCTTCGACGGGCACGATGTTCACCAGGTCGAAGATCTCGCCAAGGTTCACCGCGAACGCCTCGGCGCGCTGGCCGACGAACACCCGACCGGGGACCGAGCATCCGGGAATGTTGACGTCGTAGATGTACTGGTCGGCGTAGCTCGCGTAGTCGGGCAGCGTCTTATTGCCGATGTTGTCGAGCGGCTTGGTGAAGGTCATCGACATGTCCGACGCGTTCGCCAGCGCCGCGCGCATCCCCGAACGGCGGTCGCCGGTGACGAGCGTGACCGTGTATTCTTCGGTCTCGCCCAGCGAAGAGCTGTCACCCGCGGTGATCCCGCCGGCGACGCGCAGCGGGATCGAGACGTCCTCGCCGCCGATGTTCAAGGTGACGCCGGTTCCGCCGACGAGGTTGTTGTCGAAGTCGAACTGGAAGGTCAGGTCCTCGATCGCATCGCCGTCGTTGTCGATGTGGATCTCGTAGATCGCGTCGGGATCCATGGTGAAGTAGTTCGGCCCGCCGTAGGGATCCTGCAGCGGCTGATAGTTGGCGATGAAGGTGACGTACTCTTCGCGTCCCGGCTCGTAGCTGCGGAACATGTAGAAGTCCGTGCCGTCGACCTTCGGGGTTTCGGTGATCGCCGGGGCTTCGCGGTGGCTCGACGCCCAGACGGGCGCCGCGACGCCCGCGAGAACGGCGGCGATTGCGATGTGGCTGGGCTTGATCCGTGGTCTCATAATCGTCCTCTCTTGAGCAGCGCGCGCACGCGCGTTGCGACACGGCGTGCGTCGCCGCGCGCGCTTCGCCGGATGCGAGCGTTGAGAGTTACGGAATGGTTGCGCGGCAGGTTGCAGGCGAGCGGAACTTTTGCTGAGTCCGGGCGGCTATTGGCGAAGAGAAAGGCGGCAATATTCGCCGGAGTTTCGACAACCCTTGAGTTCTTGGCTTCCGCCGCGTGGAACGATTCGACACTCTACGTTGGAACGGAGCATTTAGCGAAGTCGTGTTGTCGCGACGCGGCGGCAATCTAATTGAATGACAGCTTTGGTTTGAATGCAGCCGTTTAAGAGGTCAGGTTCATATCTTCGCTGCCCATCACTTGATCTCCGTATGCGAGACGTGGAGGGGCGCATGAAGACGCTTTAAATCGAGCAGCGACAATCGTGAGACAACGGCTGCTTCGAGAGCTTCAAACTTAGTTCCACGATTTGCTCTTGAACCGCGAAATCTTCCACGCGCCCAAGAAGGCCAAGACGTTGCTCGAGGGCTGGCGGCGTCACTGCAACGGAATCCAACCACACTCTTCGCCGAGCCTACAGACAGCCTGTGCCGGCAGCGGTCTTGTCGGCGACGCTTCATCCCGCTCCGCGCTGAGGGTGCAGCTGCAAGCGGGCCGTCTTCACCGCCATGACGCACAAAGGCGCCGGCCTACCCCGATGAGCAGTCCGCAGCTGCTACGGCGCGGCGCCAAAGAACTCTCCGCCAGACTCCTTGCCGCACATCTTTGAAGCAAGACCGTCTTCGGCGACTCGCACGCGCCGATGTCGGGCGGCTTTTTGCCCTTTGTCCGAAGCGCGTGCCCGCGATCTTCGTCTTAAAAAATTCACGGAAGGGGACCCCGGCGCCGGAGGTGTCGCGAGGCGCCCGTGGATGACCCTCAAAACCGGACGTTCGCCAGCGACTTAGACGAGCGACGCCGCGCGCGCGTTTGCGCGCGCACGCGCGTCAATCCGTCCACGTCGGTTGGGGTGTAAAATTTCCGTTGCAGTCCTGTGCCAGAAGCCGGGCGTCTCGGCCGGGTGGGAACGCTTTTTGTGGGCCGAGCACCGTCATTCTTCAGTTCCGGGACCGAGAGGGGCCGTTCATGACCAAGACACTTGCGCCGTCGGCGCGCGACTATCGCGCTGGCCGGGAAGATCAATTGCGTTCTCGAGGGATCGGAAAGCACGTGCGCACGACCGCGAGCGTGCTCGCGCTGTGCCTGGCCGCAGCGTGCACGCAAGGCGAAGACATCGCCTCTCCCGGCGCGACCAACCCCGGCACGCCGCCGGGTGGCGGCGGAGGCGGCGGTGGCGGAGGCGGCGGCGGTTCAGCGAGCTGCCCGTCCGGCTTCTCCGAGGGGACTTCTGTCGGCGGCCTGACGACCTGCGATCTGGCCGGCGTGTATCTGACCGACCTGCTTCTCGAGTACGTGGACGGCGTCGCCTATAGGCTCGACGGCCGAGTCGAGATCGGCGCCGACACCGGCGCGGACGGCTCCGCCGCCGGCGGTCAAAGCGCGATCCTCACGATTGAGCCGGGCGTGACGATCTTCGGCGAAGACGGCGGGGACTTCCTGGTGGTCAACCGCGGCTCGCAGATCCGCGCCAGCGGTCAGGCCAGCGCCCCAATCGTCTTTACGAGCGATGCGGATCTCGAGCGCCAAGCCGACAGCGACGCGTCGAACGACGACGGCGGCGACTCGATCGGCGAGTGGGGCGGTCTGGTGATCCTTGGCCAGGCGCCGATCAACCGGTGCGCCAGCGCCTCGGCGACGCCGGGCACGGCGAGCTGTCAGAACATCATCGAAGGCGTGACCAGCCCCGAAGCCGTCTACGGCGGGGCGGACGCCTTCGACTCGAGCGGCATCCTGAGGTACGTCCAGGTTCGGTTCGCCGGTTTCCCGCTTTCGACGGGGAACGAGCTCAATGGGATTTCGTTCGGGGGCGTCGGCTCTGGCACCGAAGTCGACTACGTGCAGGTGCACAACAACTCCGACGACGGCGTTGAGTTCTTCGGCGGCCGGGTGAACGTCAAGCACCTGGTTCTGACGGGCAACGACGACGACTCGATCGACACCGACAACGGCTTCCAAGGCCACATCCAGTACGCGATCGTGGTCCAGCGCGAGAACGGCGGGGACAACATCGTCGAGGCGAGCAGCGTCTCGCCGGGCACGACGCCTTTGTCGAACGCGACGGTGTCGAACTTCACCTTCGTCGGGGGCGGGACGGGGA
Organism: Maricaulaceae bacterium; assembly: GCA_050050115.1. Classification (GTDB taxonomy): domain Bacteria; phylum Pseudomonadota; class Alphaproteobacteria; order Caulobacterales; family Maricaulaceae; genus JASFUX01. The sequence goes on along the minus strand of JASFUX010000187.1, from coordinate 1,316 downwards.
CGTCGGGCAACGCGTTCCGTCTGAACTCGGGCACGGTGGGCCGCTACGTTAACGGCGTGGTGAACCACGGCGGGGAATGCTTCCGCTGGCAGGACGCGGGCGACGACGTGGTCGGCTACGACGGCGTCGGGGTCGACCCGACATTCAACTCGGTGCTGCTCGACTGCGACGGCGGGCTGGCGCTCGCGGGCAGCGACGCCACCAGCCCCGCAGAGTCCATCGCCGCTGATGCGAATAACGTCGTAGGCGCCGACTCGCTCGCGTCGCGGTTCTTCCCGGGACCGAACGAACTTGGCGTTACGGCGCTCGATCCGTCGACGCTCGATCCGTTCTTCGACGCGGTCGACTACATCGGCGCTTTCGCGTCGACGGAGTCCGAGACGGCCAACTGGGCCGCGGGTTGGACGTTCGCGCTCTTCCCCGATCCGGTCTGCCCGACGGGAACTTCGGACACCGGCTTCGACCTCGACGGCACGACGATCTGCCGGCTGGCGGGGGTCGTCACCGACGACATCCGCCTGACGCGCGGCAACATCTATGAACTCGACGGCCGCGTCGAGGTCGGCGTCGACACCGGTGCGGACGGATCGGCGGCCGGGGGAGATCCGGCTTCGCTCACCATCGAATCCGGGGTGACGATCTTCGGCGACTCCGGGGCCGACTTCCTGGTGGTCAATCGCGGCTCGCAGATCTTCTCGAACGGCACCGCGACGAATCCGGTGATCTTCACCTCCGAGGCCGATCTGACCGACAGCCAGGCCAATCCCATCGACGCGATCGGCGAGTGGGGCGGTCTTGTGATCCTCGGCCAGGCGCCGATCAACCGGTGCGCCAGCGCCTCGGCGACGCCGGGCACGGTCGACTGCCAAAACATCATCGAAGGCGTGACCAGTCCCGAGGCCGTCTACGGCGGGGCCGATCCGACGGATGACAGCGGACGGCTGACCTATACGCTCGTCAAGCACGCCGGTTTCCCGCTTTCGACGGGGAACGAGCTCAATGGGATCTCGTTCGGGGGCGTCGGCTCTGGCACGGAAGTCGACTACGTGCAGGTGCACAACAACTCCGACGACGGCGTTGAGTTCTTCGGCGGCCGGGTGAACGTCAAGCACCTGGTGCTGACGGGCAACGACGACGATTCGATCGACACCGACAACGGCTTCCAAGGCCACATTCAGTACGCGATCGTGGTCCAGCGCGAGAACGGCGGGGACAACATCGTCGAGGCGAGCAGCGTCTCGCCGGGCACGACGCCTTTGTCGAACGCGACGGTGTCGAACTTCACCTTCGTCGGCGGCGGGACGGGGACGTCGGGC
>JASFUX010000186.1:0-6868 GCA_050050115.1 Maricaulaceae bacterium | reverse complement strand
ATCCGAAGCGGCCGAACGCTACGCCTCCGCGCTGTTCGACCTCGCTAGGGAAGAGGGCGCGCTCGACCGCGTCTCCGACAGCGCCGCGACGCTCAAGACCATGCTTGAGGAGAGCGAGGATCTGCGCCGCCTGGTCGAATCCCCGGCCTTCGCCGCTGAGGACAAGCAGGACGCGCTCATCGCCTTGGCCGAGAAATCGGGCCTCGACGCGCTGATGCGCCAGTTCCTGGGCGTGCTCGCCGGCAACCGCCGTGCGAACGAGCTCGCCGGCGTGCTCGCCGTCTTCGCCCGGCTGATGGCCGAGCACCGCGGCGTGACCACAGCCGAGGTCGTCTCCGCCAAGCCGCTGAGCGACGCTCAGCGCGATGCGATCGCCAAGTCGCTCGCCGGCTCGCTGGGCCGGCAGGTCGAGGTGAACGCGGAAGTGAAACCGGAAATTCTCGGCGGGCTCGTCGTCAAGGTGGGCTCGCGCATGTTCGACTCCTCTTTGAAGTCGAAGCTCGCCCGATTGAACGCATCTTTGAAGGGAGCGTGACCGCATGGCCATCGGCGCCGCTGAAATCAGCGCGATCCTTAAGGATCAGATCAAGAATTTCGGCGCGGAGGCCCAGGTCTCCGACGTCGGCAGCGTGCTCTCCGTCGGCGACGGGATCGCGCGGGTCTACGGGCTCGACAATGTCCGCTCGGGCGAGATGGTCGAGTTCCCGGGCGGGGTCAAAGGCATGGCCTTGAACCTCGAGCGCGACAACGTCGGCGTCGTGATCTTCGGCGACGACCGCGGGATCAAGGAAGGCGACACCGTCAAGCGTCTGGGCGAGATCGTCGACGTGCCGACCGGCAAGTCGCTGCTCGGCCGTGTCGTCAATCCGCTGGGCGAGCCGATCGACGGCAAGGGCCCGCTGCAGGGCGACGTCGAGCGCCGCCGCGCGGACGTCAAGGCGCCGGGCATCATCCCGCGCAAGTCCGTGCATGAGCCGATGTCCACCGGCATCAAGGCGATCGACGCGATGATCCCGGTCGGCCGCGGCCAGCGCGAGCTGGTCATCGGCGACCGCCAGACCGGCAAGACCGCCGTCTGCGTCGACACGATCTTGAACCAGAAATCGATCAACGACGCGGGCGATGAGAGCCAGAAGCTCTACTGCGTCTACGTCGCGATCGGCCAGAAGCGCTCGACGGTCGCTCAGATCGTCAAGACGCTCGAGGACAACGGCGCACTCGACTACACGATCGTGGTCTCCGCGACTGCGTCGGAACCCGCGCCGCTGCAGTACCTCGCCCCGTTCGCCGGCTGCGCCATGGGCGAGTGGTTCCGCGACAACGGCATGCATGCGTTGATCATCTACGATGATCTCTCCAAGCAGGCCGTCGCTTATCGCCAGATGTCGCTGCTGCTGCGCCGCCCGCCGGGCCGCGAAGCTTATCCGGGCGACGTGTTCTATCTGCACAGCCGGCTGCTCGAACGCGCCGCGAAGATGAACGAAGACGAAGGCGCGGGCTCGCTGACGGCGCTGCCGATCATCGAAACCCAGGCCAACGACGTCTCGGCTTATATCCCGACCAACGTGATCTCGATCACCGATGGTCAGATCTTTCTGGAGACGGACTTGTTCTACCAGGGCATCCGGCCGGCGGTGAACGTCGGGCTGTCGGTGTCCCGTGTGGGGTCTTCCGCCCAGATCAAGGCGATGAAGCAGGTTGCGGGCAAGATGAAGGGCGAGCTGGCGCAGTACCGCGAGATGGCGGCGTTCGCGAAGTTCGGCTCCGACCTCGACGCGGCGACGCAGCGGCTCTTGAACCGCGGCGACCGGCTGACCGAGCTGCTGAAGCAGCCGCAGTATTCTCCGCTGCGCGTGGAGGAGCAGGTCGCGGTGATCTTCGCCGGCACCCGCGGCTATCTCGACAAGCTGCCCCTGGGCGACGTCAAGCGCTTCGAAGAAGAGCTGCTGCGGTTCTTGAATGGTCCGAAGAAGGACGTCCTCGACGCCATCCGCGACGAGAAGGCGCTTTCGGATGATCTCGAGGGGCGGCTGAAGTCGGCGGTCGAGGAATTCGCGAAGAGCTTCGGGTAGGCTGATGAACAGGTTGGCTCCGGTCGCAGTTTCGCTGTCAATCGTCTTAGTGGCGGTCGCTTGCGAAACCCCAGCGACGTTTCCGACCTTCAGCGCATCGGACGACGAACCGATCACGCGCGAGACATTCGATGAATTCGTCGAATGTGATGAAGGGTACGAGGAGAGGTGTCAGTGCGTTAAGGACACCGCGTTTGAACTCGTGCCCTCAATTGAGGGGATCAACTTGCTCGTCGAGCAGGGATCCGGCGGAGCGCGGCCCGTGCCGGGTGCGCGTCGTGACTCTAGGCTGACGCTTGCGGTCATGCAGGCGACAGATATTTGCGCCTCCGACGAACCAGGATCGGCCAATGCCAAGCCTTAAGGACTTCCGTAATCGGATCGACTCGGTCAAGTCGACCCAGAAGATCACCAAGGCCAAGCAGATGGTCGCCGCGGCCAAGCTGCGCAAGGCGCAGGAAGCTGCGTCGGCGGCGCAGCCCTACGCAACGCGTATGGCGGCCGTGGTTGCGAACCTGTCGGCGGGCATGGCTGACCGACCGGGCGCGCCGCTGCTGCTGGTCGGTCGGGGCGAGATCAAGACGCATCTCTTGATCGTCGCGACGGCGGATCGCGGGCTCTGCGGCGGCTTCAACACCAACATCGTGCGCAAGGCGCGCGAGCGGATCGTCGAGCTTGAGCGCGAAGGTCAGACGGTCAAGATTCTCTGCGTAGGCCGCAAGGCCTACGACATGCTGAAAAATCTGCATAAGGACAAAATCGTCGGCTCGTTCTCGTTCAAAGAGCTGAAGATGATCACCTCGAAAGAGGCCGGCGACGTCGCTGACGACGCGCGCACCTTGTTCGAGAACGGCGAGGTCGACGCGGTCTCGATCGTCTACTCGGTGTTCAAGAACGTGATCACCCAGGTCCCGACGGTGCAGACGCTGCTGCCGGCGTCCATGTCGATCGATCCCGAGGTCAAGGGCCCGGATCTGCAGGGCGCGGCCTACGAGTATGAGCCGGACGAGGAGGAAATCCTCGCCGTCCTTCTGCCGCGGAACCTGACGACGCAGATCTTCAACGCGATGCTGCAGAACGCCGCCGGCGAGCAGGGCGCCTCGATGACGGCGATGGACAACGCAACGCGCAACGCAGGCGAGCTGATCGACAAGCTGACCTTGCAGTACAACCGCCTGCGTCAAGCCAACATCACCAAAGAGCTGATCGAGATCATCTCCGGCGCCGAAGCGCTCTAGGGACTCTGGGCGGGCGTTTGCGCTAAGCTCTGACGGTCCATATGGGCCGAATGACGGAGCGCGCCATTCCCAAGATCTACACCCGCAAAGGCGACGCCGGTCAGACGAGCCTGTTCTCCGGCGAGCGTGTCTCCAAGGCCGATCCGCGCATGGAGGCGATCGGCGCGGTGGACGAGCTGGTCGCCGCGCTCGGCCTCGCTAAGGCGGAGATTGCGGACGAAGGCGTTTCCGCGCGCCTGACCGCCATCCAAGGCGAGCTTTATCTGATCCTCTCCGAAGTCGCCTCGGCGGACGGCACGCGCAATGCGCCCGCGCCGAGCATTTCAGCCGAAGCGGTCAGCGCGCTTGAAATGCTGATCGACGAAGCCGACGCCGAGCTGCCGGAACTCAAAGACTTCGTGCTGCCGGGCCAGACGCGCGCGTCAGCAGCGCTGCATCTGGCGCGCACTGCGTGTCGGCGCGCAGAGCGGCGCATGGTGGAGACGGCGGAGACGACGACGGTCTCGGAACCGGCGCTGAAGTATCTCAACCGGTTGTCGGATGCGTTGTTCATGCTGGCGCGTCTGGTCGATCACCGCGCGGGCAATCAAGACACGACGTTCAAGTCGACGCTGTAGAGCGCTTACATGAACGGCCGCTCGGGCTCGGCTTCGTGCTCGTCCCAGACGTCTTCGTCGTCGCTTTCGGTGAGGCGCACCGGGTAGCCCCAAAGGTTCGCTAGGTGCTTCAACACCTTCTGCGCGTCTTTCTCCTCGAGCGTTACGCCGTCGATGACCTTGTGGCGCAGCTCCAGCTCGCGGTCGCCGGCGAGGTCGACATCGACGATCTGGATGTCGGGATCTGAGCGCGAGACGTCGTAGTGGCGTGATAGCGCGCGGCGTACGCCGAGATAGCCGCGCTCGTCGTGGATCGCATCGACGACAAGGTCTTCCTCGTCGTGATCGTCGACGACGTGGAAGAAGCCGAGGTCGCGGATCACCTTCGGGCTCAGGTATTGCGAGACGAAGCTTTCGTCGCGGAAGTTGGCCCAGATCTCCCGCAGCGTCCCGTAGGCGTCGCCGCGGCCGGCGATGTCAGGGAGCCACTTGCGGTCCTCTTCTGTGGGCTCGAGGCAGGCGCGCTCGATGTCGCACATCATCGCAAAGCCGAGCGCATACGGATTGATCCCCGAGTAGCGGCGGTCGTTGTAAGCCGGCTGAGCGACCACGTTGGTGTGAGAGTGCAGGAACTCGATGTAGGCGCCGTCGTTGATCCGACCCTTCTCGTGCAGCCGGGTCATGATCCGGTGATGGCAGAAGGTCGCGCAGCCCTCGTTCATCATCTTGGTCTGGCGCTGGGGATAAAAGTACTGCGAGATCAGCCGGACGATGCGGATGATCTCGCGCTGCCAGGGCTGCAGCCGCGGCGCGGTTTTTTCGATGAAGTAGAGGATGTTTTCCTCGGGCAGGCCGAGGAGGGCGCGGCGGCGGTCGTTGTCAGTCGGCTTGGGCGCGGACTTCGCTCCGTCGGGCACGGTGCGCCAGAGGTCGTTGAAGATCCGCTCGCCGTGCGCGCGCCGTTCCTGGGCGCGCTTTTCCTCCGAGCGGAGGTCCATCTTCTTCTTGCCGGGATAGCGGTGCACGCCGTGGGTTTGCAGCGCATGGGAGGCGTCGATCAGGCGCTCGACGGCGGCGAAGCCGTAGCGCTCCTCGCACTTGGCGATGTAGTCCTTGGCGAACGCGAGGTAGTCGAGGATGCCGTCAGCGTCCGTCCACTGCTGAAAGACGTAGTTGTTCTTGAAGAAGTGGTTGTGCCCGAACGCCGCGTGCGCGAGCACCGTCGCCTGCATCGTCGCTGAGTTCTCTTCCATGATGTAGCAAACGCACGGGTTCGAGTTGATGACGATCTCATAAGCGAGACCCTGCCAGCCCTTCCGATAGAGCTGCTCGTTGCGCGCATAGTGCTTGCCGAACGACCAGTGATGGTAGAACAGCGGCATCCCGGTGGAGGCGTAGGCGTCGAGCATCTGCTCGGCGGTGATCACCTCGATCTGGTTGCGGTAAGTGTCGAGACCAAGCTCGCCCTCGGCGATCTCGCGCACCGCCTCGTAGATCGCGTCGATGGTCCGAAAGCTCCAGTCCGCGCCCTTGTAGAGCAGCGGGCTGCCGGCGTCTTCGGGGGCGAACGGATCGAGCTGGCTCATTCCGCGGGCGCCTCCTCGGCGGGCCGGCTGTCCTTGCGGGCGAACAGCTCGCGGAACACCGGGAAAATCTCGCGCCGGTCGCGCACCTTGCGCATGGCGATCGGGATGTGCTGGTCGGAGACGAGCTTGTAGGCGCGCCACAACGAAGAGGCGCCGCGCAGTTCCTCGTCGTCCTCGTGCGCGTGGCCGACCTCGATATAGGCGTAATACTGACAAAGCGGCAGGATGACGTTCTCAAGAAGCGCCGTCGTTCGCGCATTGTCGTTGGGCAAGTTGTCGCCGTCTGAGGCCTGGGCGGCGTAGATGTTCCACTCGGCGGTGGGGAAGCGCTCCTGGACGATCCGCGCCATCTCCTCGAGCGCCGTCGACACGATCGTGCCCCCGGACTCGCGGCTGTAGAAGAAGGTGTCCTCGTCGACCTCCTTGGCCTCGTGAGTGTGGCGGATGAAGACGACCGAGACGTGATTGTAGCGCCGCGTCAGGAACAGATAGAGCAGCGAGTAGAACCTCTTGGCGAGGTCCTTCATGTGCTCGTCCATCGAGCCCGAGACGTCCATCAAGCAGAACATCACCGCCCGCGCGACGGGCCTGGGCTCGATCTCATGGCGACGGTAGCGCACGTCGAGCGGATCGATGAACGGCACCAGCCGGGCGCGCGCCTCAAGCCGCTCGAGCTGGGCGCGGACGGGCGCGATCTCGTCTTCCGACGCGCCGGCCTCTTCGAGCGCGACGATGCGGTCTATGAGCTCGGCGATCTCCTCAGGGCGCGGCCGCTTGAGCGCGATGCGGCGCGAGAGCGAGTTGCGCATCGTCCGCGGGATCGACACCGACGGGGGCGGGCCGGCCGTGCGAAACCCCGCCGGCCGAAGCCGGTCCTCCTCCTCGCCCATGACCTGGCGCTTGGCGAGGTCTGGCAACTCGAGATCTTCCAAGAAGAGGTCGAGGAACTCCTCATCGGTGAGGGCGAAGCGGAACTCGTCCTCGAGTTCGCCGTCCGCGCTCGCACCCGAGCCGTCCTCGCCGCTCGGCGGGCGGGGGATGATGTCGCCTTGAACGTAGCGCTCGTTGCCCGGGAGGATGTGCTCGTGCACGCCGTCGCGGCGCGAGCGGTGGAAGAACGGCTCGCTGACGCCGTCCGCCGGGACGATCACTTCGCCGCCGCGGGCGACGTCCTTGACCGAGCGCTTGCGCGAAGCGTCGTGCACGGCGGCTCTGACCAGAGCGCGCGCACGGCGGAGAAAGCGCTGTCTGTTGACGAGGCTCTTTCCACCCGGATCGCGGCGGCGGTCGATGACGTGCATGGCGTCAGCCAGCCTGCCTCACGCGCATATACCATTCAACAAGCCGTCTGACCTGCCGTTCGGTGTAGCCGCGCT
>JASFUX010000185.1:0-6885 GCA_050050115.1 Maricaulaceae bacterium | reverse complement strand
AAGCCCGGGTCCTGAGGCCAGACGCCGTGCTCGGCCCAGACTTCGGCCGTCACGGGCGCCGAGATCTCATTGCCGTCCTGATGCGCGCTGACGCTGGGAACCGGATAGACTCCGAGATGAGAGTGGATGTCGATGATGCCGGGGGTCACCCAGCGGCCTTCGGCGTCGACGATCACCGCGCCTTCGGGCGCCGCCGCGCCGTCGCCGAGCGCGGCGATGCGGCCGTTCTCGATCACCAGCACCCCGTTATCGATCTCGCCGCCGACGCCGTCGAGAATGTGTGCATTGACGATCGCAGTCGTCTCGGAGGGCAGAGGCTCGTAAGTGGACGGGTAGGGGTCGGGGTCGTAGGAGATCAGCTCCACCGGCTCGCCGGCGTCGCAGGCGGCGAGCAGACCAGCGGCGAGCGCCGCCGCCGATGCGGTTCGTGCAATCATGTGCCCCGTCCCAGCGTGATGTTTCCAAGGCCGGGCGGGAGCTTAGCCGCAAAGGCCGCCCGCTTCCTAGAGGCGGCTAAACGTCCACGTCGTCGACGAAGCGGGCGTGGTCTTGGATGTAGGCGTAGCGCAGCTCCGCCTTGCGGCCCATGAGCGTCTCGACGAGCGACTCGATGTCCTCGGCGCGGGTTGGGTCGACCTGAACGCGCGCGAGCGTGCGGCTCTCGGGGTTCATCGTCGTTTCTTTGAGCTGCGCGGGCATCATCTCGCCGAGGCCCTTGAAGCGGCTCACCTCGATCTTGCCGCCGCTCGAAAAGTCCGGGGACTGCAGGATTTCGTTCTTGTGCGCCTCGTCGCGCGCATAGGCGATCTTGGCGCCTTTGGAGATGCGGTAGAGCGGCGGGGTGGCGAGGTAGAGCCGCCCGGACTCCGCAAGACCGGGCGTGGACCTGAGGAAGAACGTGATCAGCAGCGCGGCGATGTGGGCGCCGTCGACGTCCGCGTCGGTCATGATGATGATGCGCTCATAGCGTAGATCATCGAGGCTGAACCTCGCGCCCAGCCCGCAGCCGAGCGCTAGGGCGAGGTCGGACAGTTCCTGGTTGGCGGAGATCTTGTCGCTGCCCGCCGACGCGACGTTCAAGATCTTGCCGCGCAACGGGAGCACCGCCTGGGTTGCGCGGTTGCGCGCTTGCTTCGCTGAGCCGCCGGCGGAGTCGCCTTCGACCAGGAACAGCTCAGAACCCGCCGCGTCCGCGTTTGAGCAGTCGGCGAGCTTGCCGGGCAGGCGCAGCTTCTTGGTCGCCGACTTGCGCGCCACCTCGCGCTCGCGCCGGCGCTTCATTCGCGCCTCGGCCCGCTCGACCACGTAGGCCAGCAGCTTGTCCGCCTCCTTCGGCGCGGCGGCGAGCCAATGGTCGAAATGGTCCCGCACGGCGGACTCGACGATCCGAGCGGCTTCGGCGGTGGCCAGGCGCTCCTTGGTCTGGCCTTGGAACTCGGGGTCGTGAATGAACACCGAGATCATCGCGCCCGCGCCGCTGATCAGGTCCTCGGCGGTGATGTTCGAGGCTTTCTTGTCGTTCTTGAGCTCGCCGTAGGCTCGAAGGCCGCGAGTGAGCGCCGCGCGCAGCCCCTGCTCATGCGTGCCGCCGTCCGGGGTCGGAACGGTGTTGCAGTAGGAGCGAACGAAGCCGTCGGTCTCGCCGAAGCCTGCCGGGGTCCAGGCGATCGCCCATTCGACCCCGCCGTGTCCGTTGGTCACTTCGGTGCGGCCTGTGAACGCTTCGGCTGTGATCGTCGCACGCGAGCCCATGGTCTCGGCGAGAAAGTCCGCGAGCCCGCCGGGGAAATGAAGAACCGCTTCGGCCGGCGTCTCGGAGCCTTCGATCAGCTCTTCGGGACAGCGCCAGCGGATCGTCACGCCGCGCCTGAGATAAGCCTTCGAGCGCGCCATGGCGAAGACGCGCGCGGGGCGGAAGGCGGCCTTGGGGCCGAAGATCTCCGGATCGGGCTTGAAGCGGATCACCGTGCCGCGCCGGTTCGGCGCCTTGCCGACGTTCTCGAGCTTCGAGGTGGGCCGGCCGCGGCTGTAGGTCTGGCGATAGAGCTGGCGATCGCGCGCGACCTCGACGACGAGATCCTCCGACAGCGCGTTGACCACAGAGACGCCGACGCCATGCAGACCGCCCGAGGTCTGATAGGCTTTGTCCGAGAACTTCCCGCCCGAGTGCAGCGTGGTGAGGATTACTTCGAGGGCGGAGGTGTTCTTGAACTTGGGATGGTTGTCGACCGGAATGCCGCGGCCGTTGTCTGTGACCGTGACATAGCCTTCCTCGTCCAGCTCGACGTCGATCTTGTCGGCGTGCCCGGCGATCGCTTCGTCCATGGCGTTGTCGAGAACTTCAGCGAAGAGGTGGTGCAGCGCCCGCTCGTCCGCGCCGCCGATATACATGCCCGGCCGCCGGCGCACCGGCTCGAGGCCTTCAAGCACCTCGATGTCGCGCGCGGTGTAAGCGGAAGAGGCCGCTTTCGCGGCGTCCTCGAGCGGTGTGGTCTTGCGTGCAGCCATGCCCATAATCGCAGACCGTGTTGCGAGTCGGGCGCTCTCAGAAGCGTCCGGCGCGCCGGTCTTTCTGGTTCTCCATATTGGTCTCGTCGCCGGCTCTCAAAAGGGCGCGGCGACGCCGGCGTGATGGCTCAATTCGCTGGCGCAGTCTCCGCCGAAGCTCAGAAGATAAACAGAAATCTGCGGTCGAGGCGGCGCCGGCAACCCTCAAGCTGCGCTTCATAGCGCGCCGCGCGTGCGCCCACGGCGTCGGCGCGCGCTATGAGAGCGCGGTCGCCCCGATAGCTTCCGCGGTTAAAGCCGCCGTGACCCTCGTGGTAGGCGAGATACTGGTTGCGGGCGTCGTCTAGGGCGATGCCCGACAGCTCGCGGCTCTTGCGCGCGTACCATCCCACGAAATCGGTCGCGTCGCGGAAGCTGTCGCGGTCGGCTGACCGGCGGCCGGTCTCGTCCTTGTACCAGTCCCAGGTCGACCGGGTCGCCTGGGCGAATCCGTAAGATGACGATTGCCGGCGCAGGCCGGGAATGACGAACAGAATGCGTCGCCGCGGCGGGCGGGCGTCGTGCTCGAAGGCGGACTCCTGATAGAGGATCGCCAGCTGCACCGACGGGGGCGCGCCCCAGCGCCGCTCGCTGTCGCGCACCGCGTCCCACCAGCCGCGCTTTTCGGCGAAGATCGCGCAGGCGTTCGAGGTGTTGCTCGGCGGCGAGGCGCACGACGCAAGGCCGATCCCGATCGCCAGCCCGATCACGACGGCGCGCAGGGACGCGCGTCGAACGCTTTTCATGCTTCGAATAAGCGCCTTGCGCTTGGCCACGCCGTCGCCTCGAAGAGAGATCGCCCTAGAAGATGAAGCGGAACGTCAGACGCGCCCCGTGACGGGTGAAGCCGTCGCGGATGTCCGCATCGTAGTCCAGCGAAAACGACGAATGCCGGCTGCCCGCGGCGAGCGAAAGCCCGAAAAGTCCCCCCGCGGGAGGCAGGTCGTCTGCGCGTAAAACGGCCGTGCCGCCGCCGGACACGAACTGCGTCGTCGTGACCAGACCCGATCCGAAATTCTCATAGCGGTAACCCAGGCGCAGGCGGGGAGACCACCAGGTGCGCGCTTCGTTGCCGAACTGGGCGCCGAGAGTCATCGACACGGTCGACGCAAGCATGTCCGCCGAGCGCTCGTCGAGCGCCAGGATGACGGCGGCGTCGCCGGTCTCCCTGTAGGACTCTTCGTCGAGGCGGAGATAGTCGACCGACAGCGCCGGGCGAGCGTACCAGCGTCCGCGCGTCAGCTCGTAACCGAGCCGCGCCGTCGCGGTCGCGTGGTGCCCTTTCCACTCGCCGCTCGCTGAACGGAAGACGTCCGAGACGATGATGTTGCGTTCCGACTCAAAGAAATCTGCGCCAGCGCCGGCGTAGAGGTCGAACAGCAAGTTCCCGCGCGCCGCGGCGGCGTAAACGCCGAGCTGAGCATTGGTGACGCTGAGCGGCGTGTCGAAGCCGGCGGGCTGCTCGATCGAGGCGGCGCCGAGCGCCACGTTCGCGCCGACCGCGTAGAAGGGGCCGAGCGGTCGGTCGATGCCGAGCGCGATGCCGAAAGCGTCCCCGCGGTAGCCCGGATCGTTCTGGCCGGCCTCGCGGTCGAGATAGACCCCGAACTCTTGCATCCAAGCGCTGCCCGCGCCGTCGCGGCCGGCGCGGACGGTGTCGAGACGGTTGCCCACGGCGCCGATGGCTCCGTCGGCGGCGGCGACGAAGAACTGGAACGAGGCGAACGAATAGTCCGGGCTGAGCTGGTCGGTCGCTGCGAAGAAGGACTCGGCGTCGGCCGTGTTGGCGATGGCGACAAGCAGCTCTTCATCCGTGTTCAGCGTTTCAACCGCGGGCTCGTAAAGAGCGGCCTGGTTGCTCGCCATGCCGAGCTCTTCGGCGGTCTTGCGCCGGATCGTCACGACCACGGTTTCAGCCGAACCGTTGGTCGAGGTCGAGAGGCTCGAGTCGAAGAGGAACGGTGACTCCAGCGCGAGCGCGTCGGCGATGTCGCCCGCAACCGTAAGACCGCCGCCGGCCGACATGATTTCGACCGACACCTCGCCGGGCGCGCCGAGTCCGACGATCTGCGGCAGAATTTGCGCGCCGTCCGCGATCGTGATGGCGCCGCTGGCGTCGATGAGCGCCGACGTCGCCCCGACGGAGCGCAGGTCGATCGGCAGCGCGACTAGCGCTTCGTCTCCGATCATGACCGAGGTGACGGTGATGACCTCGCGGTTGGTGACGTGAACCTCGCCGTCGCCAACAGTGACGGCGAGCCCGCCGTCGGCGTCGCGCAGGGCGCCGGTGAAGACAGCGCCGCCGTCGACGGAGAAGATGTCCGCGCCGCCGGCGAATGAAAGGTCGCCGGTCATGGTTCCGGCATGCAGCTGGAACTCGTCGTCGCCCGCGCCGAACCGCACGTCGCCGACGATCGCCGGGTCGTCCGTGGTGACGTTCGGATCATCGTCGGCGTCGAAGTCTTGAACGAAGATGACGCTTTGAGCCGCCGAATGCCCGGAGAGATCGACAGCGATCGTGTCGCCGGTGCGCTCGTCGACGTCCGTTGTCGAGCCGTCGCCGTCGTCGTCGTCTCCGTCGGCGGTGAACTGAGCCACGATCGCGCCGGTGTTGGTCAACGAGACAAGCGTGCCGGAGAGATCGCGGATCGCCACTGCATTGCCGGCGTCGCCCCGCGTTGTCGCAACGATGTTGCCGCTGTTTTCAAGCGCGCTGACGAGCGCTCCGGCTTCGATGATCAGGACCGAAACGTTGTGGTTCGTTTCGGTGTTGATCGTCGCTGTGAGCGCTCCGGTGTTGACCACTTCGGGAACGGTCGCGTTCTGTCCGACCCGCACGACTGTCGCATCGGCTTCGAACGCTGTGGCGGTGGCGGTGCCGGGGTTGAGAAAACCGCCTTCAACGGTCGTCGTCCGGCCGTCCGCCGCCCCAGTGATGACGATCGCGTTGGCGTCAAAGCCGGTGTTGAGCCCGTTTGCCTGAACCACGCCCCGGTTGATGAAGCCGTAGTTCTCAAGGAACGTGCCGATGATCTCGTCGGTGTCGCCGTCGCCGTCATCGTCCAGCGTATCGGGAATGCGCTCGACGACGAGGCCGATGACGATGTCGCCTGAGGTCGGTGACTGCGACGGGTCGATCAGAACGGCGGGCGCCGAGCCGCGCTGACTGATCGAGCCGGGAAGCCGATTCTCGTCGAAGTCGCCGCTGATGTCCTTCGTCGGATCGTTGCCGTCGGCGTCATCGTCGGCGTCGCCGCCGCCGACGTCGTTGTTGTTCAGGAAACCCTCGGCGACATTGCCGGCGATAATAAACGACGGCCCGGAAGCCTTCAGGTCGTCGCCGTCGAGAGGCGGCGGATCAGTGAGGAACACGCCGTCGGGATCGCGGTAGTTTGACACCGACTCAAACGCGAAACCGCGCACTGCGACGCTCGATTCGTTGACGATCGAGCCGCCGACGTCGCCGCTGACGACGACCCCGGACGAATCCTCGCCGACCGCCTGTATCGATCCGCCCAGCCTGACGTTGCCCGACACGTCGCCGGCGATGTTGGCCGCTGCGTTCCGGTCGCCCAGGATGGTCGTCGCCGAGCGGAAGTTGATCGATCCGTCGACGTCGGCGAGAGCGTTGAGCGCGTACGAGTCGTTGCCGGCGATGTCGATGCCCGAGCCGGTGGTCGTATTGATGTTTCCGACGAACGGCGAGGCGCCTTCTATGAGGATGCCGGTGCGGCCCGTGCCGCGCGCGAAGTCGCCGTCGAGCGTGCCGTCGTCGTCTTCATCGGTGCGCTGGCTCTCCTCGTCGACGGTGATCGAGCCGGAAAGATCGAACGACCCCGTAAAGCCGCCGAGAATCCGCACGCCCGTTGCGCCGTCCGCTTCGCTGATCGTGATCTGACCGGCGTGCGAGACCGCGTTGTCCGAATCGAGGGTGATCGCCACGCCGCTGTCGAGCACGATCGAGCCGCCGGACGTGACATTCACGTCGTCGGGGGCGCCGGCGTTGGCGGTTGAGGTGGCGATTGGATCGGTTCGCTCATCTTCGACATCGACGGCCAAGGCCGACGTGGAGAGAGCGGTTGTTGAAAGGACGATGCCCGGCGCGACGCCGGCAAGCAAAAAACTACGCAGTCGCGACCGCATGAGCGCGCTCTCCCCTAGGATTTCTCCGGGATTCCCCAGGTCGTTTCCTCAAAGCGCCTCGTCCGCGTCGCCCCTCGCGGCGCAGGCGTCGCCCCGTTTCTAGAACAGCTCGCGCCGCGCGTCGATGCCCGCGAAGCCCCAAATGCAGCCGGGGGGCGCCCCACGCGCGCCCCCCGGGTGGGTGACGCACAATCG
>JASFUX010000184.1:0-6889 GCA_050050115.1 Maricaulaceae bacterium | reverse complement strand
CGCGATCGCGCACATATGCTGAACCAGCCGCATTGGTCTTCTCCTGCCTCTTTATTGAATCGCACGCTGCGATCACGAATGAGAGTTGCTCGTCAAACACGCGCGAAACAGCGCGCGACCGTCGCGGCGACCAAAAGAAATGGACGCTTTGACGATCGCGGCGGATCTAATCGGCCGATTAAGACGAAGATGCGGCTGTCAGGCCGTCGCGCGCTGCGGCTTTTCGAACTGCGGCGCGACCTCGAGGTTGCGCGCCAGACGCAGCTTGGATAGCAGCAGCAGGAAGGTGCCGTTGTAGTCGACGATCCGGTTCCAGAACCCCTTCTGCGGCAGGTGCAGAGCGCTCTTGGGGAACTCGTGGTGATGGCCGTGGATCGCTTCGCCGCCCGTCAGCAGCGCCAGAACGATCTGGAGCCACTTCGGAGTCTTCAGGTGCCCGAACACGTTCACGCCCAGCGTCGTGGCGTGGAACTGCAGCCCGCGACCGACGACCGCGGCGGCGTGGATGAAGAAGGTGAAGATCAGCGATCCGCCGGCGAGGGCGACGATCAGATAGATCACGGCCGGCACGAGCAGGTGGATCACCAGCGAGAGCGAAATGTGGAACCGGTCGATGAACTGCACCGCCGGGATGCTCTTTAGCCACATCGGGGTCGGGCGCTGAAGATCCTGCTTGTCGCGCCAGATGATCCAGCCGATCCACGCCCAGAACTTGCTCTCGTGCGGATTGTGCGGATCGCCCGGCTTGTCCGAGAGCGCATGATGCTGTGAGTGGTAGTTCACCCAGTCCGCCAGCTTGCCCTGCATCGCGACGATGCAATTGAACGCGACGATGATTTGCGCGGGCAGCTTCAGCTCGCCGGCGCGATGCTGCCAGATGCGGTGCAAGGGGCCGATGCCCTGGTTGCAGATGAACACCGTGCCGGCGATCACCGGCAGCGCGATCAGCGGATACCACCAATGAAACGTCAGACCGGGCACGGCGAGACCGAGGATCACGGCCAGCAGCATGCCGACGGCGCCCAGGAGCGGATAGATCACGGCCGAGAACATGCCCGGCCAGTCGATCGTCCGCCAGCTGCGCACGATCGCCGCCGAGCGTGCGATCGGGCCGTCGGGACGAGAGGTCGTCGTATCGGTCGTCATGGTGTCACTGCTCCCCGGATGGAGGCGGCGGCCGATCAGGCGGCCCGAGCCATTATTTGTCTAGGTCGTTGATTATCGCATCGTTTCGGCAAGAAAACGGCGTCCACTTTGTCGCACGATGTTTCAAGTTGCCCAGGTTGAATGTGCGTCCGATTAACGGAACCGGTCGAATGCGCAAGTGCGACAGCGTCGCAGTTGCAGGAATGCAACGGTTGCCGCGGGCGCAAATCTACAGGCCCACGACGTCGCGCATGTCGTAGAGGCCTGGCGCACGGCCCTTGATCCAGCGCGCCGCCGTCAGCGCCCCGCGCGCGAAGATCGTCCGATCCAGCGCCCGGTGCGACAACGTGAGCATCTCCTCGCTGGCGGCGAAGCGCACCTCGTGGTCGCCGACCACGCCGCCGCCGCGCAAGGTGGCGAAGCCGATCGCGCCGGTCGAGCGCGCGCCGGTCATGCCCTCGCGCGCCTTCACGGCCCGCTCGTCAAGCTCGACGCCGCGGCCCGCGGCGGCTGCCTCGCCGAGCATCAGGGCAGTGCCCGAAGGAGCGTCGCGCTTGGCCCGGTGGTGCATCTCGACGATCTCAATGTCCCAGTCCTGATCGAGCGCCTTGGCGGTCTGCTCGACCAGCGCGGCGAGCAGGCTGACTCCGATCGAGAAGTTCCGCGCCTTGACGATGGGAATGGACTTGGCGGCGTTTTCGATCGCTTCGTCCTCCTCGGGCTCGAAGCCGGTCGCGCCGATGATCATCGCCGGCCCGCCGCGCGCGGCGAGCTTCTCGGCGTGCTCGGCCGCTGCGGTCGCGGTGGAGACGTCGATCAGAACGTCTGCGTTTCCCACTGCGGTTTCGAGATCGTCCGTGGCCGCGACATGAACGTCGCGCTCGCCGCTCGAGAAGGTGGCCAGGTCCATGCCGACCGCGCCCGAACCGGGGCGCACCAGACCGCCGACCAGCTCGAACCCGCGCGCGCTGGCGGCCTTGACGATCGCGCCGCCGAGGCGGCCGGCCGGTCCGGCGACGGCGAGTCGCAGCGGGACGTCGGGCATGAGGGGGGCTCCCTCCAAACTGCGGACGGACGGCCAAAACCGATTTGGCGCCCGGCCGATCGAATCACCTGCGTCAGCATGACCGACGCCGCGCGCCGCGTCATCTTTCCGCGTAGTCAAAACATGGGGACTGGCCGCGCGCGCGCCAAGGCGCTGGCCCCGGCGGTCGCGCTCAGGTCGCTGCGCCGGTGGGCGCCGGCTCCGGTTCCGGAGACGGGGCCGGAGGTTCGCCGTCCTCGCCGAGCAGGCGCGGGATGATCCGCTGGTAGAGCACGAATATGCCCAGGAGCACCGCGCCGAGCGCAAACAGTGAGACGGCCTGGAGCAGCAGTCCGAGGTCGAAGAAGCTGTCGATGAACACCTTGAGCGTCACCACAACCAGAAGCAGCAACGAGCCGTAGCGCAGGCTCGGCCGCTTGCGCCAGATCCCCAGCGCCAGCAGCACCGCGGCGAAGACCAGCCAGGCGCCGGAGTAGGCGAACCGCTCGGCGTCCTGCACCGAGGCCGCGGCGCGCGCCGAGATCTCCCAGGTCATCTCCTCGCCGTAGATCAGCCGGCGGACCTCGAGCGTGGTCCAGATGAAGGCGGTGAACATCGCGATCGAGCTGGCGATCGTCGCAATGCGGGCGTAGCCCTGGCGGCGGACGATGATCGCGTAAGCCGCCGCGAGCGCCGCGGGGATGGCGTAAGCGAGAAGCAGGGAATTCAAGACGATCGTCCCGCGCGCGAACGTCAGCCAAACGCCCCACCACGGATTGATCAGCCACAGCTGCATGACGACGAGCTGGAACAGGCCGGCGAAGATCAGCAGACGCTCGATCCAGCGATGGACGAAGTAGAGCTTCGGTCCGAGTCGCCACCTGAGCGCCAAGGCCGCGCCGAGCCACGCCGATGTCTGCAGCCCGACTTCGGCCAGCGAGAACCGATAGTAGCCGAGGGCTCCGACCTCGCCGCCGTTCATCGCGTGTCTGATCTGCATGGAGACGAGGGCGACGCCGAGGATCAGCGCCGCGCCGTCGAGGCTCTGCACGGTGCGGCTGCCGGTCTCGAAGCCCGCGCGTTCGAACCGCCGCGCCGACCACCACGCCGCTGCGGCCGGAACGCCGTAGCCCAAAAGCAGCCAGTTGAGGATCGGCCAGCGGCCGAGCTCCTCGGGCGTATAGGAGAACACCTCGCCGAAAACTGTCAGCCGCGCCGCGGCCAGCACCGCGAATGCGACCGCCGCCCAGGCGAGGGCGCGCAGCTTGAAGCGCCCATAGAGCAGGGCGCAGATGGGCGCGATGACGGCGAAGCCGACGCTCATCCAGAGGTGGTCGAGCGCCATGCCAACCGCGAGCCCCGCGGCGGCGGCCGCGCCGATCGCATAGGCCGACGCGGCGCCCGGTTGCGCGTCCACGCCGCCCTCGGTCCGCGCGATGCGCTCGAGCACGAACAGATTTGCGCCGGCGAGCAGCAGGCTTGCGACCGCCCAGAGCGCGTTCTGCTCGAAGCTCTCCCCGAGCCCGGTCGTGCGCCAGAAGGCGATGGCGAGGATCACCGCCGGCGCGCCGGCGGACGCGACCGCCATAACCGCCTTGACGCGCAAGCGGTCCTGCATGACCAAGCCGCCGACGCCGAACAGCGCCATGAAGCCCAGACAGGTGCGCAGGAAATTCGGTCCCGCGGGCGTCGCAGCGCCGGTCGCGCGATCAAGGCGCGTCTCGTCGGTGATGACGCCGGTCGCGCCTTCTGGCCAGATGTAGAGGGTCAGCGCGACGCCGGCCGCGGCGATCAGCGGCAGGCCGAGAAAGCCTTCGCGCCGCCAGGGTCCGATCATGGCGATCAGCGTCGAGGCGGCGAGAGAGGCGATCGCCATCTCGTCGTGACCGACGTGCAGCGCCAGCAGAGCGCTCAGTACAAAGACGACGATCGCGGCGAGGTGCGCAGCGCCGATCGACACGGGCGCGTCGCTCCAGAGATCCAGGGCCGGATCCGGTCTCGCCGCGTCGCGCGCAAGATCCCAGGCGAAGGCGACAGCCGCGACGAGGAGCGCGGGCAGATAGAGTCCGAGCGCCCAAGCTTGCTCTACCGGTCCGCCGCTCGCAAACCACAGGAGCGGCCAGAGCGCCCCGCCGCCGAGTGCGACGAGCGACGGCCAGCGCCGGCCGACCAGCCGCGTCACCGCCAGACCGACGATCACGACGGCGAAGACGTAGAGAAACAGGCTCCAGGCCCGCGGGTCGTCCGAGCCGATCAGGATCGGCGCGACGAAAGCGCCGACGAGACCGAGGACGACGAACAAGGGCCCGTGCAGAAGCGCCAGGGCGACCGCGCCCGCCGCCACGGCGACGAGGCCGATCATCGCGATGATCGGCGGAACCGGCGGTTCGACGAGCGAACCGGCGTAGAAGGCGGCGTAGATGATGACGAGGCCGGCCGCTGCGGTGATCGGCGGCGCGAGCGCGTGGCCCAAGACCCCTTCGCGTACGCCTTCCGGCGCGGCTTCGCCCCCAAGCTTTTCCGACACGCCCGAGCGACGCAGCCATTCGCTCGCCCCGACGACGCCGAGACCGAGGAGCGCCGCGAGGGCGACCCAGACGCGCGGACCGATCCACTGCTGTTCGATGGCGAATGCAGCGAGGAAGACGCCGCCGAGCGCGATTGCGAGCCCGGCGATCCAGATCATCCAGTTGCCGGCGAGCCGCCGCTCGACCCCTTCAAGGACCGTTCGCATGCCGTCCGCGGGAGAACTCGCGGCGGCCGCCGCGGCGCCGGCGTCGATCGAAGCGGCGACGGGCGAGGCGGGCGGCTTGGCCGTCAGGGTCGAGGGCGGGGTCGCAGGCGCCGGCGGCGAGGTCGCGGGGACCGATGTCGACTTGGATGCCGATTGGGGCGTCGGCTGAGGTGGCGTCGCCTGAGGCTTGGCGGCGGGACGCGGCGCGGCTGTTCCGTCCAGGCGGCGGCGCAGGGCGTCGATCTCCGCTTTGAGCGCAACGACCTCGCGGCGGAGCGTGTTCGTCCGGAAGAACGCGATCCATCCGAACACGGCGCCGACCAGGACGCCGAGGAGCAGAAGGATCAGAAATGTCAGCGAACCACCCATGGCCGACCCGCGCATCGCCTCCGGTCAAAAGGCCGCACGCGGAGGCTACGCGGACGCAGGGCGCGCCACAACGCCGCTCAACCGCTGGCGAGTGCGCGGCCTACTGCTACGGGCGGGGAATCTTGGTCAGTGCGCGTTCGGTCGGGAGTCGTCGCCGCCTGAGATGTCGTCCCAGAACCGCTTGGCGCGCTTGAGAAATCCGTGGTGCTGGGGATTGCAGCCCTCCGGGCTCTCTGAGCAGAATTCCTCGAGCAGCTCGCGCTGGCGGGGATTGAGCTTGGTCGGGGTTTCGACGAACAGCTCGACGATCATGTCTCCGCGCGACGGGCTCCTTAGAGAGCTCATGCCCTTGTTGCGCAGACGGACTTTCTTGCCGGTCTGGCTGCCCTCGGGAATCTTCACCTTGACCCGGCCGCCCTCGATCGTCGGGATTTCGATCTCGCCGCTCAGCGCCGCGCAGACCATCGACACCGGGGTGTGGCAGTAAAGATCGGCGCCGTCGCGCTCGAAGAGGTCGTGCGGACGGATCGACACGAAGATGTAGAGATCGCCACGCGGACCGCCGCGCGGGCCCGCGTCGCCTTCGCCGGCGAGACGAATGCGCATGCCGTCCTCGACCCCGGCGGGGATTTTCACCGAGAGCTTGCGCGTCGCCCGCACCCGGCCCGCGCCGTCGCAGACCTTGCACGGGGTCGGCACGTAGCGGCCCTGGCCGCCGCACGAGGGACACGTGCGTTGCATCGTGAAGAAGCCTTGGGAGGTGCGCACCGCGCCCGCGCCCTGACATGTCGGACAGGTTTCGACCGCGGTGCCCGGCTCGGCGCCCGAGCCGGTGCAGGTTCCGCAGGTTTCCGCTGACGGCGCTTTGATCTCGACTTCCTTGCCTGAGAAGGCGTCCTCAAGCTCGATCTCGAGGTCGTAGCGGAGGTCGTCGCCGCGCTGCGGTCCGCCGCGCGGACCGCGGCGCGCGCGGCCATGGCCGAACAGCTCGCCAAAGATGTCGTCGAAGGAGCCGCCGAAGGCCCCGCGCACGAGGTCTTCGAAGTCGTGGAAGTCGCCGCCCGCGCCCATGCCGGATTGGCCTTGCACGCCGGCGTGGCCGAAGCGGTCGTAGGCGGCGCGCTTTTGCGCATCGGAAAGCACCGCGTAGGCTTCGTTGACTTCCTTGAATTTTGCTTCAGCGTCCGTACACCCCGCATTACGGTCGGGGTGATGCTGCATCGCCAGCTTGCGGTAAGCGGACTTCAAAGCCTTTTCGTCCGCATCCCGCGGCACGCCGAGGACTTCGTAGTAGTCGCGCTTGGTGCTCATCGGGCGGCGAACCTAGAAACAAAAATCCGGAAGCTCTCGCTGCGCGCCGCCGCGCTCTGCTCGGCGAGTTCGCGATCATCGGCGCGCGCGCAGCCAGAGATAGGACGCGATCGTCTCATGGCAATGGGCTCCAACGCCGCCACACGTCCCTACGCGGATTTCTTGTCGTCGTCGACTTCCTCGAACTCGGCGTCGACGACGTCCTCGCCGGACTCGCCTGACGCTTCGCCGGCTTCCGCGCCGGCCTCGCCGCCAGAATCTCCGGCGCCGTAGATCGCCTCGCCCATTTTCATCGCGGCTTGGAC
>JASFUX010000183.1:0-6949 GCA_050050115.1 Maricaulaceae bacterium | reverse complement strand
ATCTCGTTGTTCAAGAAGATCGTGACGTGCTTTCGCACCCGCCCCTGGTCGTCGACGATGTAGGATCTAAGGCGCGGATGGGCGGCGAAGACTTGGTGCAGCGCCTCGCCCACCGTCGCGCCCTCCGCCGTGGTCGGCGGGACCTCGATGTGCCGGCGCAGGTTCTCGGTGAAGCTGATCCGAGGCACGGGGGCGGCTCCCTGAAAGACGTCCGTCTTGCTCGCACACGCTTGGCGCGCAGGCAAGATATCGTTTAACGAAAACAGAAAATGTCGAGTTGCGGCGTCCCGCCGCGGTTCTGCAGAGGGCTTCTGCGGCGAAATGCGTTTGAAAATCGTTCGCAGCTGTGCAAGCTTGGCCCAGCCGGCCGAAGGGGCGATTTCGCCGCGTTGGCGGCCGGCCAAAAGCATGATGCGGTTCAAAATATGACAATCGGGCAGGCATGACCCTGGACACGCTTCCGACCGGGCGCGCGGCGCTGATCACCGGCTTCGCCGCCGGCGCGGGAGAGCTTGAGACCAAGCTCCGCGAAATCGGCTTCGCCGAAGGCGACGAGGTGGAGATTCTCCACGTCGGGCCGTTCGGTTCGGCGTCGATCTGTGTACGGCTCAACCGGACCATGGTCGCGCTGCGCCGCCGCGAAGCCGCGACGATCGAAGTCGCCGAGATCGAAACCGGATTGAAGGTCGCGGCTGAATGAGCGTGCGTCTGGCGCTCGTCGGCGCCCCGAACTCCGGCAAGTCGACCCTGTTCAACGGCCTGACGGGCGGTCGCGCCAAGGTGGCCAACTACCCCGGTGTCACCGTCGAAACGCGAGTCGGCCGCTTCACCACGCCGGGCGGCGCGAGCGTAGAGCTGCTCGACCTGCCCGGCGTCTACGGCCTCGCCGCGCGAACGGCCGACGAGCGCGTGGCGCTCGACGCCATGGCCGGCCGGCTGTCGGGCGAAACCCCGCCCGACGCGCTGATCGTCGTTGTCGACGCCGCCCACCTGCGCACCCACCTGCACACGGTGCTTCAGATCAAGGCGCTCGGTCGGCCGATGATCGTCGCGCTCAACATGATCGATCTGGCCGAGCGCGATGGGCTCAAGCTGGACGTTGCCGCGCTTGAAGCCAAGCTCGGCGTGCCGGTCGTTCCCTCTCGCGCAACGCGGCGATTGGGGCGCGCGGAGCTGCTCGCCCGAATCGAGAAAGAGCTTCCGGGCTATGGCGGCGGAACGGAGGGGGCCGCGAGCGTTCCCGCGGAACCCGAAACATTGGCCGACCTCAAGGACATGCAGCGCGAAGCTCGCGCGATCGCCCGCGAGGTGATCCTGTTCGAGCCGACGATGAACAAGGTCACGCGCGCGATCGACTCAGTCGTGCTGCATCCCGTCGCGGGCGTGCTGGTGCTCCTGACGATTCTCTTCTTGATGTTTCAAGCCGTCTACTTCTGGGCGGGGGCGCCGATGGAATGGATCGAGGCAGGCGCGACTTCGCTCAGCGATACCATTGCAAGAGCCCTGCCCGAGGGCTGGTTCTCAAGTCTGATCACGGACGGAATCATCGCAGGCGTCGGCAGCGTGGTGATCTTCTTACCGCAGATTCTTATCCTTTTTACATTCATCTTGCTGCTCGAAGCCTCGGGCTACATGGCGCGCGCGGCGTTCCTGATGGACGACTTGATGGTGCGCGTGGGACTCAACGGACGGGCATTCATCCCGCTCTTATCGAGCACCGCCTGCGCCATTCCCGGCATCATGGCGACCCGAACGATCGAGAACGAGCGCGACCGGCTGACTACAATCTTGATCGCCCCGCTGATGACCTGCTCAGCGCGCTGGCCGGTCTACACACTCATTGCCGGCGCCTTCATTCCACCTGACCGCGTGGGGCCTTTCGATCTGCGAGGCATCGTGTTGTTCGGCCTTCTTCTCTGCGGCGTTTTTTCCGCGATCGCCGTGGCCGCAGTTCTCAAGCGCACAGTCACCAAGGGACCAACCCAACCCCTGATCATGGAGCTGCCGACCTACAAGCTGCCTGAGGCCAAAGATTTTCTTTTGAACCTCTGGGCGCGAGCGGCGGCGTTTTTGAAGCGCGCCGGGACGATCATCTTGGCGACCTCGATCATCCTCTGGTTCCTCGCTTCATACCCAAGCTCCGCAACTACCTTGCGCGAGAGCTTCGCCGGGATGATCGGCGGCGTGCTCGAGCCGCTCTTAGAGCCGATTGGCTTCAACCTCGAGATCGCCATCGCGCTGGTTCCGGGCATGGCGGCGCGCGAGGTCGCGGTGGGCGCGCTCGGCACGGTTTACGCAATTCAGGGCGACGAAGAGCAAGTTCGGGAAGGTCTCGCCGCAACCCTCCAAGGCGCCTGGCCGCTGCCGACGGCGCTGGCGTTCCTCGCCTGGTACGTCTTCGCGCCGCAGTGCTTCGCCACGCTCGCCACGGCCCGGCGCGAGACCAACTCCTGGGCCTGGACCGGCTTCATGTTCGGCTACCTGTTCGCCCTCGCCTACCTTGCCGCGGGCGCCACCTACTGGATCGCCACGGCCGCGGGGCTTTAGCGCCGCCCTCGCTTCACATCCCGCTCAGACGCCTCTAGACGCCCTGACGCGTCTGGATCGACAGGATGTATTCGAGCAGCGAGTCGACCTGATCAACAGTCAGGTCGAACTCGGGCATCGCCGGATGGCCGACCCGCATGCGCTCGGGGAACGCGTCCATGAGCAACGCGCCGGGATAGCGGGCATTGAGCTCGCGCAGCGGCGGCGCGTCGGGGTTGCGGCTCTCTCCGCTGAGGCCCGCTGAGTGACACCGCGCACACTCCGCCTCAGCGAGGATGCGTCCCGCGTCGCGCATCGCCGCGGCGCTTTCCATGTCCAGCCGGTAGTCCGGCGTGCTGGTCGCGGTCTGCCCGCAGGCGCCGAGCGCGCCGGCGCAGGCGAGCGTGATCAATGTCTTCCGCATAAGGAAACCGTCCCCGCTGCTGTTTGCTCCAACTTCACCCTCGCGAACCTCATCCCCGCACTGAAGCGACGTCCGCTGCGGTCACTTCCGGTCCGTTCGCGAAAGTCTCGCGCACGTAGGTGAGCACCGCGGCCAGCTCTTCGTCCGAGAGGTAGGCCGTCGCGCCCATTCCGCCCGACCACTCGGTCGGGCCCGGATAGCCGTCAGGATACTCCAAAGTCAGCATGAAGTGGACAAGCGGTCCCGGATCGCCCTCGACCAGCGGCGAGCCTACGAGCGGCGGGTTGACCGTCTCGATCCCCGAGCCGTCGGGCATATGGCAGCCGGCGCAGAAGTCGGCGTAGATCTGCGGGCCGTCGATCACGAAGGCGAACTCGTCGTCGAGCGCCGGCTCGGCCGCGGCGGGCGTCGCGCTCGCCGCCGGCTGGGTCTCGGCCGCCGAAGCGTCCTCCGGAGCTTGGGTTTCGGTCTCCCCCGAGCACGCGGCCAGGGCGAGCGCAGTGAACAATGGAATCCAGGCGCGCATTGCGGCCTCCTTCAATCCATCCCGAACGGTTCCCTCGAACGGTTATAGGGCGCGGCGGCGCAGGTCAGCGGACAAACCGTCGCGGGGGCCTACTCGACAGTCAAGGGCGCGGGCGGCGCGACGCGTCCGTCGGGGCGCGCCGCGGCGAGCATGCGCTGAAACGCCGGCCTGGCCTCCACCCGCGCGTTCCACTCGGCGACGTGCGGGTAGAGTGCGGCGTCGGCGACGTTCATCCGAACCGCGAAAGCGAGCGGAAACACCATCATGATGTCGGCCGCCGAGAACTCCTCCCCGCCGAAGTATGGATGCTCGGCGAGGAAGCTGTCGGCGTAGCGCACCGCTCTTTGGCCGTCGGTTTCCCGGCCGCCCCAAGGCGCGCGCCCGTCCGTCGCCCGCGCGACGCGATAGTCGGCCACAACGTCCGCGGCGAGCGAACCTTCGGCGAAATGCATGAACCGCAGGTGCGCGGGATAGTCCGGGGAGTCCACCGGCGGGACGAGCCGACCGTCGCCGTGCCGATCAAGCAGCAGCTGCATGATCGACGCGGACTCCATCAGCACTTCGCCGTTGTAGATGACCGTCGGCGCGACAGCCATGTCCGGATTGACCTCGCGAATGGCCGCAAACGACGCGCCGACATCGCCGCGCACATAGTGCAACTCGTAGGGAAGCCCCAGCTCCTCGCACAGCCAGACGATGCGCTCCGAGCGCCGGCCCTCGGCGTGGTAGATCTCGATGCGTGGCGCGTCCGCCTCGGCCGCCGGCTCCTGCGCGGCGAGGCGCGTTGCGGTCAACGTCAGCGCCAGAGCCGCCGCCAAAAGTGTGCACAGATGTTTCATGCCGATCCCCTCCCCGAAGCGACTGTCGAGAAGGGCGATTGTCTAGCGCGATTAGGGCAGGTCAAGGGGCGGCGGCGCGACCGCTTGATTGCAGGCGCTAAGCGGCGCCCGCGTTCGGATCGTGGGCCGAGCCTTTGCGAACGAAACGGCGGTCGCAATAGCCGCAGTCGATGAAGTCTTCGTCGCCGAGCTCGTACCACACCTTGGGGTGACCCAGCGCGCCCCCGCCGCCGTCGCAGGACACCCGGTGGTCGTCGACAACGAACACCTCGGGCGGGGGCACCGCGTCGGGGTCCTCGCTCCAAGGGCGTTTCGAATGTGGTCCGGCGTCGGCGCTCGTCATGGCGGTCCGCTCGTTTGATCGGGCTTAAAGAAGCGCCCGGAAAGGCGTTTAGGGCTTGGCGCCCAAGAGCCGCGGTTGCGCCCCCAGCGCCGCGGACATACCTATGGTGCGCCTCATTCCGCGTCAATCGACGCCGCTCCAACCGGACCGCCCCGTGACTTCCTCCCTGGCAGACGACGCCCGTCAAAGCTCGCCTCCGCACGCGTCCGCGCCCAACGCAACAACCGGCCCCGCGCTGAAGCCCGAGCCGGACCCCGAGTGCGCCATCTCGGCCCGCGGGCTCGATAAAACCTACGCGGGCGGAAAGAACTTCGCGCCCAAGCACGCCTTGAAATCGATCGACCTCGACGTGCCCCGCGGCTCGATCTTCGGGCTCCTGGGGCCGAACGGCGCGGGCAAGTCGACCTTCATCAACATCCTCGCCGGCACGGTGATCAAGACCGGCGGCCGGGCGATGATCTGCGGGCACGATCTCGACAAGGCGCCCCGCCAGGCCGCGAGCGCCATCGGCGTGGTGCCCCAAGAGATCAACATGGACCCCTTCTTCACCCCGGCCGAGAGCCTCGAGTTCCAGGCCGGCTACTACGGGGTGCCCAAGGCCGAGCGGCGGACCGAAGAGATCCTCGACGCGGTGGGCCTGCTCGACAAGAAGGACGCCCATGCGCGCACGCTCTCGGGCGGGATGAAACGGCGGCTGCTCGTCGCCAAAGCGCTCGTGCACAATCCGCCCGTTCTCATCCTCGACGAGCCGACCGCCGGGGTCGACATCGAGCTCAGACGTCAGCTCTGGTCTTACGTCCGTCGCCTCCACGCCGAGGGCACCACCATCGTTCTGACCACGCACTACCTCGAAGAAGCCGAGGAGCTGTGCGATCAGATCGCCATCATCGACCAGGGCGAGGTCGTCGCCTGCGAGCCCACCGCGCAGCTCCTGAGGCGCCTCGATAAGAAGCGCCTCGTGATCACGCCCGTCAGCCCGCTCGACGCCGCGCCTGAAAGCCTTGCGGATTTCGAGACCGAGCGCCTGCCAAGCGGCGCGATCGCGGTCTCCTACCGCGCTGGCGTGGACTCCGTCGCCTCGATCATCGAGCGCTTCCACGCCTCGGGCGCCCGCATCGACGACCTGCGCATCGACGAGCCCGATCTTGAAGACGTCTTCCTCGCGCTGACCTACGACCGCGAAGAGCGCGGGTCTTAGCGGCCCGCCGAGCGCGGCTCTTCACTATTGCACTTTAGTATACGGTGGTTATTCCGTGCAGGGATATTGCGGGCTCTATCCCGCTCTTGAGCTGCTGCTTGTCCACGCCGCGCAGATGCTCGCGCTGCTCGTTCGAATGCTCGTGTCGGTCGAGATGCTCCCGCCTCCTTCACGCCGTCTCCACCCAGCGCACGTGCGGATCGACGTGCGCGATCGCCTGCGACGCGCCGTCGTCCGGCCAGCGGCGCAGGTCGACGGTGTAGCCTTCGCCGGCGTCGCCGAAGACGCGGTCGTGCTCGAAGCGCACCCAGGCGAGCTGGCGTTCCGGCGTTGTGCGCGCCGCGAAGTCGGCGATCGCCGCTTCGGCCCGCGCGCGCGTCTCTTTGGAGAAATACTGCCAGGCGACCGAATGGTAGATCACCGTAACGCCCGGCGGCGGCGCGTCCGCCAGCTTGGCCTCGAGCCAGGCGCCCGCGTCCGCCCGCTCCACCTCGACGGCCTTGTCGATCGCCAGCGCCATCGCGCGCTCGAGCCGCGCGATGCGTTCCTCCTGGTCGGGCCAAACGTAGGCCTTGAGCCGCAGCCGCGCGTCCGGATCATCGAGATCGATCGGCGCGGCGTCGCATCCCGCGCGCGATGAGACGTATACGGTATTGTCGATCGGCGGTGCGGCGCCGCGCCATTCAGTGTCGATCACCGGCGCGCCCGGCGCCGCGCCGCCCCAGCTCCAGACTTCCGTCTCGTAGCGAAAGGCGTCCCAGTTGAGGTTGAGCCCGGCGCTCGCGCCCAGCTCGCGCATGTGCAGCGGACCGGACGCAGCGAGTTCGAGGAAGGCCGGCAGCAGCGCGATGGCGCGCCGCGTCTCGTTGGTCTGCGGCGGGCTTTGAAGGAACGTCTCGAACCAGGCCGGATCGGCCGTGATCGCGGCGCGCGCGGCGCGCCACACCAGATCGATGTCCCACGACCGGGCGATCGGCGGATAGAGCTGCGCAAGCTCCGGGGCGCGTCCGGACAAGACCGCCGCGTTCAAGGCGCCGGCGAACCTCAGCGCCGCGGCGTCGGCTGCGCGCCAGTTTGGATTAGCGGCGAACAA
>JASFUX010000182.1:0-6979 GCA_050050115.1 Maricaulaceae bacterium | reverse complement strand
CGACCGGTTCCTGAGCGCGCCGGCCGAGCCGTGGGTGCGGGTGGTGAACTTGGGTGACAGCTCGGTCGACCTGCAGCTGCGCGCCTGGGTCAAGGCGGCCGACTATTGGGAAGCGAAGTTCGCGACGACCCGCGCGGTCAAGGAAGCCTTCGACGCGGCGGGCGTCGAGATTCCGTATCCGCACCAAGTCGAGATTCAGAAAAAAGCCGGGTGAGCGGGCTTGTGTCCTTGAGACGGGATTATCAAGTCAGCCACCGCCCGGCTCCCCGGCCGAGCGTAGCGAGGGCCGGGGTCCAGTAGGTCTCGACGCAACGGTTCATGACGTTGTCATCGCGCGGTTCGTGAGGCCTCCTAGGTCCCGGATCGCCGCTGCGCGGCGTCCGGGAAGCCGATTGGCTGGAACGATTCGGATTGGCGTAAGATCAGCGCTCAGATCGTAAGCGCCATGAACACGCTGTTCGGGTCGGGTTTGTAGTCGGCGAAGGGTTCGCACGGCGCGAAACCGCAGCGCGCATAGAAGGCGCGGGCCGGCTTGAAGAAATCCCACGAGCCGGTCTCGAGGCAGAGCCGTGAGACGCCGTCCGCGCGCGCTTGCTCGACGATGCGGGCGAGCAAGCGCTCGCCGACGCCGCGCCGGCGGGCCGCCTCGACCGTGTGCATCGACTTGATCTCGCCTAGCTCCGCCGAGTGCCGCTTGAGCGCGCCGACACCGAGCAGCGTCTCGCCGTCCCACGCCGCCCAAAGCGTGATGTCGGGCGCGGCGAAGGCGTCGAGGTCGAGCGCGTGAGCGCTGCCGGGAGCCGTCTCCGAGCGTGCGCGCGTCGCATGGCTCACGAGCAGATCGGTCACCCGCGAGTCGCTGAGATCGCCCAGACGGATCTCCATGCTGCGGCTCGCCTAGGCCATCCCCGCGCGGCGCAGCGTCTTATAGGCTTGGATCACCTGCTGCAGCCGGCCTTCGGACGACCGGTCCCCGGCGTTGGCGTCGGGGTGGTAGCGCTTGACCAGTTCGGCGTAGCGGCTGCGCACGTCCTCGGCCGGCGCGCGTCCGTCAAAGCCCAACGCCTCGTAGGCGCGCGCTTCGAGCTTGCCCAGCTCGGGCCGGCGCGGCGTCTCGACATGGGCGCGGGCGTGATCGCCGAGCATGTCGAACGGGTCGAAGAAGCGCCCAGAGGCCGCGGCCCGCGCGGCGTGCGCCTGCGCATTGGCGCGCGCGCGGGCGCTGGTGTGTGTCTTGGTGTTCCAGGTCGGCCGGTGTCCGGTCGCCGAGGCCGCCTGGTAGGCGCGCACCTCCGCCTCGGTCATGTCGGTGAAGAAGTTCCACGACTTGTTGTACTCGGCGGCGTGGCGCGGGCAGAACCAGTAGAAGTCGCGCAGCCGCTCGGGGCCTTTGGGCGCGCGGCACGTGCCCTCGCCGACGCAGTCCGCCCAATCGCACCGGCGCGCGTCGGGTTCGACGTCGTCCTCCGGCGGACGGATCCGGATGTCCACGAAACGCGGACGATAGGCTTGGGCGCGGCTCATCAAGCCAATATGCTGAGCGTCGCAACGCGCCGCCAGCCTTGACAAGCAGGATATGACCCAAACCGAACAGCGAATTCGCAGCATTCTTAGCCAAACGTTCGATCCCGCCGAGCTGGTCGTCGAGGATGATTCGGCGCGCCATGCCGGACACGCCGGGGCGCGGCCGGGCGGGGGAACGCATTTCAATGTGAAGATCGTCGCGGACGCCTTCGCCGGCCTTACGCCCGTCGCGCGTCATCGAAAGGTCAACGATGCGCTTGCGGACGAGTTCGCTCGCGGCCTGCACGCCCTCTCGATCGTCGCCAAGGCGCCCGATGAGGTGCAGGGGGAAGGGTGACGCTTCTGCGGGCCGCGCGCCCGGCGCGCGCCGGCGGGGCTCGACAAGCCGCCCAACTTCCGGCAGTATCATCTCGATAAACGATAAATCGTCTTGAGGCTGGCGGGGACGTTTCAAGCGG
This sequence comes from Maricaulaceae bacterium, assembly GCA_050050115.1. GTDB lineage: Bacteria > Pseudomonadota > Alphaproteobacteria > Caulobacterales > Maricaulaceae > JASFUX01. Next base: position 4,997 of record JASFUX010000182.1, on the reverse strand, counting down.
CCGGAATCTGGGCGAACCCCTCGAAAACCGGGGGAGATGAAAGGGCGCGCGCATGATCAAGGTTGAAGGTCTCGTCTACGACTATCCCTCCGCGCGCGCGCTGTTCGGGGTCAATCTGCACATTGCGCCGGGCTCGGTGACCGCGCTCGTCGGACCGAACGGCGCGGGCAAATCGACCCTGCTGCGTTGCCTCGCCGCGCTCGAGCGGCCGCTCGAAGGCCGGGTCACCATCGATGGGATCGACACCGCCAAGCGTCCGCGCGACGTGCATGCGCGGGTGGGCTACCTGCCGGATTTCTACGGTCTCTACGACGATCTGACGGTGCGCCGCTGTCTGGTCTACGCCGCGCTCGCCCGCAACGTGCCGGCGAGCCGCGCCGAGGAGGCCGCCTTACGCGCCGCCGAGCGAGTGGAGATCACCGAGCGGCTCGACCAGCTCGCCGCGTCGCTGTCGCGCGGTCTGCGTCAGCGGCTCGCGATCGGTCAGGCGATCGTGCACGACCCCAAAGTGATCCTCTTGGACGAGCCGGCCTCGGGTCTCGACCCCGAAGCGCGGCGCGGGCTTTCCAAGCTGATCCGCCAGCTCGCCGCGGACGGGGCGACTTTGATCGTCTCCTCCCACATCCTCGCCGAGCTTGAGGACTACTGCGACCAGATGGCGGTGATCCGCGACGGGCTGGTCTCGGGCGGCGGCGCGGTCAGCCGCGACGTCGGCGACCGCCGGATCGTCCGGGTGCGCTTCGCCCGGCCGCCGACCGATCTCGCCGATCGCATTCGCGCAGCGGGCGGAGAGGCGTTCGGGCTCGTTGAAGCCGACAGCTCGACCGCCCGCCTGTCCGTCGATCATGGTGACGACGCAGCCGCCAAGGCGCTCGCCGCGCTGATCAAGGCGGGTCTTGAAGTGGTCGAGTTCACGGCCGAGGCGGCCACGCTGGAATCCGCCTATCTGGCTGAAATCAACGGCGGGGAGAATGCCGCATGAGCCCGGAACTCAAGCGCAACCTCTGGCTCGAATTCACCGCCAGCCGGGTGTTGATCATGACGGCGGTCATCGCGCTGGCGACCTTCGGCGTTTATCTGATCACGAACGAGGGTTCCGCCGCCGTCACCGACGCGACGTTCGGCCCGCTCGAAGGGCTAGGCCTTGCGGGCTTTGTCTTCATCACCATCCTTTGGGGGTCGCGCAACGCGGCGCGCTCCGTGATCGGAGAGATGCGCGAGCGCACCTGGGACTTCCAACGGATCTCCGCGATCTCGCCGCTGTCGATGACCTACGGCAAGCTGTTCGGCTCGACGATCTACACTTGGTATGGCGGGCTGCTCTGTCTGGCGATCGCGACCCCCGGCATGGCCGCTGAGAATGGAATGGGCTACGTCGTGCGGATGTGCGGCGTCTACGTCGCCTCGGGGCTGCTGGGGCATTCAGTGGCGATGATCTCGGCGCTCGCGACCGCGCGCCGCCGACGCGCCGACGCGCGTCTGGCGATCTTCCCGCATCAGGCCGCCGGTCTCATCGCGGCGCTTGCGCCCTTGATCGTGGCGACCTCGGCGCTCGAATCCACCTACGCGCTCATGGAGCGCGATTGGATACCCTGGTGGAGCTTCTCGATCAGCCCGCGCACGCTGGTGCTGGGCTCGACCTTCGCCTTCGCCGCCTGGGCGATCGTCGGCTGCTGGCGCGAGATGCGCCTTGAGCTGATGGAGCGCAATGCGCCCATCGTCTGGCCGGCGTTCCTCGCTTTCATCGTCATCTACGTTCTGGGCTTTCAGTCGACGATGGCGATCTTGCCCCCTCCGGGTCCCGAGTTTGCGCCGCTGATCGTGGTCTTCGCCTACGTCGCCGTGATGGTCGCGGCCTACGCCTCGCTGATCATCGAACCGAAAAACACGGTCGAGCTGCGCGGCTACGGCGCGGCGCTGATGTCGGGCCGCCTGGGCGAGATCGTGCGCGGCATGCCCGCCTACGGCTGGGCGTTCCTGGTGGCGATTCTGGTGGCCTTCGCCGTGGTCACGTCCGATCCGATTCCCATGCCGGACAACGTCGATCATCTCCAGATCAACCGCCTGGTGGTGTTTGCGGGTCTGGGTTTCCTGGCGCGCGACATCGGGATCTTTCATTTCTTCCACGCGCGGCCCGGCCAGAAGCGCGGCGACTTCGCAGCGCTCGTGACCATCGCGCTCATGTTCGTGCTCGGCTCGGGCTTTTCCGGCGCGGCCGACAGCGAAACGCTCGCCGCGGCGTTTTTCCCGCATCCGCTCGCGGCGAGTTGGACGGTGGCGTTGCCGTGGATCCAGGCCGGCGTCGTCTGGATGCTGGCGATCAACCGCTACCGCGGCGTGCGCACCGCCCCGAACGGCAGTCCGGCTATCGCTTAACAGGCGCAAGCACGTCCTCAAGCCGGCCTGCGCGCTCGGGCGACGCGTCCGCGTCGATTGAAGCGATGCGCGCGTCTTTCAAGATCACGCCGGCCTTGCGCCGCGGCGCGGGTTCGGCGGCGGCGTAGATGAGGCGGGCGAGCAGCGCCGGGGCGCCTTCGCGCGGGACCTCGCGCACCGGTCCGTGGCGGGCGATCGCGTGCTCTTCGACGAAGATCGCGATCTCATCGGCGAAATCGCCTGAGAGCGCGACCTTGGCGACGGGAACCAGCTCGCTCCCGCGCCAGACGCCGAACGTCGCAACCTCGTCCGCACTCGACCATTCGCCGCTGACATACATCAGCACCGCGTCGACCGTGTGCGGCGCGCACCGCCACAGCCGCCAGGGCTCGTTCGCCTGGGGATGCGGATAGGCCGCGTCGCGGCGCTTCAGCACCAGGCCCTCCGCGCCGCGTGCGCGCGCATCGGCGCGGGCCGCTTCGAGCGCGCCCCAGTCGGCGGGGCGAACGAGCGTGGTTGGCGCGAACACCGCAGGGTCGACTTGACCGAGCAGGGCTTCGAGCATGGCCCGGCGTTCCTCGAACGGGGCGGCGCGCAGCTCGCCCGCGCTTTCGCGCAGGCAGTCGAAAGCGATGAAACGCGCGCCCACCGCGGCCGCTTTGCTCAGCGCGCGCGGGTCGGGCGTCAGCACGCCTTCGATCTCGCCCTCAACGTCGAAGCGCTCGAGCACGTGGGGCGCGATCGTCGAGACGTCCTCGCCGCGCTTTGAATAGAGCCGCCGCGCGCCGCCTTCGGCGACCAGTAGAACGCGCAGGCCATCCCAGGCCTCGTCCGCGGCGAAGTCGGCGAGCTCGAGCTCGTCCGCGTCGAGCCGGTCAACGACGACGCAGACCGACAGCGGACGGAACGCCGCGCGCGCCGCGGGCTCAGGACGCGGCGCGCGGCTTTCGAGCCAGGCGAAGAGATCGAGATAGGGCGGACCGAGCGCATGCCAGACCGCCTCGATCTCGCGCGCCTCGACGGCGCCGAGCCTGGCGAGCGCTACGTGCGCGGTCGCCGCGTCAAGCAGCGGCTTGGCGCGTCCCGCGGCGAGGCGCAACAGGGTCACGCGCGCGGACGGCGCGAGCTGATCAAGGACGGCGGCGAAGGTGTCGCTTTCGGCGCGCTTTGCCAGTTGCGCCGTCGCATCGGATACTGACAAACGCGAGCGGTCGACGCCGGGCGCCGGCCACATCAGCGCGATCGCCTCGATCTCGTCGCCGCATGTCTCTTTAGCGATCGCCAGCAGTTCGGAATCGAGGCGCTCACCGAGCGCCCTGAGATCCTTGCGCGAAAGCCGCGGCGGGTCGAGCGCGCCGAGCAACAGTCCCAGAGCCAGCCCGCGGTCCGGGTCGGGCGTGCGCGAGAGATAGTCGGCGAGGAGCCGCGCCGCGTCCGCCTCGTCCGGCTTCGCGTCGAGGCGTTCATATAGCGCGGCGAACTCGTCCATAGGCTCCTTATGAGCGCAAAGCCGCGACCTGCGCGGCGGCGCGTCAGTGCGGCTTCTGCTCCGCGCCGGTCGACGCCTCCGTCGTCCGCGGGTGAACCCACTTGGGCAGAAGATCGAACGGATCGACCTCGTTGCCTGGGTCAAAGCTGGCGCCGGCCTTCGTCAGGAGCTCGGACAACTGGCCGCTCGCCTTGGCTTCGAGAAGCTCGGAGCAGCCGCCGACGAACTCGCCGCCCACGAAGATCTGCGGAATCGTTGCGACGCCGGTCTTCGCCTTCAGCGCAGCGCGGATGCGGTTGCCCAGATCGTCCGCCTGGTAGGCGACCGAGTCGAGATCGACCGAGCGATAGTCGACGCCCAGAGCAGAAAAGAGCTTGCGCGCCGCCCAGCAGAACTCGCACCATTCAAGCGCGAACATGACGACCGGCTGGCTCCTGTCGTTGATCGTTCGATCAAGGAACGCCTTGGCGTCGCCGTCGACAGGAGGAGCGGCCTTCTCGGCTTTCGCCGTCGCGTCGCCGGACGGCTTGGGCGTGGCGGACGCCGAGGTGAACTGCGCGGTCGGCGTCGAGCGCGAGATTTCATTTTCTTCGTCGTTCATGTCCGCCTCGACGCCTTCGAACAGCGGCGTGCTGAGGTAGCGCTCGCCGGTGTCGGGCAGCATGCAGAGCACGTTCGAGCCCTTCGGCGCGCTCTCGGACGTCTTCAGGGCGCCGGCGAGCGTCGCGCCAGACGTGATGCCGACAAAAATGCCTTCCTGTTGCGCCAAGGCCTTGGAGGCGGCGATCGCGTCCGCGCCGTTGATCAGCACCATCTCGTCGAAATACTTCCCGTCGATCGCTTCGGAGGTGATCTTCGGAATGAAGTCCGGCGTCCAGCCTTGCATCGGGTGCGGATGGAACGCTGGATGGCTTTCGGCCGGCGCGCCGTCGTCGCGGCGAGCTTGAGGCGTTCCGCTGGAGATCAGCGCGGCGACGTCGGGTTCGCAGGCGATGATCTTGGTCTTCGGGCTCTCCTTGCGCAGCACGCGGCCGACCCCGGTCAGCGTGCCGCCGGTGCCGTAGCCGGTGACGAAATAGTCGAGCGACTGGCCTTCGAACGCCTCGACGATCTCCCGGGCGGTCGTCCGCTC
>JASFUX010000181.1:0-6996 GCA_050050115.1 Maricaulaceae bacterium | reverse complement strand
CAAAGCGCGTTCGTCGACAACCGGTCCGCGAGCCACATTGACCACGCGAACGCCGGGTTTCAGGCGTTCGAGCAACGCATCATTGAACATGCCGCGCGTGTCGGGCGTCAGGGGGCAGGTGAACACCAGGAAGTCAGCATCCTCGACGCCGTCCGGCCAAGAGCGATGAGTGACCGCGATCGTTGGGTCCGCTTTGTAAAAGGGATCGTAGACCGTGACATTCATGTCGCATGCGAGCAGACGGCGCGCAGTCTGGCGGCCGATGTCGCCGAAGCCGATAATGGCCGCGGTCTTGTCCCAAGTTGAGATTCCCGCGGGCTTCGGCCAGGCGAAGTCCATGCGAATTTCGCGATCGATCCGAAACGTTTCGCGTGCGAGGCCGGTGACGTAATTGATCGCGACGTCGGCCACCTCGCGCCCAAATACGCTCGGCGTATTGGTGATCTTCAGTCCAAGCCGCTTGGCTGCAGCGAAGTCGACGTTGTCGACGCCGACGCCCCACTTGACTGCAGCCTTCAGCGCTCCGCCGGTCCCGGCTTCGAAAACGCGCGCCGTCGCGGGATCGTCGCCGATGATCCAGCCGTCAAAAGCGGGCAGGAGCTCCACGAGTTCGTCTTCGGACATCGTCTGCACGACCTGAGGGGCGGAAAGCTCGACGCCTTTTTGCTTAAAAGTGGGACGAAATTCGTCGATGAGCCCGAGCATCGGCGGGCAGGTGACCAGGACCCGAGCACTCACGCGTCAGTCTCCAGCTCCCGCGCGCGAAGCCGCTCATAGAGGGCCAGAGCCTCGGCGATCGCCCACTCGTCCGGTCCGTCAATGTCAACTGACTCAAGCGGCGGCGTTTCAAACATCGTCGGTTTGGCGCCGATCCTGGCGTCGGTCTTGGCGAAGCTGTCGCGCGTGAAGAGATAGAGGTTTGAATTCTCTTCAAACCACGGCTCGAGATCCTGGGTGCGGATAAGCTCGGCTGGGTCGTGGTTCACTGGCGAGCCGTCCTCCCGGTAGAATCGAGTCTGCACGCGGTTGACCGTGAAAAGGGAGTCGGCCTCTCCGGTGGCGCGCGCTGCATCGAAACGCTTGAGGGCCGCCTGCATAGTTGCGGCCGACAGGAGCGGATTCGTCGTATGGGTCATGAGGTAGGTCTCGGCCTCGACGTTCGCGACGTCGTCTGCGAGCACCAAGTTCATCGAAACGAAATCGCCGCAAATCTCGGCCTTGCGATCACGGATCATTACGCGCCCGTCGACATCGCCGTCCTCAAGACCTTCGCGCCGCAGAACTTCTCGCGCGTCGGTGTTGATGACGACGCGCTCGATCTCATCCATCGAAAGCATCGTATCCAGGATCCAACGAAAAAGCGGCTTGCCGGCGAACGGACGAAAATTCTTCGACGTCACCCGAGCACTGTGCGCCTTCATAGGCAACAGCGCGACGATACCCATGGCGGACATGGAATGCTCCTGAACTCAAACTTGAGCGGTGCTAGCGCGGATAGAAATAGTGTTCTTTTCGCGCCTTTGACATTTTTCTGTGGTCGTTGTTGCCGCGATAGGTGCCCCAGTATTGCATCGTGCGGAATAGCACAATTTCCAATGCGTGCTTGAAGAAGGCGCGCTGCTGCAGCGCCTGCGACCAGTCGAGAAAAACGCCCGCCGCTGTGTAGCGAACGAAGTCGCCAAACGAGACGTGGACCTCGGGCATGATCTTTTGCAACGCGATGGCCTCGCGCTCGTATCGGATTTTGATCTGGCTCCAATTCTCTTCGTGGATATGTGCGACCGGAGCGTCGGCGACATAGCCGATGGAGTGGCCTTGCTCGACCAGCCGGCGCGCAAGCTCCATATCCTCCAGCCCGGTCACGTCTTCGTCGAACGGCGAGTTGGACCAGATGCGCTTTGGAAGAGCCGCATTGGCGTTGTTGCAGAAGAAACCGGACTGCGGCAGGGCGCTCTGGTTGGGGAAGTACTTTTTGAAAAGCTGACGCTCGGAAAACTTGGTGACGTCATGCCCTTCCTGTTGTCCGTATACGTAGGATACGACGCCTTCATCTAAAGGCTTGATTAGGCGTTGGAGCCAGAGCTTGTGTGAGGGTATGCAGTGTCCGGAAATGAAGACGAGATTTCGCCCTTCGGCGGCGTCGCAGCCAACGTTGAGCGAACGACCGAAGGTGAAGTCGTCCTTTTCGATATGCACGATGCGGCATCCGTTCTTGCTCGCCGTATCGAGAGTGTCGTCGGTAGAGCCGGAATCGACGATGACGGTTTCATAGTCGTAGCCGTTGACGTCCTGCCGGGAGACCGCATCAAGGACGTGCGGCAGCCATTTGCCCTCGTTGTACGTGCGTATCACAATGCTCGCGTCGGTCATTCGAGCCGCCTCGCTTCCAGATGAATTCGCGCGCCCAGACCGTGCTTTTTTGCCTGATCACGCGCTCGCCCACAACGCTGAAGGGTGTTCACGCTCTCTACTTTTGAAAGCAACAGTGTCACTACGCGACATGTCGCCCGGCGGCGGAGCCGTTGCGTGTCTGTGTCCACTGTGTATGTGGGTGAGAAAAAGGGGATTCATCGCGGCGCGCGACCGCGATTTGCTATTTCTTCCGGAGGATTGCCTTCACCCGCACGGCAGGGCCGTGCAGAAGCTTCGCCAGATGTGGAAAATTGTCATGTAGCCAATCCGCCGTCGCGCGATAGGCCGATGTTCTTGTTCGGAAGGCTTTGACGGCGGCGCGCGCGCCCGCGCTGCGCGCGTGCGGTTCTTCGCCTGAAAGGGGCTCCGTCGGTCGGGCTGCTTGGCAGAGGGCGTCCACCAGAGCTTCGCGTTGAACGCTCAGATCGAAGCGCTCCGCAGCGAGCCGGCGGCCGGTTGCGCCCATCGCTTGGCGGCGTTCTGGATCATCAATAAGCGCGCAGAGAGCGGCCTCGAGCCGGTCGGCGGATGGAGCGTCAATCACCACCGCGGCTCGTGAGTCTTTGAGGATTGAAATCGTTTCGATATCCGACGGCCCGTAGGCGAGGACTGCAGCGCCCGAGGCGAGGGCTTCCGCGGTCTTGTTGGCGAGCGAGTATCGGAGGTAGGTGCGCGTCGTCTCATCGAAGTTGTATGCCACCAGCACGACGTCGGCGTCGCTGAGCCACTGTCGGTATTCTTCAGCGGTGAGGTCCGCGGCTGCGAGGCGGACGCCGGGCAGGGCGTTGAAACGGTCCTGGTGATCGGCGAGCCACTGTGTCTGCGAGCGCGCCTCAAATGCGACCCGGCGACCTGCCTCTGCAACGCGCGATACCGCGTGCGCAACCGCGAAGACGCTGTCCTGCGTCGTGTCGGGCGCGAGAGATCCGGCGTATCGAACCCGCACGACACCGTCGTCCGGTTGCTTCCTCTTCGGCCATTCCGTCGGCGTAATTCCGCCGTGAGCGATCTTGAACTCAACGCCGTAGCGTTCGCGGAAGGCCTCCGCCATGGCGTCCGAGATTACGAAGCTCGCGCGGGCGCGCTGAAAGAGCGTCTTGAGGTCTCGATCGGCTGCAGCGTGCGCTTCGGAGCCTCGCTGGAGCAGACGCGCCGGCCAGTCGTCCATCATCCAGATGACGACAGGAGCGGTCGTCGAAGCAATGAGGTCCATCGCGAGGCGGCCAAAATGCGGATACTCCGCGACGGGTCGATAGAGGATGACTTCGGGCTGGTAAAACTCAAGCAGCGCTTCAGCTAAGTCTCCTCGCGCCGCAATGGGCCTTGGCCGACCGGTTGCGGCGGCGAGAGCCGGAGCCTTGCCCATCATCAAAACCTGCAGCAGCGCATCGGCGGGCCAATCGCCGAGCAGGGCGTGCTTGAGCGCGCTCGTGGCGGCTGAGCCTGTGATCGGCGTCTGATCAAGCAGGAGCAGACGCGGTCGGTTTTTGGTCTGGCGATTCATGCTTTTTGGCGTTCGAGCGTGGTCTGCGGTGCGAGCGGGGCCGGTGATCCGCTAGACAAGACTGAATCAAGATGACAATTCACGTCCATGTTGCAGTCCTTCGAAAGTCCCGATGTTCGTGTCGTAGCTGGCGCCCAGACCGCTTTCGTGCTGGGCAACGGCCCCTCGCTCGCCAAGGTTTCGCTGCCGTCTTTGTCGCCGTTTGCGACCATTGGCCTTAACGCCGCATACCGGTTTTGGCGCATGATCGATTGGCGTCCCAGATACTATGCGTGCTTGGACAGCGTGGTGGGCTTATCTCATCGCGATGGGATCGCGTCTTTGATCTTGGAAGATCGAATAGAAGCCTTCCTCCTTCGCGCAAACCTTGTTGATGCTCTCGGGGAGCTCGGAGGCCGTTCGAACGTGTTGAACTTTGATGCGCTGCGAAGCGAGACCCCCGTGCTTTCTAGCAATCCCGTAACGACGGGCAGCCACGCAGCCTTGTGGGCGGTCGAAATGGGATTTGCCGAGGTCATCCTGCTCGGCGTTGACAACCGGTACAAAGAGCTGGTCGACGGCGCTGTGAAGAAAGACGGGATCGAGCTCGAGATCGCAAAGCCCGGCGAGAACCCGAACTACTTTTTCAAAGAATACCAGCAGCCGGGCGACCGGTACCAGACGCCAAACCCGCGCCCGAACCTGCACCGGGACACGTGGCGCGCGGCGTGTGTCCTCTCAAGGCGCGCGGGGGCGGCGATCTATAATGCGACGCCCCAATCCAGCGTCCGCTGCTTTCCCTTCGTCGACTTGGGCGAACTTCTCGCAACAGGCGCGCAGCCGGTCCCGGCTGAAGAGCAGGTGTCGGATCTGATCGCCGAACAGGTCATCGCGAACCTGCCGCGTGCGCATGCGGCCCAAGCTGCTAAACCGCGGACGAAGATCGTCAGATTCATTCGCGCCAACGCCGCCCTTTGCCTCGCCGCGGGAGCCGCGCTCGCTATCGTGCTGGCGGCGCTCTTGGCGGCACGGATTGAGGGCTGGGGAGCCTATGCGTTCGCCGGTGCGGCCTCCTATCTCTTATTCGTGGCCGGCCTTTACGTGCGACATGCCGTCGTCGAGCGCCTGAGCGCCCTGCAGCATGAAGTGGACGGGCTGCGCGCGCGTTTGCTCGATCTTGAAGCCCGAACGTCCAATACAGCGGACCGTCAGCCCTGATCCTCGACGCCTCTCGTCCGGCCGTCATCCCATTAGGATGCGCCGGGCGCCGCCTTGTCGCCCCAACGCGCTTCCTTGAGCTGAACAACCCCGTGGTCTGGTCGGCCCCGCACGCTGACTACCGGGGCGGCGCCGGGGCGGACCGGCGGGTCGAAGAAGAACTCGGCGTGGGCGCCTTTGCTTGAATGGCCGTTTGCCGTGACTTCGGCGTGCTCCGCCCCGCGTCCAGCGAGAACCACGACCAGCCGACGCTGGTCGCGATCGGACAAGTTCACCACTGGAAGCGCCGTTGTAGACGTTGCGCGGGCCGGAGTCCGAGCGTGACTTTCGCGCAACGCTTCGGTTGCATCCATGCCGTCGCGTTCATCGCCAAGCGGAAGCGCGCCGAAGTCGGCATAGCCGCGCATATGCCGTTGTATCGATCCGATTACGGATTTCGCCGCGGTGTATCGGGTGGCGCCGGCTGAGACCGTGTCGAAGATTTCAGCCAAGCGCCTTCGTGATATCGAATTCGTTTTGGTGTTCTCTGACATTAGAACCGCAGAATAGAAGCGTCTCGAGCAGCCGAATTTCGCGCCCGACCGATAAAGCCGCGCCCACAAATCCCAGTCCATTGTGAAATGCTTGCGCCGATCGACCCCGCCTACGGCGTCACCGGAGGTTCGGCGAGCGAAACAGGAAGGTTGAGAGATGGTGTTTGATCGCAGCAGCAGATCGCTCACCGGCTCGACCTCCGGGTGGCGGCCGATCGTTGTTCCTGCCGAGTTGAAGAATGTCGACTGGCCGAACCACACGTCGCCAGACGGATTCGCTTCGAAGGCTCCCGCTACGTCGTCGAGCGCGCCCGGAAGCAGCACGTCATCGGCATTCAACCAACCGAGCAACGCGCCGGTCGTATGGCTCCAACCTTCGGCGATTGCGCCGCTTTGGCCCTCATCCGGGCCGTGTCGGCGATAGATGAAGTCTACCCCGCTCGCATCCGCGGCGGTGGCGACTCTGGGATCGCCGCTTGCGTCGCAAAGAGCGACTTGGAGCGGCGCGTTCTGAAGCTGCAGACTTCTTAGCGCAGCGGGCAGAAAGGGCGACCAGTGGCCCACTGGCACGACGATTGAGAAAGCGTGATTGACCAAGTTCGCGGCCCGTTTTGCGCAGAGGAGCGGCGCCTGGAGGCGGGGATCAGAAGGTGCAGCGGAGCATCGCGCCTGATGTCCTTTCTAGCATGCGGCCGGCTTGTTTCAGTGCAAGCTTTCGGCATGCGCCGCTCAGTCACGCTCACTCGCGCGCCGCCGTAAATGGTCGCTCGAGTGCGGCTTCACAAGGCTCCCTAATCCTCAACCCGGAGGATGATCGAGCCTTCCTCGTAGTTGAGCTTGCAGTCGTGCGCGTCGCGCATGTCGTTGCCGCCGTCTTCCGAGCCCATGCCGGGGCCTTCAAACCGGGCGTCGTCGCACTCGCCGTCGTTGACCCAGTCGCCGGAGTTGTTCCCGAAATCGATCCCGTCGAATTCGCCTTCGAACATCCCGTCCATCATGACGTACCGGATGAAGCCCTTGTCATAGAGGCCTTGGCAATCGTGCGCGTCGCGGTACTCGGACTCGTCGCTTAGAGGCGTGAACGCCATGCCGAAGCCGCGGAAGCGCGGGTCGTCGCATTCTCCGTCCTCGGTGTAAGGCCCCGAGTTGTCGCCGAAATCGATGTCGTCGAAGACGCCCGAGAACAGCGGCTCGAGCTCGCCCTCGTACTTGACCATTCCGTCGACGTAAGCGGTGTAGCAATCATGGGCGTCGCGGCGGATCGAGGCGCGCTCGGGGAAGTAGGCCATCGCCTCGCCCTGAAAGCGCGGGTCATCGCATTCCTGATCGTCGGGGTAGTCGCCCGAGTTG
>JASFUX010000180.1:0-6998 GCA_050050115.1 Maricaulaceae bacterium | reverse complement strand
CAGATCCTCCGCCGCCAGCGCCCGCAGGAAGCCGCCGTCGCGAGAGGGGACTTGAGCTTGCCTTCGTGCTGCGCGATCACGGTGGGCGCGGACGCGCGCGCGGTCGAAGAGGGGTGGCGGAGCGCTCATGACACGGCATATGGACCGGTCGGCGGCTCAAGCAAAGCGCCGCGCGGCGCAGGCGCTAACCCAGGCCCTAGCCGGAGGCTGGGAGGCTGCGCTCAACTTCGTCTTTCCGCCGACCTGTCCGGTCAGCGACGAGCCGGTCGACGCCCCCGGCCGGATTGCACCCGAATCCTGGGGCAAGCTGTCGTTCGTCACCGAACCGCTGTGCGCATGTTGCGGCGCGCCGTTCGAGTTCGACCTGGGGCCCGCGGCGACCTGCGCGGCCTGTCTCGCCAAGCCGCCGGCGTTCGACGCGGCGCGCGCGCCGCTGATCTACGACGCGCACAGCCGCAGCCTCGTCCTCCAGCTCAAGCACGCCGCGCGCACGGACGCGCTCGGCACCTTCGCCGCCTGGATGGCGCAAGCCGCCGGCGAGGCGGCGCGCGAGGCCGACTTCATCGTCCCGATTCCGCTGCATCCCTCGCGGCTGCGCAAGCGGCGCTTCAACCAGTCGGCGCTGCTCGCCAAGGCGCTCGCCAAGCGCGCTGGCAGGCCGTTCAACCCCGACGCGCTCGAACGCGTGCGCGCGACCGAGACCCAGGGCGGCAAGAGCGGCCGGGGCCGCCGCCGCAACGTCGCCGGGGCTTTCGCGGTCCGAACCGGTCACGGGACCGAAGTGCGCGAGGCGCGTTTATTGCTGGTGGATGATGTCTATACGACCGGTGCGACGCTCGGGGCCGCGGCGCGGGCGCTCAAGTCGGCCGGAGCGGCGCGGGTCGACGCCGTCGCCCTGGCGCGCGTGGCCCGGCCGCAGGACGTGACGCAATCGTGACGCCGTGTCGCGCAGACATCGGGCGCGCGATGCCCATATGAGCGACTCGGAGGACAACTCGCCGATGCGCGACATCGTAATCTACACTCGAGGGTGCTGCGGCTACTGCACGCGCGCGGTTGCGCTGTTGCGCGGCAAGGGCGTTTGCTTCGAGGAGATCGAAGCAGGGTTCGACCCTGAAAAGCGCAAGGAGATGATCGCGCGGGCGAACGGCGGGATGACCTATCCTCAGATCTTCATCGACGGCCGGCACATCGGCGGCGCGGACGATCTGTTCGCGCTCGAGCACTCGGGCGCGCTTGATCGATTGCTCGGCTTGGGCGGCTGAAGATGAGCGAAAGCCTTCGCGTCGGTCTGGTGCAGATGCGCTCCGGCGTCGATCCGGCGGCCAACCTCGAAGCCGCCAGCGCCGCCGTCCGCGATGCGGCTGCGCGGGGCGCGGAGCTGATCCTCACCCCCGAGGCGACGAACCTTCTCCAACGCGACGAGGCCGCGCTGATCGCGACGGTGCGAAGCCAAGAAGACGATCCCGCGCCGGCTGCTTTTTGCGAACTCGCGCGCGAACTCGGCGTCTGGCTGATCGCCGGCTCGCTGATGCTGAAGAAGGACGCCGAGCGCGCGGTCAATCGCAGCTTCGTATTCGATCCGAGCGGCGCCGTCGCAGCGACCTACGACAAGATCCACTTGTTCGACGTGCAGCTCGGCTCGGGCGAGACCTACCGGGAGTCCAAGCGCATCGCGCCGGGCGGACGCGCGGTCGTGGTGGACGCCCCCTGGACCCGCCTGGGACTGACGATCTGCTACGACCTTCGCTTCCCGCGCCTTTATCGCGCGCTCGCCAAGGCCGGCGCGGGGCTGATCACTGTTCCAGCAGCCTTCACCCGGCCCACTGGCGAGGCGCACTGGGAGACGCTGCTGCGCGCCCGGGCGATCGAGACCGGCGCCTTCGTCCTTGCGCCGGCCCAGGGCGGGCGACACGAGGACGGCCGGGCGACCTGGGGCCGATCGACCGTGGTCGGACCGTGGGGGGAGGTGATCGCCAAGCTCGACCACGACGAGCCGGGCGTGCTCATTGCAGATCTTAACCTTGCGCAGATCACAGAAGCGCGAGAGAAAATACCGTCGCTGACCCACGACAGGGATTTTGAAGGCCCGTGATCCGCTACGCCCTCCGCTGCGAGAACGCACACGAGTTCGAGGCGTGGTTCGCCGACTCCGCGGCGTTCGACGACCAGGCCGCGCGAGGTCTCGTCGAATGCCCTGCGTGCGGCTCGCTGGACGTGAAAAAGCAGGTCATGGCGCCGGCGGTGTCCTCGAAGTCGAAAAAGAGCGCCGAGGGCGAGGCCGGCCTTCGCGAGAAGTTCGAACGGTTCGCCGCCAAGGTCCGCGCCCACATCGCCGACACCCACGACTATGTCGGCGACAAGTTCGCCGACGAAGCCCGCGCGATGCACACGGGCGAGAAAGAGCATGCGCCGATCTACGGCGAGGCGACCAAGGACGAGGCCAAGTCCCTCGCCGACGACGGCGTGCCCGCCGCCCCGCTGCCGCCCGCGTTCTCGCCGGTCCCGCCGAAGAAGCTGAACTAAGCCTCTAGTGCTCCGAACGCTGCGAGCTTTGCCCCCTCGCCATAATCGCGGCGCGCCTGCTGGGCGTGCCTGGTTCGCGTGCTTCATGATAGCGTGACGGCACGCGCTGTTCGGAGGCCGCCGTGCTCGTAAAGACGAAAAGCTTTTCGGACGCTGAGCTCGACCGGTTCGCCGAGCTGCAGCGCACCTCGTTCTCGATCCTCGAAGAAACCGGCGCTCAGCTTGCCGAGGGCGACACCGAAGAGGAGGTCGGGCGTCTGCTTTTCGCCAAGTACCGCGAGGCTGGGGCGGCGGCGTTCTTCCATTTGCCGGTCGTGCTCTTTGGCGAGCGCACGGCTCTGCCGGGAGACTGGTCGGTGCGCGACTTCTATCCGCGCCGCCGCGGCCTGCAGTCCGGCGAGAGCGTCATCCTCGACGCCGCGCCGATTTTTGACGGCTACATGGTCGACACGTCGTACTCGTTCTGCTTCGGAGAAAATGCAGAGCACAGAGAGATGATGACGCGGCTATCGCGGTTTCGCGAAGGCGTTCGCTCAGCAGTCGAGCGCGGCGAGCACTTCAAGACGATCGCCGAGAACGTGGCGCGCGACATTCGCCAGGACGGTTATGAGCCGGTTCACACCAAGCATCCGGGCGAAGTGCTTGCGCATCGCGGACTCAAGCGAGCCGATCTTCCGGTGAAGTGGCGCATCCGCGGTTTTGACGGTCTGTCGCTTGGCTGGTTTATCGTCAAAGGCGAGGCGGTTAAGCGCGGCTTGTCGAAAGGTCCGCCAACCTGGAACGACGGCGCGGCGTGCGATCATCCGCCGCTCGACGGGCTGTGGATGGTCGAGCCGCACGCCGGCGCCGGCCCGGTTGGCGCAAAGTGGGAGGAGATTCTGGTCATCCAGGACGGCGCGGCGCGCTGGCTCGACGACCGTCCGCCGCACGTGCGCCAATGGGAGCAGATCGCGCAGGGGCGCGACTATCGGCCCGGATGCGGGCTCGATTGATCAAGTGGTCGAGTTCAACTCCCGGCGCCGGACGCGCGTTTAACGGTTCGGTCTGAACGGGTCGTCGACGCCGGTGTTGCGGATCCGCTCGAAGTCTTCGTACTCCTCGCGTTGCTCCTCGTCGTACGCCGCCCATTGCTCCGGCGTCGCGCAAATCGTCTGACTACGAAGCGACCCCGTTACCGGTTCCCGCCGGCATTCGAGCCCGGCGGTGTTCACTTCGCCCAGAGTCGCGCCCTGGCGCTCGACGACGGGCGTGGTCGAGCAGGCGGACATCAACACGAGGGCGGCGCCCGCGGTCAGCGCGGCAGTCACAGGGAATGGTTTGAACATGATTTTCATGATCGCTCTCCGTCGATCTTAGGGCCGCTGTTCGGCCCACCGGAACAAAGCCTCGCGGACAACCCCAGGTCTGTCAATCGACGCGGCTGCAGCCTCGCGAACTAGTTATCGCGCGATGTTCCGCCAGGCCGCCGCGCCGTGAGCATATAGTTCACCGAGGCGTCCCCGGTGATCCGCCAACGGTCGAGCACCGGGGTGTAGCTCACGCCGATCGGATCGCCGACCTCGAGCCCCGCGGCTCGCAGCGCACGCGCCGCTTCGACCGGCCGGACGAACTTGCGCCAGTCGTGGGTGCCGCGCGGCAGCCATCTGAGGACGTATTCCGCGCCGACGACCGCCAGAGCGAACGCTTTGGAGGTGCGGTTCAAAGTCGCCATCACGAAGAGGCCGCCCGGCGCGACCAGTCGCGCGGACGTTTGAAGGAACGCTTCGACGTTGGCGACGTGCTCGACGATCTCGAGCGCGAGCACCACGTCGAACGGGCCGAGGCCTTCGGCGAGCGCCTGCTCGGTCGAGCCCGGCCTCGTCGGCGTGCACCGATGCGGTCTTGATGTTCTTCGCCGAGGCGTCGAGGCCCGTGACGTCGGCGCCAAGCCGCGCCATCGGCTCGGAGACCAGCCCGCCGCCGCAGCCGACGTCGAGGAGCTTGAGCCCCTCGAGCGGGCGCCGCGCGGCGCCGTCGCGTCCGAACGCGTCGCAGATCGTCTCGCGCAGGAAAGTCAGCCGGACCGGATTGAACCGGTGCAGCGGCGCGAACTTGCCGTCCGGGTCCCACCATTCCGCGGCGATGGCCGAGAACTTCTCGACCTCGTCCGGATCGACGCTCGGGTCGGCGAGGGGCGCCTCGGCGTCGTCGGTCGCGAAGTCTTCTGCAGTTGTCATGTCTCGCAATCTCTCATAGGGGCCCAGCATTGCGCCTCGACGGCCGGGCGTATAGACCCGCCGCACCGAGAATATGCAGCTCGCATCCGCCATTCACGCGATCGGCGAGCCTTAGGCGTGGGACGAAACGACGCGCATGGATCGCCTGGTGTTGAAGTTCGGCGGCACGTCGATGGCCGATATCGATCGGATCCGTCGCGCCGCGCGCCATGCGCGCCACGAAGCCGAGCAAGGCCATGCGGTCGCGGTTATCGTCTCTGCGCAGGCGGGGGAGACCAATCGCCTGGTCGAGCTGGCCCAGACCGTGCTCGAGGGCGCCGATCATGTCGCGCCCGACGAATACGACGTCGTCGTCGCCTCGGGCGAACAGGTCAGCGCCGGGCTGCTGGCGCTGGCGTTGCGGGCCGAAGGCTGCAAGGCGCGCAGCTGGACCGGTATGCAGGCGGGGTTCAAGGCCAGCCGCGCCCATGCGCGCGCCCGGATCGAAGCGGTCGAGGCCGGCCGCCTCGGCGAGGCGATCGACACCGGGGAGATCGCCGTCGTCACCGGGTTTCAGGGGTTCACCGAGGACGGACGGATCGCCACGCTCGGACGCGGCGGCTCGGACACGTCCGCGGTGGCGCTTGCGGCGGCTTTGAACGCGGCGCGCTGCGATATCTACACCGACGTCGACGGCGTCTACACCACCGATCCGCGGATCGAGGAGAAGGCGCGCCGGATCGATCGGATATCGTATGAAGAGATGCTCGAGCTCGCCTCGCTCGGGGCGAAGGTGCTCCAGACACGCTCGGTCGAGCTGGCGATGGCGCGCAAGGTGCCGCTGCGGGTGCTGTCGAGTTTCATCGAGCCGGGCGCGCCGAACCCGGGCACGCTCGTGTGCGAGGAGGATGAGATCATGGAAAAGCAGCTCGTCAGCGGCATCGCCTATATGCGCGACGAGGCGCGGGTGTCGCTTCTCGGCGTGCCCGATCGTCCAGGCGCCGCGGGAGACGTCTTCGCCGCGCTCGCGGCGGCGGACGTCAACGTCGACATGATCGTTCAGAGCCGCTCGAGCGGCGCCAAGCCCGTGGCGAACATCTCCTTCTCGGTCTCGCAGAAGGATCTTCAGCGCGCGCTCGACGCGGTGGAGGTCGAGCGCGAACGCCTCGGCTATGAACGGATCGAGACGCGGACGGGCTTGTCCAAGGTCTCGGTGGCGGGCGTCGGCATGAAGAGCCACGCCGGCGTCGCGCACACGATGTTCTCCGCACTCGGATCGGAAAGCATCTCGATCGATGCGATCACAACGTCGGAGATCAAGATCTCCGTGCTGATCCCCGAGGACGCGACGGAGAAGGCCGTAAAAGTGCTGCACGCGGCCTACGAGCTTGACGGCGGGTGACCGCTCGCGCGTCAATGCGCCGTTACAGCCCATGAGTCCGACCAGCTCACCCTTCGCGCCGGGCGCCCGCCGGCTGATGCGCCAGATCCGCGAGATCATGGCGCAGTCGACAGGCGCCCAGGACCGCCTCGACGCCTTCGTGCGCGCGATCTCGGCCAACATGCTGGCCGACGTGTGCTCGGTGTATCTCAAGCGGTCGGGCGGCGATCTTGAGCTGTGCGCCACCGAAGGTCTCGCCGCCGCGGCGGTGCACAAGACCCGGCTGGGTCCCGGGGTCGGCCTCGTCGGTCAGGTCGCCCTGACCGTCGAGCCGCTGTCGATCACCGACGCGCCGAACCACCCGGCGTTCTCTTTTCAGCCCGAAACTGAAGAGCAGGGGATCGTCTCCTTCCTCGGCGCGCCGATCCTGCGCGGCGGGCGCTTGCTTGGCGTGCTGACGATCCAGAACCGCACGCCGCGGGTCTACGACGAAGAAGAGGTCGAGACGCTGCAGACCGCGGCGATGGTGCTCGCAGAGATCGTCGTCGCGCCCGAGCTTGCCGCGGGCGGCGAGGTGTTCGACGCGATCGCGCTGCGCCCCACCGCGGAGGAGCGGCTCGAAGGCCTTGGGATCACCGACGGTCTGGCGTCGGGCCGGGCGATCAAGCACGCCCATCACGTGCCTCCCGCGCGTCTGCTTGCGGACGATCCGGATGCGGAGGTCGAGCGTCTGGAGATCGCCATCGCGCGGCTGCGCCAGTCGATCGACAAGCTGGTCGAAGGGCGCGCTGGCGCGGTCGAGGGCGTCTCACGGGAGATCCTCGAGACCTACCGGATGTTCGCTCACGACACGAGCTGGTTCGATCGTCTGGTCGAGGGCGCGCGGCTGGGGCTGT
>JASFUX010000179.1:0-7060 GCA_050050115.1 Maricaulaceae bacterium | reverse complement strand
CCGGCATCGAGACGCTCGGCCATCAGCTCGGCGAGGCGCGCCGCGCTCGCGGTCGAAGAGTCCCCCGAGAGCACGTCGAGCCCGCGGCGCAGAGGCACGCCGGCGTCGTGCAACGCCGCGAGGTCCGCGAGAAAAGCAGCAAGCTCGTCGCGAGAGATGTCCGGCCGTCCGGACGAAAAAGCGTGACGGCGCGCGGGCTTGAGCTTGGTGGCCGTCTCGCCGCGGTCAGCGATCTGCCTTAGAGCCGCTTCCCGGCTTTCGGCCTCAACGAGGCCGCGCCGCGTGCGCCCGGCGGTCGTCAGCGAAGCGTAGCGGAACCAGGCCATCTCTACCCCGACATCGCGCGCATGATTTCGGCGGGGCTGGTCAGCCCGGCGCGGATTTTCGCCGCACCGTCATTGGCGAGCCGGTGGGGCAAAGCCTGCGCCGCGCTCTGCGCGATCGCGCGGCCGTCGCGCAGGTCGGCCAGGAAAGCGTCGCTCGCCGCGAATCCCTCGGCGACCGCGAGCCGGCCTTGGTAGCCGGACCCGCCGCAGCGCGGACAGCCGACGGCGTCCCAGACGCGCTCGCCCGCCGAGAGCCCGAGCGTCTCGGTCTCAAGACCGCTCGGCTCGCGCTCGCGCCGACAATGCGCGCAGAGCCGGCGAACAAGGCGCTGAGCGAGCGCGCCGCGGAAACAGGCCGCCAGCTGGAACGGCTCGACGCCCATGTCGAGAAGACGCGGCACGGCGCGCGGCGCGTCGATGGCGTGAAGCGACGCCAGCACGAGATGCCCCGTCAGCGCCGCTTGAACGGCTGCGCGCGCAGTCTCTCCGTCCCGGATCTCGCCCACCATGATCACGTCGGGGTCCTGACGCAGGAAGGCGCGAATGGCGCTCGGGAAGGTGACGCCCGCTTTGGGCGCTGCTTGGACCTGAGTGACGTGATCGAAGTAGAACTCGACCGGGTCTTCGATAGTGAGGATCTTGCGGTCGCGCTCGCGCATCGCCTCAAGACCCGCATAGAGCGTCGTCGTCTTGCCTGAACCGGTCGGTCCGGTGACGACGAACAGCCCGTGCGGCCAGCGACACGCCTTCCCGAGCAGCGACAACTCCGTGGGCGAGAACCCCAGCGTCTCGAAGTCGAGCCGCACCTCGCCGCGGTCGAGGATGCGCATCACTGCGCTCTCGCCGTGCACGGACGGCACCACGGAGACGCGCAAGTCCACGGGTCGGCCGGCGACGACGATAGTGGTCCGCCCGTCCTGAGGCGCACGGCGCTCGCCGAGGTCGAGATCGGCGAGTACCTTGATCCGGGCGACGATCGACGCGGCGGCCGCCAACGGCTCCTCGGCGATGGTCTCAAGCTCGCCATCGATGCGGTAGCGTACGATCAGAGCATGGCTTCTAGGCTCTATGTGCACGTCCGACGCGCGACGCTCGACCGCCGCGGCGAGCCAGCCTGCAAGCCGTCGCGCCACCGGCGCGTCGCGGTCGAACTCGAAGGCTGCTTCGATGCGGGTCTCATCGCGCTCGGCGACCTCGACCGACCAGGCCGCTTCGCGATCTTCATAGGCCGACGAATGCGCCCGGCGCTGCTCGCCCGCGCGGATCACGGAGACCTCGACGGGCCTGCCAAGCGCGAAGGCGACGCCGGCCGCAGCGTCCAGATCGAACGGGTCGACAAGGCCAAGCGACACGGCGTCATCGGCCATTCCGAGAATCAGCGCGCGATGTGCGCGCAGAAAGGCCGCCGACACGTCGCCTCGCGGCTCGATTGCGCCGACCTCGGCGATCGGCGCGCCCGAGACGGCGGCGAACGCGGCTTGCAGGTCGCCGTCGCCAACCGCGCCCATGCGGTTGAGGATCAAAGGCAGCGGCTCACCGCCCGGTCTCAAGGTCCGCCGCGCCGCCGCCTCGGCCGCAGGATCGAGGCCCGCGCGGTCGCGCAGCCAGGCGAGCGTCTCTTCGTAGGACGCCGCGCGATCGACCGCGCCTTCCTCCTCTATCCGCACATCGGACCGGCGCATCTCTTCCCCTCAGTTCCAGAACGGAGCGCCGCGCGTGGCGGCGAACACGAAGGAAAGGAGCAACGACGCGGCGATCAGGAAGGGCGCGAATGGCAGACGCCTTAGCTCCTTGCGCGCACCGCCGAAGTTGGTCGCTGTCGCAACGAGCGCGAAACCGCCGCCCAGCGCCAGCACCCAAGGCGCTCCTGAAGGTCCGCTCCACGCGGCGAGCGCCGCCATGACCCAAGGATCGCCCCCGCCGAGCCCGTCACATCCGCGGGCCCGACGATACGCGAGCCGCGCCGCCTGCATCAGCGCGAACGCCGCAACGCCAACGAACACTGCTCCCGCTGCATGATCGGGCGCTAAGGCCGCCGTGCATCCAACAGCCGTAAATCCGTAGACGGCGGACCAGACGCGCGGCGCGCGCAAGGTCGAGAGATCGACGACCGCCAGCGTCAGCCCGCCCCAGACGAATAGCGCGCTCGGAATCAGGAAGGCCGGCCCGGATAGCCAAACGAGCGCCAACGGCGCGAACGCGGCGATCAAAGCGCACGCGGCGAGCGCAAAAGCGCGGTTGGAGCTCGCAAGGTGCTCGATCGATGCAATCCGCGCGACAGGCGTAATCCGACCGCCGGCGGCGACAGCGCCGGCCGCGACGACGGGGCCGCCCGCCGCGACCGCAATCCAGCTGATGACGTCAGGCTCGATCATATGAGTCCCATTACAAGCTAGGACGAACTGACATCCGCGTCGGGGCCATCCCCGCCCTCTTCGCCGTCGGCGCCGAGCGAAACCACTTGCGGGGGCAAGTTCGCGCCCGGCGCAGCAGAGACGACGAACGAGCGACCCCAGGGATCGATCAAGCTCCGCTCTGAACGCACGTAGGGCCCCGCCCATCCAGCTGCGTTCGGCGGCGCAGACATCAACGCCGCCACGCCTTCCTCCGCCGTCGGATAACGACCTACGTCGATGTAGAAGTCATCGAGCGCCGCGGCGAGCGTGTCGACGTGCAGCTGCGCGGTGCGCGTCTTGGCCGTGTTGAACCGCCCAAGGATCTGCGGCGTGATCGCCGCGGCGACGAGCGACAGCACAACGATGACCACCAGAAGCTCGGTGAGGGTATAACCGGCGTCATCTCGTCTATCGGGAACGCGCCCTGGCCTAGCTCGCATCTGCGCCTCCTTCACATGCCTCCTCTGGCGCGCCGCGCAAGCGGCGCATGTCCATGATCCGCGCCGGCGTCTCGCGCTCGCCCGTGATCAGGAACACCGCCTCGCGCCCGCGCGCGCCGTCGCCCTCGTCGGTCATCGCAGTCACGACGATCCGCGATCCCGGAACTGGCCGCGGAAACGGCTGGCCGCCACCGACGCCAACCGCGTCGCCTTCGCTCACCGACCCCGGGCGACCTCCGAAGGTCGTGAGGACACGCCTCGCGCATTCGGGCGCGGTGACTTCTGTCAGGATCTCGTCGAGCAAGCCGATTGGTCGCTCGTCGGAACGACGAACCTCAATCGCAGCGACAACTGCTTCGACATCCCATGCCGGCGCTCCCCGCAAGGAGAGCTCCTCCTCGATGTCATCGATCGGCGCGACGTTGGCGTCCAACTTCCCGCTTTCGTACCTCACCTCCACCTTGAAGGCACGGTCGCCGACGCGGATGTCTGCTACGCCGCCTTCAAACGATCTCTCGCGCCGGCGCGGGTCTTTAAGGATCTCGACAAGCGCGAGTCGGATCGCACCATCGAGCGCCGCGTCGTCAACTGCAGCCAACTCGGCGACGCGCACGCGGCGAACCTCGTTCACGGTCGCAGACACCAATGTCGCCGCGACAATGCTCATCGCGAAGAGCGCGGCCAACGCGCCCGCCATGATATAACCTCGCTCGTCTCGCCTGCTCATTGCTCCGCCAACAGTGCTTCAAGCCGCCTCATCGCGGCTCGCATTTGCGTGGTCGCGTCCACCGCTTGGCGCGGATCGGCGAGCACCCGAGGGGTTAGAAAAACGATCAACTCGGTGCGCTCTGAGAGGTCGGAATTGGTGCGAAACAGCTGACCAACCACGGGCGCTCTCCGCAGCACCGGCACCCCGGTCTCCCCAGTCGCGCGGCTGGTCGAAATGAGCCCGCCTAGCGCAACCGCCTCGCCTGAAGGCACGAGCAGCGTGCTCGCGATGCGACGCTGCGTGATCGTCGGCGAGTCGATTCCGGACGATGTCGTGCGCGCAACGTCCGAGACCTCTTGGAGAATCTCGATCTCGACGGTTCCGCCGGCGCGAACGCGCGGAATGACCGAAAGGATCACCCCGGTGTCGCGGTAAGTGGTTTGATTGACAATCGGCGCGTCAGGATTGACCACCGAAACGGCGCTCTGGGTGACAATGGGCACCTGATCGCCGATCTGCAGCTCAGCCAGCTCGTTGTGAAGGGCGATCACGCTCGGACGCGAGACAACTTCAATTTCCGTCACCGACGCGAGAAGGCTGAGCGCCGCCTCGATGTCGGTATTGACGTAGGACACCGAGAACCCTGGAAACCGCGCCGCCACCGCGCCGTTCGGCGCGTCGGTGAAAATCGCGCGGATACGCTCATCCTCCACGCCAGCCCAATTTACGCCGTAGCGCAGCTCATCGTTGAGCGTCACCTCGACGATCGTCGCCTCTATGAGCACCTGGGCGCGCGGTCGGTCGAGCGCCTCGAGCAGCACCCGCACCTCAGCGATCTGCGCATCCTCACCACGCGCGATCACCGCGTTCTGGTCCGGGTCGGCTACGATGATGACCCCGTCCAGACGCGCCGCCGATCCGGCTCCGCCTCTCTGATCTCGCCCATCTGCGATGTCTCGTGACGGCTCGAATTCGCCCGCGCGCGGATCGCCTCTGGAGCCCGTGTCCCGACTGCCCGCCGCGACGGAAAGAGAGCGATCGTTCGATGCTGAGCCTGACGTCGCTCCACCGCCCATCAGGCGAACGATCGAGCTGGCCAAGGTCTCCGCATCTGCATAGCGCGCGTCATATATCAGAAGCCCGTTCATGGCCGCCCGGTCGGCCGGCGCATCCAAACGCGCAACCCACATTCGCACAGCTTCAAGGGCGTCGGCGTTGCGCGCGAGCACGATGAGCTTCGAAAGTCGTTCGAGCGGCACGATTTCGACGCTCACGGCGGCGGGACCGAGCAACGGCGGCAGCTCGCCCGCAATGATGTCCGGACTGACATAGTCGAGATCGAAGGAGGCGACCGAGATCTGCGAGAACCAGTCGACATCGAAAAGGGCGACAGCCTCTGAGGCCGAAGTGATCGCCGCCTCTTCACCGCGCAACACCATGAAGTTCCGCTCGTCGTCCGCCAACGCGACGACGCCCGGCGGCGCAAACGGCCCGATGAGACCGGAAACCTGACTCGGTGCAATGTAGCGCGGAATGAGCACCGCGACGCCCGCGCCCGGCGGAGCGGCGTCGCCGGGGCCCAAGACGGCAATGTCCCCGACCGCGCCGCTGACGCCTTGCACAACCGCAACAAAGCCTCCGCGTTCGACGACTGCGATGCCCAGAGGCTCAAGCGCCGCGCGCAGCGTGTCGATCGCCTGCTGTCGTGTTCGCAGGTCGGTGATCCGTAATGTGATTTGGCCACGGACGTTCGGCCCGATGGTGTAGTCGAGTCCAAGAAACTCGCCGAGGATTTGATTGACGACAAGCGCGACTTCGGCGTTCGCGTAAGTCGCCGAAAAGCCCTCGCCCCGCGGCGCGAGTGCGCCGCTTTGTTCGGTTGCCGAGCGCTCGGGGTCGACGACGAAGCGCCCAGGACGCGCGTCGATTTCGCTTCCGCGCGGTTCGGCCGGCTCCGAGAGTGTGCGGGCAGGCAGGACCGTCTCGGTCGGCTCTTGAGCGCCGGCCACCGCGGCGTGAAGTGCAGTGACGCCGAGTAATGCCGCGAGCGCGGGTCCGGTGAACGCTACAGTCTGGTTTCCGCGACGGCCCACGCCATCCCCCCGAGGTCGCCCTGATCAGCCGCTTCATTTGAGACGGTTCTCTACGATGAATTCAACCGCGGGGCGAGTTACGGAGCGCCCCAATAGCTACGACATCGCCGATCGTCGTTCTGGCGCCACGCTAAGAGAATAGGAGCCAAAGAACGCGAACGCCGAACAATCCGAAGATCGACGCAATGCGGCCACTTGCAGATCAGCGTGACGCTTCCAAGATCTTGGATCGGCCCGCTGCGCTGGACCCTATCCCCCACAACTCAAGACAATCAATTGGCCCATGACGTGTTGCTCCTCGCAGGCGTCCACCCCCAGAGTGTCTTGAGAACTCGCCCGAGGTCATCGGAAAGCGCGTAGGATGTACAGTTCAGAAACCGATTAGCAACCGAGCCCACTACCGCCACGTAGCGCGTTGAAGTCTATATGACCAGCTCAGGCGAAGAACTCGGCGAAAGCGTCTTGGCGCTTCAAGGTCTCGATTGCTTTCGCGGTCCTCGCCGAGGTTAAGCCTGACACCGTCCGACCGTCACTCCAAAGCCTCTTCCACTTAGATTTGGAGACGCCTTTGGTGGCGAGGTCCAAGCGGCCGCTGGATTCCAGCCCCGGTAGTCGACCACCGAGTGCAAGCGCTTCACTACCCAATTGGACTAGGCCACGGTCGGCCAGCCGCACTTCGGCTGACCGCAACATTCCAATCATCTCCTCAGGCGAAATCCATTTCCACGCCGTCTCAAACCTCCTCCGTGACTCCGCTTCGTTGCGTCCACAACAGCTGCGGGTGTAGAGGCAGACCACATTCAACAGAGATGTCTAAGATGACGCTACTGCGAGGAACTCGCTGATACGGACACCCGATTCCCAAGTTCGTCCAATGTGTAAGTTATCGTTGAACCATTGCGCTCCACAATCGTTAGACGACCAAGCGCATCGTAGGAGTAGGTGGTCGCCGACGGTGCTTCGTTCAGGTCGTTGACCGAGATCGTGACCGTTTCAGAATACGTCAGTCCTCCACCGTCGGTCGCGCGGATCGTGACGTTGTGGTTGGTCGCGGTTTCATAATCGAGCCCGCTGCTTGCGACCGTCAATTGCCCGG
>JASFUX010000178.1:0-7096 GCA_050050115.1 Maricaulaceae bacterium | reverse complement strand
GTTGGAGTTCACGGTCTGGTCGAGCTGGGCGCCCTGCACGACAGTCGTAGTCCGCAGCAGTTCGCCAACGTCGAGCACGCCGGATTCGGCGATCGTGTCTTCGTTGATCACCTGAAGCGGCGACGTGCTGGTGAAAGTGTCGCGGCGGATCCGCGACCCGGTGACCACAATGCGGTCTTCGCTGTCGTCGACCTCTTCGACCGGTGCGACTTCTTCGACTTCGTCCTCAGCCGCATACGCCGCCATCCCGACGGCGACCGATGCGCCAAGGCCAAAGAGCATGCTCGCCGAGAGCAACCCGGCCCGATTAGCCTTATACATTCCGTCCACACTCCTCGCTGACGTGCAAGGCGTGACGCGTCCCCCTCATCGTAACTTTCTAATGTTCAGATTGTAGCGATGACTGACGCGTCCCCCGCATCCTATGCCTCTCCGGTCAACCGCAGGGCGCGGCCCGGATAGCTCTGGCCCGGACATTTCCAGCCCGATTTGCGGAGGTCAAATCTTCAGCAATCAAAATTCTTGGTTTTCCAGAAAACAGAATGACGTTGTTGTCACGGAAACACATTTTTTCCACACTTTATCGAATCTCAACAAAGAACAAGCTAAAAACTAATTATTTAATAGTTGGCTAAGCTCACGGCCAAGCTAGCGCGCGGATCAGACGGACTCCGGCGGAGCGCTAAAAACTAAAAACATAATATTTAATACATGCCAATACTTCAATCAGCAACGCTGGCAGAACTCGTCGCCCGCATTTGGGGAGCGCTCAGCAGTGCACGGAACGTCAATGCTTTTGCGACGATGCGTGGCTTGCTTGCTTTCTCCTCGGGCGCCATGAGAGCTTTGTTTTTGGTCTTGACGGGTCGGAGGGCGCGGGATGCGCATCGCGACAATCTTTCTCGCTCTCGCAGCAACAGGAGCCGGCGCGGCCGCTCACGCGCAGCCCGCAGCGCCGACCACGCTTCAGGACTGCGCGCGTATCACGTCGGACGAGGAGCGTCTGGCCTGCTTCGATCGGCTTGCGAACGGCGTAGACGCTGCAGTTCCGGCGACGCCGTCGGCGCCGGTCGTTCAGCCTAGTCCTCCGGTCGCTCAACCCGATCCTGAAGAGTCATTCGGCTTCGCCGAGACCGTTGATCCGTTGACCGCGCCGACGCTGGAGCCCGATCCGCTCACCGCGCCGACGGTCGCGTCAGCCTCTTCGTCGACGGCTGAGACGGCCGCTGCACCCCCTGCGCCGCCGCGGCCGGAGGACATCGACAGCATCCATTCCGATATCGTGCGGGTCGATACGTTCGGCTACGACCGCTTGAGGTTCTACCTCGCCAACGGTCAGGTTTGGGATCAGATCGAATACCAGCGCATGCGCGTCAATCTCGACCGTTCTCCGGTGGCCGAGATTCGCCGCGCCGCGATGGGGAGCTTCTTGCTGCAGGTCGACGGGCGCGGCCCGGCCACGCGGGTTCGCCGGATTCGCTGATCCTGACCGCGCCGCGCGCCAGCCTTGCGTGCGCGGTCGCAGCGCTGAGAAGATCGCCTCCATGAGCGTCGCCGTGATTTACCGCTGGCGGGTTAAGCCGGGAATGGAGGACCAGTTCGCGGACGCCTGGTCCGAGGGCACGCGCGCGGTCGCGGCGCAGTGCGACTCCTATGGCGCGCGGCTGCACCGCGGGGAGGGCGGCGTCTGGGTGTCCTACGCCCGCTGGCCCGACGAGGCTTCGCGCAAGGCCTGCTTCAAGGAGAACGACTTCCGCGACCGCGGCTTCGTGCGGATGCGCGAGGCGGCGGCGGAGACGCTGCCGGAGATCGTCATGGAGCTCGTCGACGACCAGCTCAAGGAGCCGCCGTCGGGGCGCGCGGCGTCCGCTCAAGCCGCCCCGCCGCCGGTCGTCGCCGCGTACGGGGTCCGCCTGCGGCCGCTCGATCTCGAGCGCGACCTCGAGATGCTGCATGCGACTTTCGGTGATCCCGAAGAGATGCGCTTCATGCCGAGCCCGGCCTCCGGCTCGCTCGAGGAGACCCGCGCCCGCGCCGCGGCCTGGTCGCTGGACGACGCATCGCCGCAATGGGCGATCACCGAGGACGGTGAGGCGGCGCTGGGCCGGGTGACGCTGATCGCGCGGCGCGAGGGGGTGATGGAGATCGGCGTTCAACTCGCCCCGGCCGCGCAGGGACGCGGGCTGGCGGCGCGCGCCGTGGCTGCGGCCACGGCCTTCGGGCTCGGCGAGCGGAGCCTCGTGCGGGTCTACGCCGACATCGATCCGGACAACGTCAGGTCGGTGCGGTTGTTCGAGCGCGCCGGCTATGCGTTCGAGGGGCGGCTCAAGGCCAACTGGGTCACCCACGCCGGGGTGACCGACAGCGTCATCTATGCGGCGACGACCAACTGGCGCGCGCCGACGTTCGACGGCGCGTAAGTCCGCAAGGCTTCCGGCGCCTTGAGAGCTCGCATCATCTGCTTGGGGATGCGCGCACGGGAACGGCGCTCCGGGCCTTCACGCCGCGCCGACTCACCTTAGCGTCCGCTCATCGTCCTCGTGAGCGAACGCCGAGAGAGCGCCCGACATGCTTGAACAACTCATCGCCGCCTCGCTGATCATCTCCGCTTCGCTGGCGGGCCTCGCTTTGGGGGTTTCGGGCTCGACGGTGGTGCAGATCGCGCCCGTGGCGTTCAAGCGGCTCGACTATCAGGAGGCCGACGGGCTGGTTCGCAATCTGGTGAAGGTCCTTCTGCCGTGGATCGTCGGCTTTGCGGTCGGCGCGGGCGTGTTCGCCTTGGTGGGCACGGCGATCGGCTCGGGGATTATACTGCTGTGCGCCGGCGGAATGCTCTTGTTCGTCCGCTGGGTGCTCGACCCGCTGCCGAAGAAGCCGCGTGCGCCGGGCGCGCGGCGCAAGAAGTCCAAGCAGCGCATCCTGGCGCTGCAGATCATGGCGATGATTACGCTGATGTTCCCCGCGGCCTTGTTGGCGCTGGCGCTTCGGATCTGATCGCCGCGGGGCTGTCCTAAGCCCCTCATTTTCATGGACTTGTCACAGAGCGGCCTCGCTGTGCGGGGCCGCTTGATTGCGCTCGGCTCCCGGGCGATCCTGCGGACCTCGGCGCCATGCTATGGTTTTGTCCCGGGGGGCGAGGCGTCGGGCAGGCGAGAGGGGCTTTAGCGCATGGAACGGTTCATCAACGGGGTTCGCGACTACTTCGGCAACGACCTCGAAGGCGCGCTCGACGCATCGCTGCATGCGTTCCGCGCCGGCTTTCCGACATTCGCCGCACACGGAGCGATGACGCTGGTCATCCTCTGGGTGGGCGTCGTGATCTACTCGTGGTTCTCGCCCACGCGCGAGGTCAAGCTGATCCGCGAGAACAACACCGCCGGCGGGATCGCCTACGCCGGCGCGACGACCTCGATGGCGATCCCACTGGCCTTCGCCATGGCCTCGAGCCTCAATTGGGCCGACATCGTGCTGTGGGGCGTGGTGACGGTATTCGTCCAGCTGATCGCGCTGCAGTTCGTCAACTGGCTGCTGCCCGACCTGCCCAAGCGGATCAAGGACGGGGAGATCGCGGCGGCGCTGGCGCTGGTCAGCGTGAAGCTCTGCTTCGCCTTCATCCTCGCTGCAGCGGTCGCGGGAGCGCCCCTTGCGCGGATTGGCTAATGCGCTCGTCCTCGCCGCGCTGATCGGCGGCGGAGTGTGGGGTCTCTACGCGGTGGAGAGCGAGGAGTCGGCGATTGCGCCGCCGCCGCCAGCGCCCATGCCGCAGGACGATGCGGAGATCGACACGATCGACGTCGGTGCGATCGGCGAAGAGGAAGAGTTCGCAGAGGCGCCGGAAGATCAACCTGAAGACCAGGTCGATACGCCGGATGTGACCGAACAGCCCGAAGAGCAACCCGTGACCGAGCCGGTCGAAACTGTCGAGCGCGAGCCGCTGCCGGGGCGGTCGGACTTCGACGAGGACGTCTGGGTCGGCGTCGGCCAGGCGGTCGCGGCCACCGGCACCGCGTTCTCCGTCGGCGACGGCGTCTGGATGACCGCCCGCCACGTGGTCGACGGCTGCGACGCGACCGTGCTCGAGGTCGAAGAGGGTGAGGGCCCGCGCGCGTCCGAGCCGCTGGGGGACGCAGACGGAGAAGCGCTTTCCGCCGAGATCTCCATCGTCACCTCGCCGCTGTCGCGCGCGCCCCTGGCGCTCGACGTCGCCGAGGACGACCGCGGTCTTGGCGAGGACGCCTACCTGATCGGCTATCCGACTGGCGTGCCGGGGGAGGTGTCGGGCAAGCTCATGGGCCGGGCGACCATTCAGCTGCGCGGCCGCTATGCGGTCGGCGAGCCGGCGCTCGTCTGGGCCGAGACCTCGCGCACCGAAGGCATCGAAGGACACTTGGGCGGGCTTTCGGGCGGCCCGGCGTTCGATCATGAGGGCGAGGTGGTCGGCGTCATGGTCGCGCATGCGCCGCGCCGGGGGCGGATCTACACTTCCGCGCCGTCGCGCATCGCCGCGGCGGTCACCGACACCGGCGCGGAGACCGCTTCGGACGCGGCGACTGCCGGACCGATCCGCGACGCCAACTACGGCGAAGTCGGCCGCCGCCTGCGGCGCGACCTGCGCGTCGCTAAGGTGCGCTGCGTGGTGGAGTAAAAGTTCCCGCGGCGTTAACGGCGCGCGGCGCGTTTCTCCTGCTCGGCTTACGAATTTTCAATCGAAAATAAGTCATAATCTTAATCGGACACTCTGTATCATGAAAATCCGATAGGTGATGATCCATGCAGTTCGTCGCGTCTCGCATGAGCGCTCCTCGGCTCGCCGATCTGGCCGAGCAGGTGATCGTCGCCGTCCTCTATGTCTTCCTCGTCTGGCGGCTGCTGCCCGACCCTTTGGCCGTGCCCAGCTTCTATCGGCTGATGCTGATCCTGTCCGAGGGCGTGATCGTCGGCTTCATTCTGGCGCGCCGGCCGACTGACCGTTTCTCGATGAACCCGCGCGATTGGGCGATTGCGTTCGGCGGCACCTTGGCGGGACTTCTCGTCGGTCCCGGCGGCGAGCCGATCAGCGTCGTCGCGGGAACGACGTTCTTGTGCCTCGGCCTTGCGATCCACCTCGGCGCCAAGCTGTCGCTGCGCCGCAGCTTCGGCCTCGTCGCGGCGGACCGCGGCGTCATGGTCGGCGGATTTTATCGCTTCGTCCGCCACCCGATGTATTTCGGCTACTTCGTCGCCCATTGCGGCTATCTCCTCGCCGCGCCGTCGCTATGGAACCTGTCGGTCTATCTTGCGAACTGGGCGCTGCTCGCCGCGCGCATCCTCGCCGAAGAGAAGGTGCTCAAGCAGAACCCCGAGTACGTCGCCTACGCCGAGCAAGTGCGCTATCGGGTCATTCCGGGCGTCTTCTAGGCGGCTCCTCAGCGCGCCAGCGGCTTGTTCGCACCGGTTCGACGGCGTAGAGACGCTGACGTGTCGAACGCGCGGCGGGCCTCATGCCAGACTTCTCCAATCGCCTGACCGCAGCCGTCGCGCGCCACGGGCCCTTGTGCGTCGGGCTCGATCCGCATCCGGCGCGGCTGCCCGCGCTGTTCGGCGCGCCCGGACCTCAGAGCTTTGAGCGTTTCTTCGAAGGCGTGATCGACGCGTCGGCCGCGCGCGTCGCCGCGGTCAAGCCGCAGATCGCTTTGTTCGAGCGCTGGGGCCCGGCCGGGCTCGAGGCGCTTTCACGGCTGGCGGCGCGCGCGCGGGCGCAAGGGCTTCTGGTGCTCCTCGACGCCAAGCGGGGCGACATCGGCTCGACCGCGGAGGGCTATGCGGAGGCCTACTTCGGCGCGGATGCTTGGCTGACGGCCGATGCAGTGACGGTCAACCCCTACATGGGTCTTGATACGCTTCAGCCCTGGATCGACCTCGCCCGAGCGCACCATCGCGGGGTGATCGTGTTGTTGCGCACCTCGAACCCTGGCGCGTCCGACATTCAAGATCTCGACGCCGGCGGCGCGCCCGTCTGGCGGCGGCTCGCCGAGAAGCTTGCGCCGTTGACGGAAAACTGGCGCGGCAAGCATGGCTGGTCGTCGCTGATGGTCGTCGTCGGCGCGACGGCGCCTGAAGAAGCGCGGGCGGCGCGCAAGATCCTGCCGCACGCGCCGTTTCTCGTGCCCGGCTACGGCGCCCAGGGCGCGAGCGCGGCGGACGCGATGGCGGCGGCCGTGAAAGGCGAGAAGGGGCCCGAGGGCGTTCTCGTCAACGCGTCGCGCGCCGTGCTGTACCCGGACGCGGCGAAGGACGCGGTCGACATAAACGCCTGGCGCGCGGCGATCGAAACGGCGATCGACGCCGCGCAAGCCGAGCTGAAGGCGGCCGGCTGAGCTGGCGCCTTCTCGATCCAGGGCTCGCTCTATTCGAATCCCAGCTGCTGGGTGCGCGACGCCGAACGCATGATCATCGTCGCTTGCGCAGTCATGCTGAAGACCAGGTCCACGTCCTCGTCATCGGCGGCGTCGCGCACCTCGCACGAACCCGTGTTGAAGTCGTTGACGTGGCATTTCGGGTCGTCGGCCGCGATCGAGAAGTGTGACTGTACCGCGCCGATCTCCTCGTCCGGCTCAAAGAGATCGCCGCGGGTGCGGTTGAACGACTCAGAGATGGCGACGAGCCGGCCACCCCGTCGGTCCAGCGACACCCACGACTCGCCTTGAGGCTCAGTGTAGGAGCCGCGGACGAGGGAGATGTTGTAGCCGTCCCACGCGTCAAACGAAGTGATGTCGCCCGCCGAATAGCCGCTTGCGAGCAAATGCTCCAAGGCCTCCTGCGGGCTCATCGCGAGCGTGACGCCTTCGATCTCGACCGTCTCGATCAGCGCAGCGTCGCGCACGATGTCGTCAGCGAAGGCGGGGGAGGCTGCGACGGTCAACGCGGCAACGAGAACGATTGTCTTGGATCGCAATGACATGACGGCTCCTCTCTTCGAGGGTTCATGGATGCGCAGGCAAAGCGCCGAGGCTCTGGGCCGCGCGCAGCTTGAGCCGCAGGGCATGGCGTCGGCATGGAGGAATTGAGGCGATCGCAAGTCCATTGGCCGCGCCGGCCTTAGGACTGCATCTCTGCG
>JASFUX010000177.1:0-7110 GCA_050050115.1 Maricaulaceae bacterium | reverse complement strand
GAGCCGCCCAAGCGCCCGCCGCCAGAACAGCGGCGAAGCCGAAGCCTTTATGTCCGCTCATTCGCGCCCCCCAAACGCAACCATCGGCTGCATACCACGCTCGGCCGAGCATTCGAACTCCATACAACCCGTTGGTGAAATCAGGGCTCATCGCCTCTAACCCCATTGCGCGCGCTTGGCGTACGATCGTTCAGCGACGCCGCCGGGCGGCGGCTCTTCGAAAAGGGCTCACACAGGAGACCGCCATGTCCCCCGAATCTCTGCGCACGCCCGACGAATGCTTCGCCGACCTGCCGGACTGGCCCTATGCACCGCACTACGTCGACGACCTGCCGGGCTATGAGGGCTTGCGGATGCACTATGTCGACGAGGGCCCCAAGGACGCGGCCAACGTCTTTCTCTGCCTGCACGGCGAGCCCTCGTGGGCCTACCTCTACCGCCGGATGATCCCGCCGTTTCTCGCCAGCGGCTCCCGCGTCGTCGCGCCGGACTTCTTTGGCTTCGGCCGTTCGGACAAACCGGTCGACGACGCGGCGTATACGGCGGAGTTCCACCGCGACGCGACGCTTGCGCTGATTGATCAGCTCGATCTCAAGGACGTGACGTTGGTCGTCCAAGACTGGGGCGGACTGATCGGCCTGACGCTGCCGCTCGCCGCGCCCGAGCGCTACGCGCGACTTCTGATCATGAACACCGGCTTTGGGATCGGCGCGACGCCGACCGACGGCTTCATCGCTTGGCGCGACTATGCGGCGAAGACGCCGGACATGCCGGTCGGCGCGCTGATCAAGCGCGGCACGCCGCATCTGACCGACGCCGAGGTCGCCGCCTACGACGCGCCCTTCCCCGATCACCGCTACAAGGCCGGCGTGCGCACCTTCCCTCAGCTCGTGCCGACCGCGCCCGAGCAGCCTTTCGCACAACTGTCGCAGAGGGCGGCTAAGTGGTGGTCCGAGGACTGGGGCGGAGAGAGCTTCATGGCGGTCGGCATGGCCGATCCGGTCCTGGGGCCCGGCGTGATGGCCGGCATGCGCAAGCGGATCAAGGGCTGCCCGGAGCCGATGGAGATCGCCGACGGCGGCCACTTCGTCCAGGAGTGGGGCGGCCCGATCGCCGAGGCCGCCGTGCGCCATTTCGGATTGGAGTAGCCGCGGTCGGCGCGAAGCCGCCTTCGCGTCGGGCGCACAATATGTGTCTACGGATTACTATCTGCCGCGGGAAGATGTCGGCGGCTATCAGGTCGCCCTTCCGGGCGGCGGCCCGACGCACTGCAATCCCGTGCGTCGGGACGAAGGATGCGCGCCGCGGTAGAGGCGGGCCAAACCCTCTTGATCTAAAATCCGGCGCTCCTGAAGGAGCGACTGCGTCTTCATCGAAGACCATCGCGCCTTAGAAACTGCGCGAGATCAAAGTTTCGCGCTGGCCTCCGGCTATCATTGAATTGTTCTGATCCGTGCGTCCTCACGCGGAGAGACCGTTCGCACCGCTCGGGCGGTGAAATGTGGATGACGATGCTGCGAGAAGACTTCGACACGATACGGATATGTTGCTCGCCAAGCTTATGAACGCCGCGCTGCGGTCGCGGCGGCTGACCTTCATCGATTGGCGCGGCCGGGCCCATGAAGCCGGTCCGCGGGGCGCGCCGCTCGCCGGCGTCGTGCACGTCAACAGCCCCCGCGCCGAACGCCGGATTCTCCTCAATCCGCTCGAAGGCGTCGGCGACGCCTATGTGGCCGGCGAGATCGAGATTGCCGAGGACGAACTCGTCGACGTGCTGACCGCCGTGCTGTTGGACACCGCGCGCGGACAAGCGCCGGCCTTCCTGCGCGCGCGCCAGATGGTGAACAATCTCGCCCGCGTCCTCCAGCAGCGCAACTCGCGGGACGGCGCGCGGCGACACGTCTCGCACCACTATGATCTCGACGAGGCCTTCTACCGGCTCTGGCTGGATGAGGAGATGCACTACTCCTGCGCCTTTCACGCCGCGCCGGAGATGAGCCTGGAAGAGGCCCAGCGCGAGAAGGCGCGGCGGATCGCGGCCAAGCTGGCGCTAAGACCCGGCGACCGGGTGCTCGACATCGGCTGCGGCTGGGGCGCGACAGCGCTCTACCTCGCGCGCCGGCACAACGTGCGGGTCACCGGCATCTCTCTGTCCAAGGAGCAGCTGCGCGTCGCCCGCGCGCGCGTCGAGGCGGCCGGACTGTCGGACCGCGTCAAGTTCGAGTACGCGGATTACCGCGAGCACCAGGGCCGTTATCAGCGCATCGTCTCAATCGGCATGCTCGAGCACGTCGGCGCGCCGCATCTGCCCGACTTCTTTCGCGCCGTCCGCGAGCGATTGACTGAAGGCGGGGTCGCGCTGATCCACACCATCGGCCGCGTCGGCCCGCCGGCTGCGACCAATCCTTGGATCCGCAAACACATCTTCCCTGGCGGCTTTCTGCCGGCTCTCTCCGAGCTTGCAGGCGCGGTCGAGCGCTCCGAGCTGGTCACCGCCGATGTCGAGGTGTTGCGTCTGCACTACGCTCATACGCTCCACGCTTGGCGGGAACGCTTCCTCGCCAACCGCGAGGCGATCGCGCAGCGTTACGACGAGGCGTTCGTGCGGATGTGGAACTTCTATCTCGCCTGCAGCGAGGCGTCGTTCATCGCCGGCGTTCACGTAAACTATCAGATCCAGCTGACGCGGACCTTGGACGCCTTGCCGCTGTCGCGCGACTATCTTTATGCGTCTACGGACGAACCGGCCGCGCGACACCGGCTCACGACGGTGGCGAAGGGCTGAAGCTCAGCCAATCTCCACCGCGACAAAATCTTCTTCGACCACGTCGCCCTCGGCGATGTGGACCGCGGCGATCGTCCCGGCGGCGGGCGCCTCGTAAGGCACCTCCATCTTCATCACCTCCATGATGAAGAGCGTCTGCCCCGCGGCGACCTGATCGCCCGGCTTGACCAGCAGCTTCCACACGGTCCCGGCGGTTTCGAGCGTAATCGAAGCGGTCATCGTCCCTTCCGCATCTAAAGCATGTCGCGGCGGCGCAGCCTGTAAAGCCACCACGCGAGCGCGACGATGAGAACAACCCCGCCGGTCAAGACGGCGTCAAGCGGCAGCCGCGAGAGCCCGCCCGCCATGTCGAGCACGCCTTCGTTCCTCAGCCCCAGCGCCGCGTCCGAACTCAAGGTCCGGCCGATGATCGTCAGGTCCACGATGAAAGCGATGATGGCGACGGAGCCGATCGCGAACAGCAAGATATCCGTATAGATGGCGTTGCGCGCCGCTGAACGGCGAACCCAGTGGCGTACGCGTGCGTCGCACACTGAGATCGCCTCTTCGAGGTTGGCCGCCACGCCCTCAAATCCCCAGCTGTCGAGGATCTTGTTGGCGACCTCGAAACGCTTGCGCGCAAGGAAGCGCTTGAGATGATTGTGATGAACGAGCGCGAGCTGGGCTTCTTCTCGCGCCCGGGTGAGCGTCTGATAGGCGCCGTGCACCGGCTTGCCGTTCATCCACTTAAGCTCGCCGAGCAGATCGAAAATCTCGAACTCCAGCCGCTCGATGAGCGCATAGAAGAATTGACTGAAAAGCAGCCCCTCCCAGACGTCCTCGAAGTCGAGGTCGTTGCGCGCCAGCGCGGCTTCATCGACGGCGTAGCGCAGCCATTCGATGCAATGGCCCGCCTCCTCAAGCGCCGCGCGCCAGTCGGTCCGCGACACCGCGCCGAGCCAGGCCGCCGCCGTCTCCTCGGCCGGTGAGCCCGGCGCGACATCGGCGAGGATCAGCGTGCGCGTGACCCACAAGACCGGGCCGCGCTCGCTGCGCAGGAACTTGCGATGCTCGGTGCGCTCTTCGGCCGTGCGCAAACGCATGATCGACGCGCCCGGCGCGCTCAAGGCGATGATCGCGGGCGCGAGCTTGGCGGTCACGACCTCGTCGGCGAGCACGCAGATCTGGTTCGCCATCACGAGCCCCAAGGCTTCGAGATCGCTCAGCTCTTGTTCCGAGCAGACCGCGTCCTGATCGTCGAACGCGAGCTCGAACTCCACAATCATGATCCGCGCATAGTAAAGGCGCAGCCGGCCGGAGCCGGGCGCGAAGGCGAGCCGCTCGCTCAACGCGCGCAGACGCGCCTCGGCGTCGGATCCGCCGATCTGCTCGGCCGCTTTCTCAACGCTCGCCGCGACGACCCGCAGCCACGCCGCATCGGTCGGCTCGAGGCCAAGGTCGATGACATGGGCGGGCAGGACGGGGGTGTCCTGCTCGATGGTGTCGTACATCATCGGACGGCGCCGGGCCGCCGCGCTTGAATGGGGAAAGCTCTCCTCGTTCGCCTCAAAGCGCAGATCGTCGCCGAGGTCCCACGAGGGAAACGCTTCAGCCGCCTTGTCCCACAGCGCCAGGTTGGAGGCGCGCACGCTCATGACCTGCTCGATGTCGGAGCGGATCGGGGACACGCACGGAACCATCAAACGCACTCGCATGCCGTCCCCCGTCACTGCATCCCGTTGAGTTCCGGACCGTTCACTTCCGGCAACTCGATGAACATGTTGCGCACGTAAAGCACCTCGTCCTTCAAGGGACCGTTCAAGAGCCGCACGCGGGTGTACTCGTTCATTTGACGGTGCACGGTGGTCACCTCGGGCGTTTCGAAGTTTGCGCTCCAATCGACGACGACCGCCGTGGCGCCGCGCGGAATGATGACGCTTTCCGCGCTGTCGGGCGAAAACTTGCCGGTGACGAGCGAGAACGCGCCCGGGTCGGTCAGCCGAACGATGCGGCGCTCGAGGAAGTCGCCGGTGGTCTGCTCGAGAATCCGATCAACGCTCGTGACGTCGCGGACGACCGCGAGCGCCGCGTTGAAGCGGTCGACTTCGGCCTGCGGGTCGGAGCGCGAGGTGGGGAACAGCGCCACCTGGGCGACGGACCACCGCAGCGCCGGTCCTTCAAGAAGGGCGAAGCGCTGCTTGTCGATAAAGAAATCGCGCTCGATCACCGCCTCGCCCACCCGGCGCGCCTCGATCACGAAGTCCACGTCGCCGCCGAGCAGCGCGTCAAACGCGCTCGCGGTGGTCTCGCGCTCGACGAGCTCGACAGCGTCGAAATCGGCGATCTGCAGGTAGCCCGACATTCGCACGCCGCGCATGCCGCCAAGGTCCTGCGGCGCGGCGACGGCGTCGAAATCGCCGCGCGCGAGTCGGTCGGCGTCGACGAAGACCCTGAACGTGACCTCGTAGATCGGATCGGATTTGAGGAACCGCGTCCGGATGTCCGAACGGTCCGGCGACCAGGAGAAGGTGGCGAACACCGCCCCCTCGTGCGCCGCGTTCAAGGTGTTCCGCCAGGTCGGCAGGAACCGGTAGTTCGGCTCGACGCCCATTTCGTGAAGCACGGCGGTCATGAAGGCGGTGGTTGCGCCTTGGCCGGGAGCCTCTTCGTCCATGAAGGGCGGCCAGTCGCCGGTAAGGACCACTTCCTCCTCGAAAAACGCGTCCTGCGCGCCCGCGGGCCAGCTCATAACGAAAAGCAGGAGGGCCAGGCTGGCGCCGAGACGGCGCGCGGACGCCGGCCACTGCGTGTGAGAGCGGCGCATCATGTCGCGTGTCCCCTCGCGTCAGACAGGGGCCGGGTAGCATGCAAGGACGGCGCGAACAACCGAGGCGGCCCCGCGCGTCCGCGCCTATGGCCGCACCGAAAAGCCGCTCGGTCCCAAGAGCGCGGACAACAGCGGCTGAACCCGCTCGACCCAGCGGCAGAGCGTGACGCGCGTCTCGCGCGGATCGATCAGCTCGTGCACGCCGAGCGCTTCACCACGCGGGAACGGGCTCTGGCGGGCGGCGAACTCGGCCTCAAGCTCGGCGCGCTTGGCGTCGGGGTCGTCCGCCGCGGCGATCTCGCGATGAAAGGCCACCGCCACCCCGCCCTCGACCGGCAGCGGCCCGGCTTCCGCCGACGGCCAGGCGAGCACGTAGCCGTCCGGTCCGTAGTGCGCGGCCTGGGCGACGCCGAACGAGCGGCGGACCATCACCGAGGCCCAAGGCACGTTCGACAGCGCCGCGGTCAGCACCGTGTTGGAGCCGTGGCGGATAGTGGCCTCGCGCTCGGCCTGGGAGCCGATCATGAACCCCGGCTCGTCGACGAAGCTGACGATCGGCAGATGGAACGTCTCACACAGCTCGATGAAGCGCCGCGCCTTCTGCGCACCGTCGGCGGTCATCGAGCCGGCGAGGTGCTTGCAGTCGTTCGCCCAGACGCCGACGGGGGCGCCGTTCAAGCGCGCCAGCCCGGTGATCTGGCTGCGCCCGTAGCCGCGGCCGATCTCGAAGAAGCTGTCCTGATCAAGCACCATGCTCAGGATACGGCGCATGTCATAGGCGCGCCGCCGCTCGCGCGGGACGATGTCGATCAGCGCCTCCTCGGCGCGGTCGGCCGGATCGTCGCAGTCGATGACCGGGGCCAGCTCCCAGACGTTGCCGGGCAGATACGACAGGAACGCGCGAATCTGCGCAAAGCACGCCGCCTCGTCGTCCCCGGCGTTGTCGACGACGCCGTTCTTCGCATGCACCTGCGCGCCGCCGAGCTCTTCTTTGGTCTTCTTCTCGCCCATCGCGCGTTCGACCACCGCCGGGCCGGCGGTGAGCACCTGGGCGGTTGCTTTCGACATGACGGAGAAGTGCGCCGAGACCAGCCGCGCGGCGGGCAGACCCGCCACCGCGCCCAGAGCCGCCGTCGCCACCGGCGCGGTCGCCATCGCCTGGGCGACCGAGCGGAACCGCGGCCGCTCGTAGACCGCAGACGGATAGCTCGGCCCACCCGACCCGCCGACGCTGCCGCCCGCGCCTTCGTGCAGGCGGACCAGCGGCAGGCGATACTGGATCGCCACGTCCTCCGCATAGATGCTCTTGCGCAAACCCGCCGGAGACGGCGACCCGCCTTTGAGCGTGAAGTCCTCCCCGCCGACGACGACGCGCCGCCCGCCGATCTTCCCAAAGCCGAGCACGAAGTTCGCCGGCGCAAAGCCGATCAGCTTTCCGTCGTCGTCATGCACCGGCGCGCCGGCGCCTTGGCCGATCTCATCGAAGCTTTCGGGATCGAGCACCGCGCCGATCCGCTCG
>JASFUX010000176.1:0-7156 GCA_050050115.1 Maricaulaceae bacterium | reverse complement strand
GAGAACCCGTCCAAGCCGGCGCAGTACGGCGTGCGCGGCATTCCTACGATGATGATCTTCAAGAACGGTCAGGTCGCCGCCACCAAGGTCGGCGCCATGCCCAAGTCCAAGATCGTCGAATGGATCAACGAAGCGGTGACCGACTCGTCGACTGCGAAATCCGCAGGCTGACTTTCCTTCCCCGATAGGAGCGGGCCTTACCCCGCCGTCGCTGTTCTGGTGCGACCCTCGTTGAGCGCCAGCGCTTCGCCCGCGAGATAGAGCGAGCCGGCGATCACCACGCGCGGCGCCGTCTCCACTTCCTGCGCAGTCTGCGCCGCGAGGCCCAGCGCGTCTTCGATCGAAGCGGCGGCGATCGCGGGGATGCCGCAATCCTCGGCGATGGCGGTGAGGTCGTCCGGCGCCGCGCCGGCTGCGCTGGTGATCGGCGTGGCGATCAGCTGATGCGCCAGCCCGGCGAACTGCGAGATCATCCCGCGCGCATCCTTGGTCTTCAGGATACCGAGCAGCAGGATCACCGGCCGCGGGGCGCGGTCCTCAAGGTCGGCGAGGGCGTGGGCGAGCGCCGCGGCGCCGGCGACGTTGTGCGCCCCGTCGATCCAAATCTCGCCGAGCCGTTCGGCGTCGTCGCCCGCCGGCGCGAAGATGCGGTCGAACAACGGTCCGGGCGGCGCCTGCTCGAGCCGCGCCGGCCAGATTGCGCTGGTCAGACCGTCGCCGAGGGCCTGCTCGTCCGGGTCGAACACTTCGAGCGCGGCGGCGACGGCGACGCCGGCGTTGGCGATCTGGTGGCCGCCGGCAAGCTTGGGCCGCGGCAGGTCGATCACGCGCGAACCGTCCTCAAAGATCAGCCGACCGTTCTCTTCGCGCGCGGAGAAGTCGCGGCCCCAGTAGGCGGTCTCGACGCCGAGCCGCAGCGCTTCGGCGGCGATCGCGGCGCGCGCCTCGGGCTCCTGCACGCCGACAACGGCCGGCGCGCCGGGCTTCAAGATCCCCGCTTTCTCCCAGGCGATTGCCGAGACGTCTCCGCCCAGGAACTCGGTGTGGTCGACCGCGACGGAGGTGATTACCGCGCAGGCCGGATTGGGCACGACGTTGGTCGCGTCAAAGCGCCCGCCGAGGCCGGTCTCGAGGATGACGAGATCGGCTGAGGACTCCGCGAAGGCGAGGAAGGCGGCCGCGGTGGTGATCTCGAAGAAGGTCGCGGGCTCGGCGGCGTTGATCGTCTCGACCCGGTGCAGGAGCGCCAGCAGCGCTTCTTCTTCGATCTGCTTGCCGGCGACGCGAATGCGCTCGGCGAAGCGGATGAGGTGGGGCGAGGTGTAGACGTGGGAGACGAGGCCCGACGCCGAGGCGACGGCGTCGAGCATCGCGGCGACCGAGCCTTTGCCGTTGGTCCCGGCGATGTGGATCACCGGCGGCAGCCGCCGGTGCGGGTTGCCGAGCATGTTCAAAAGCCGCTCGATGCGGTCGAGGCCGGGCGCCTGGGCGACGGGGTGGAGCGTCTCGAGCCGCTTCAGGGTCGCGGCGAGCTCGCGGTCAAGGGCGCTAATCTTGAGAACCCCGAAGGCCGAGCTGAGAAACGCCGTTGGCGCGGCCCGATCCGTTCGCCGCTCCGTTCGTCGCGCCGTTCGCATAAGCTCCGTTGGCGTGTGCGCCGTTGAGCCCGCTGGCGTCGTGCGCAACGCCGTTGCCGCCTTTTCCCGCGGCCGCGCCAGGGCCGTCGCCGGCGTGCAGGAGCACGCTTAGAAGCCGGGTCAGGGTGGACTTCATCTCCGCGCGCGTGACGACCTTGTCGACCATGCCTTTCGCCAGCAGATACTCCGAGCGCTGAAAGCCTTCGGGAAGTTTCTCGCGGATGGTCTGCTCGATGACGCGAGGACCGGAAAGCCCGATCAGCGCGCCCGGCTCGGCGAGGTGGATGTCGCCCAGCATGGCGTAGGAGGCGGTCACGCCGCCGGTGGTCGGGTCAGTCAGGACGACGATGTAGGGCAGGCCCGCCTTGTTGAGCCGGGTGACCGCTAGGGTCGTGCGCGGCATCTGCATCAGCGACAGCGCGCCTTCCTGCATGCGCGCGCCGCCCGAGGCGGTGAAGGCGATCAGAGGTAGCCCGCGCTCGAGCGCAGCTTCGGCCGCGGCGATGAAGCTCTCGCCCGCCGCCATGCCGAGCGAACCGCCCATGAAGGCGAAGTCCTGCACCAGCACGACCGCGCCGATGCCGTTGATCTCGCCGATCCCGATCGCCATCGCGTCGTCGCGCCCGGTCTTGCTGCGCGCGGCCTTCAGGCGGTCGACGTAGCGCTTGTCATCCTTGAACTTGAGCGGATCGCGGGGAACCTCTGGAACGTCGATCTGTTCGTAATCGCCGTCGAAGGTGTAGGCGAAGCGTTGCTCGGGGGAGATGCGGAAGTGGTGGCCGGCGGGAGTGACCCACATCTCGGCCTCGAGGTCTTTGTGAAAGACCATCTCGCCGCTGATCGGACATTTCGTCCACAGATTGTCCGGCGTGTCCCGCTTCTGGAACGCTTGCTTGAGCCCTGGGGGGGCGAGCCGGTCAAGCCAGTTCATGCCTTTGCTCCTGGCACGGTCTACCGCGCGCCCCTGTCGCGCGCATTGTGCGCGGCGGCGGCGAGCCGTTGTGTCACCTCGAGCGCGGCGTCAGGTCCTCCCCCTGCGAGCGCGTCGACGATCGCCGAACCGACGACCACCGCGTCCGCATGGCGCGCGACCGCTTCCGATTGCTCGGGCGTGCGCACGCCGAACCCCGCCACGACCGGCAATGTGCTCTTTTGGCGGACCCTTGCAAGGCCCTCGGCCACCGCGGACTCTGCGCTAGAGCCCGCGCCGGTCACGCCGGTCACCGATACGTAATAGATAAAACCCGTTGCGTTTTCGACAATTGTATCCAGGCGATTTGAATCGCTGGTTGGCGCGGCAAGCCGGATCACGGACAGGCCGTTTGCGCTAAGTACCTGACGAAGCTCGGAATCTTCCTCGGGCGGCAGATCCACTACGATGACCCCGTCAACGCCCGCCTCGGCGGCCTTTTGGGAGAACGCCGCCCAGCCGCGCCTATGGATCGGGTTGGCGTAGCCCATGAGAACGAGTGGGGTTTCGGGGTGGGCGGCGCGGAATTCCTTCGCCAGATCGAGGACGTCGTCGAGGGTCGTTCCGGCCTTGAGCGCGCGCGTTCCCGCGGCCTGAATGGTCGGGCCGTCGGCGGTCGGGTCCGTAAACGGAAAGCCCAGCTCGACGATGTCCGCGCCGGCGTCCGGCAAGCCGAGGAGAAGCTTGCGGCAAGTCGCAATGTCCGGGTCTCCGCCCATGATGTAAGCGACGAAGCCGGAACGGGACTCGGCTTTGAGACGGTCGAAGCAGGCGGCGATGCGGGAGGGCGACGTCAAACCTCTTCCCCCAGCGCCGCGGCCACGGAGAAGACGTCCTTGTCGCCGCGGCCGCACATGTTCATCAGCACGATGCCGTCCTTGCCGATCTCCTGCGCGAGGTCGCCGGCGCGCGCCAGCGCGTGGCTGGGCTCGAGCGCGGGGATGATGCCTTCAAGGCGCGAGCACAGCTGGAACATGTCGAGGGCTTCGGTGTCGGTCGCCGAGCGGTACTCGACCCGGCCGATGTCGTTGAGCCAGGAGTGCTCGGGGCCGATGCCGGGATAATCGAGGCCGGCGGAGATCGAGTGGGCGTCCTTGATCTGACCGTCGGCGTCCTGAAGCAAATAGGTGCGCGCGCCGTGCAGGATGCCCGGCTCGCCGCCGGTCAGCGACGCGGCGTGCTCGCCCGTCTCGATGCCATGACCGGCCGCTTCGACGCCGATCAGGCGCACGTCCTCGTCTTCGAGGAAGGGGTGGAACAGCCCCATGGCGTTCGAGCCGCCGCCGATGCAGGCGACGGCCGCGTCGGGCAGGCGGCCGTGACGCTCAAGCATTTGGGCGCGCGCTTCGGTTCCGATCACGGACTGGAAGTCGCGCACCATCATCGGATAGGGATGCGGTCCGGCGACGGTGCCGAGGACGTAGAAGGTGTTCTCGACGTTGGTCACCCAGTCACGCATGGCCTCGTTCATCGAGTCCTTCAACGTCGCCGTGCCCGAATGTACCGGGCGAACTTCAGCCCCGAGAAGCTTCATGCGAAACACGTTGGGCTTTTGCCGCTCGACGTCGGTCGCGCCCATGTAGACGACGCAGGGCAGGCCGAAGCGCGCAGCGACCGCGGCGGTGGCGACGCCGTGCTGACCCGCGCCCGTCTCGGCGATGATCCGGGTCTTGCCCATGCGCTTGGCGAGCAGCACCTGGCCGAGGCAGTGATTGATCTTATGCGCGCCGGTGTGATTGAGCTCGTCGCGCTTGAACCAGATCTGCGCGCCGCCGAAGTGCTCGGTCAGCCGCTCGGCGAAATAGATCGGGCTCGGCCGGCCGACGTAGTCCTTCAGGAACGCGGTCATCTCCGCCTGGTAGGCGGGATCGGCCTTGGCCGCGGCGTAGGCGCGCTCGACGTCGAGCACCAGCGGCATCAGCGTTTCAGCGACGTAGCGTCCGCCGTAGTCGCCGAAACGGCCGCGACTGTCGGGCGCGG
Source organism: Maricaulaceae bacterium (assembly GCA_050050115.1). Lineage (GTDB taxonomy): Bacteria > Pseudomonadota > Alphaproteobacteria > Caulobacterales > Maricaulaceae > JASFUX01. Next base: position 2,569 of record JASFUX010000176.1, on the reverse strand, counting down.
CGGAGAAGCGGTTGGCGAGATTGTCGCTGTCGGTCACGCCGTCGCTCCGTTGCTTGAGGCGGACTTCGCCGCCTGGATGAAGTCGCGGATCTTCGCGATGTCTTTGACGCCGGGCGAAGACTCCACGCCGGAGGAGACGTCGACGGCCGTCGCGCCGGTGACTTCGATCGCCTCGGCGACGTTCTCAGGCGTCAGACCGCCCGCGAGGATCCACGGTTTGGGCGCGGCCCAGCCTGCGAGGAGGGACCAGTCGAACGTCGCGCCCCAGCCGCCGCCGGATCGTTTTGCTCCCGCAGGCGGCGGCGCGTCGAGCAGCAGTCGGTCGGCGTCCTCGACCGCGTCCGGCAAGTCTTCGCGCGCACGGACGGAGTAGGCGCGCCATAGCTCGCGGCCCCGGCGCGTGTCGGCAGAGAGCGCGCCGTCATAGAGCTGGAATACGTCGGGCGCGAGGGCGTCGGCGATCTCCGCTGCGCGCGCGTCATCGGGCGCGATGACGAGCGCAGTAATCAGCGCTCGGCCGCGGGCGGGCACTGCAAGTCGGGCGGCGTCGGCTGGCGAGACGTAGCGGGGACTCGACTCGTGAATCACGAAGCCCACGGCGTCCGCGCCCGCCTCTAATGCGGCGTCGACGGATCGCGCGTCCGTCAGCCCGCAGATTTTCACAAAAGTCATGGCGCGGCTCCGCCGGTTCCGGCGCGGCTAGACGTCATCGGGGCGGGGAACCTATCGCCCCCGTTGCGCAAGCGAAAGAGGGCGGCGCGCCTGCGCCGCCCCCTAAGACTTGCGCTTTGCGAGTACGCTACGAGGACTGTTTGGCGAGAAGGTCGCGGATCTCGGTCAGCAGAACCTCTTCCTTCGGCGGCGCCGGGGGTTCGGCGGGCTTTTCCTCTTCCTTCTTCTGCAGCGTGTTCATCCCCTTGACGAGCAGGAAGACGGCGAAGGCGACGATCAAGAAGCTGATCGTTGCGTTGATGAACAGGCCTATGTTCATCGTCACGGCCTCGGCGTCTTCGGTCGCGGCCTTCAAGGTGATGGCGATGTCGGAGAAGTCGACGTTGCCGAGCAGAATGCCGATTGGCGGCATGATGATGTCGTTGACCAGCGATTGAACGATCGTCCCGAAGGCGCCGCCGATGATGATCCCGACCGCCATGTCGACGACGTTGCCGCGCATGGCGAAGTCTTTGAACTCTTTGAGCATCCCAAGTCCCTCAAAAGCCTCGGCGAAATCGCCCTGTGGCTTTTTGATTACACTTGAGGCGAGAGCTTGGTCAAACAGTCTCGTTCCGGCTGCGGACGCTTTCGGGCGCCGCTCTTCCGTCCGCGCTGCTTTTGTGCGCCGAGGCGTCGACCCGTTCGCGCAGCTCCTTGCCGGCCTTGAAGAAAGGCACGGTCTTGGCCTTCACCGACACCGTCTCGCCGGTGCGCGGATTTCGGCCCTGGCGCGCCGGCCGGTGACGGACGGAAAAAGCGCCGAAGCCCCGCAGCTCGACCCGGTCGCCGCGCTGGAGCGCGTTCGAGATCTCCTCGAGAACCCGGTTGATCACACGTTCGGCCTGGGCGTGGGTGAGGTGAGGATGCTGGTCGGCGAGCGCCGAGATAAGCTGCGACTTGATCATGCTGTTGGTCCCCGATGCTTATTGCTTCGGTCCATAGCGCGCGCCGTTCGCGCTTACGCCTGGCCGCCCCTCGCATTGTTATGGGGAGATGATGCGCGTTGAGGCGCGCGCGTCAACCGGCATTTTCGGCGAACAATATGATTTAAAAAGAAAAAAAGCCGAGCGCCCGACCCATCGAAGGCTGAATCGGGCGCTCGGCGGCTGTGTTGGATCAGCTCTCGCTGTTCTCTTCGCCCTCTTCGCCGTCCTGATCGCGCAGCGCCGCGCCGAGGATGTCGCCCAGCGACGCGCCGGAGTCGGTCGAGCCGTACTCTGCGACCGCCTTTTTCTCTTCGGCGATCTCGAGCGCCTTGATCGACAGCGAGACCTTGCGCGAGGCCTTGTCGAAGTTGGTCACGAGCGCGTCGACCTTGTCGCCGACCGCAAAGCGCTCGGGCCGCTGCTCGGAGCGGTCGCGCGAGAGGTCGGACTTGCGGATGAAGGCCTTCACCGCGCCGTCGTCGCCTATGCCGACCTCGATGCCGCCCGAGGTGATCTCGGTGACGGTGCAGGTGACGGTCTTGCCGCGGCCAATGCCGTCGCCGGCGCTTTCAAGCGGATCGCCGTCGAGCTGCTTGATCCCTAAAGAGACCCGCTCCTTCTCGACGTCGACGTCCAGCACCTTGGCCTGGACCTGATCGCCCTTGGAGTAGTTCTGGATCGCCTGCTCACCCGGCGTCGACCAGTCGAGGTCCGAAAGGTGGACCATGCCGTCGATGTCCTCGTCGAGGCCGACGAAGAGGCCGAACTCGGTGATGTTGCGGACCTCGCCCGAGACCACCGTCCCGGCGGGGTGGGAGGCGGCGAAAGCTTCCCACGGGTTGTTCTGGGTCTGCTTGAGGCCGAGCGACACCCGGCGCTTGTCCGGATCGACGTCGAGCACCAGCACCTCGACCTCTTGGCTGGTCGAG
>JASFUX010000175.1:0-7204 GCA_050050115.1 Maricaulaceae bacterium | reverse complement strand
GGGTGCGCGGGGTTCTCCGCCTCTTCAAGGACCCGGCGGTTGAACTCGATCCACGACAGCTCGCGATTGATGAACCGCTCGGGCGATTGGAGCAGGCTGAGCGCATCGTCCTCCGACGCCGCCGCAGCCGCAGCGGTGTCGTCTCGAGGCCGCATCGCGGCTTCGGACGGCTGGGCGGCGTCGGTGTTGGCGTCAGTCACGCTCGTCTTCTCCTTCTTCGTCCTCGTCTCCGAACAGGGCGCAGGCGAGGCTGCGGGTGATCTTCTGCTTGCGCTGAAGCGCCAGCGCATCAAGCTTAGCGGCAATTTCTTCAAGCCCGCTAAACGACCGTGGTGCGCGCCTTAACACATAGGTAGTCAGGCGGGCCGTCGGATCCGCCCCCCTGTCCTTGAGCAGCTTCTCAAACACGAGGGCGAGGTCTTCCTCGCTCGGCGCGTCGATCTCGACGATCGGCGGCAGCCCCAGCCGCGAGGCGAGATCGGGGGTCTCGACGGGCCATTTGTTCGGCCGCTCGCGGGCGGTCAGCAGCGCCGGGCCGAGCGCGCCCGCCTTGACCCGGTCGAGCAGCGCGATGAAGCCGGCCTCGACGTGGGGCGTCCGCGCGGCGACATGCCGGTCGGCATCGTCGACAAAGACGGGCCCGGTCCATTGGGTCGATCCGGCGACCAGTTCAGCCGCCTCGGTCCCGACGTCGAGTCTCCGCGCGCCCGCCTCTTCGGCCCAGACCGCGCCCAGGTGCGACTTGCCCGCGCCCCGCGGCGCGACGAGCAGCAGCGCGCCGCCTGGCCAGTTCCGCCAGTTCGCCAGCGCCGCCTTGGCCGCCGCTTGGCAAGCGACATCGGCCAGCGTCTCGACCGGGTCGCGTTCGAGGCTCGGAAATCCCAGCGCGAGCTGGCGGTCGCTCACGGCGGGGTGAGGCCGCCCGCATCCGCCGCGGCGGCCCCGCCGTTGTTGGCGGAGATGATCCAGCCCTGGCGGGTCTCGAACAGCTCCGCGCCCTGCTCGCGCAGCACCAGCTCCAGCTGCTCGATCCGTCCCCGGTGCTCGATGTGCATCGAAGCGCCGTCGTTGGTCAGCGCTTCGAGTTGAGCGTCCTGAACGAGCGGCTCGCCGCCGATGATGTACTGAAGCCGCGACCACTCGGCGAGGGAGTTGAAGAGAACCGAGACCTCAAGATCGGACAGATAAGGCTCGCTCACGAACACCTGCGCCTTCCAGTCCTCCTGCAGCATTGAGGCGGACTGGCGCGCGATCTCGACCGCAGGGCCAGTGCCGACCGTTCCGTACTCGGTCACGTCGCCGCCTTGCGAAAAGTCGACGCCGATCATCTGCGCTCGGACGAGCAATGTCTCAGCATCGGGAACCGCCGCCTCGCCTTCGACTGGCTGCGGCGCCGCGCCGGCCGGTTCAGCCAGCACGATCAGCGCCCGCACCGCGCCGTAGTTCGACGCCAGGCGCTCGAGCGCCCCGAGGTCGACCCTGGCGGCCTGTTCGGCCGTCACCGCGGACAGGTCCATGAAGTCGCCCGACGGCGTGATCACCGGAATGAGCTCGTCCGACGCGCCCGCCGCCGCCCAGACCTCGAGCCAGGGGTTGTTTTGCCAAAGGCGCATCTCGCCGTTCTCGCGCCAGAGCGGCACGACGACCGCCGGGCGCGCCGTGGAAAGCACGTAAGGCACCTCGTAGGCTTCGAGCAGATTGCGCACGGCGCCGGGATCGAACTCGACCGTCAGGCGGCCGACGTAGCGCGTGCCGCCGATCAGACGTTCTTCATCGATGTTGAAGCCGGCGACCAGCCGGGCCGCGCGCGCGGCGTCGAGCGGGGGCGCGTTGAACCGGTCGGCCTCGCGCGTCAGCCGCTCGATCAGACGCTGAGCGGCTTCGAGCTGGCCGGCGGCGATCGCCTGACGGCGCGATTCCGAGGCGTTGGCGGCGTTGACGTCGACCTCTACGCCGCGCACCGTGAACACGTCGGCGCTGGCCGGCGCGGCGAGGCCCGCGAGGACGATCAACGCTCCGAGAAAGGCGAGCACAGCGCGCACGGGCAAGCTCCTTGCTGGCGGGATGGTCATCAGAACTCCAGTATAGCCTCTGGCGACCGCCCGCGAACCCCTTGTGCGCCGAGGCGCGCCGCCAATGGCCTATCGCCGAAATATGGCCCGCTTGCGCCGGCCGGCGGCTTGAGGTCTTGTCCGTCGCGTTGAGATTCGGAGGTCGGCATGACCGACGCCAAACAGGCCGACGGCCGCAACGGTCTGAGCTACCGCGACGCCGGGGTCGACATCGACGAGGGCGACCGGCTGGTCGCGGCCGTCGCTCCGCTGGCGGCGAGCACCGCCCGCCCGGGCGCAGATGTCGAGTTGGGCGGCTTCGGCGGGCTCTTCGACCTCAAGGCGGCGGGCTTTTCCGATCCCGTGCTGGTCTCCGGCACGGACGGCGTCGGCACCAAGCTTGAGGTCGCCGCCCTCGCCGGCCGGCACGACACCATCGGGATCGACCTCGTGGCCATGTGCGTCAACGACGTGCTCGCCCAGGGCGCCGAGCCCTTGTTCTTTCTCGATTACTTCGCCACCAGCCGGCTCGACGCCGACCGCGCCGCCGCGGTGGTCTCGGGCGTCGCCGAGGGCTGCCGCCAGGCCGGCTGCGCACTGATCGGCGGGGAGACCGCGGAGATGCCGGGCCTCTACCCGAACGACCGCTACGACGTCGCCGGCTTCGTCGTCGGCGCGGTGGAGCGCGCGGCCATCTTGCCCAAACGCGACGCCATGGCTGCGGGCGACGCTCTGATCGCGGTCGCCAGCTCAGGGCCGCACTCGAACGGCTTTTCGCTGATCCGCAAGATCGTCGAGCGCGCCGGGCTCGGCTACGACGCGCCCGCGCCGTTTGCCGAGAGACAAAGCCTTGGCGAGGCTCTCCTGACACCAACGCGCATTTACGTTGAGGCGATGAAGCCGCTGTTCGCCGAAGGCCTGATCAAGGGCGTCGCCCACATCACCGGCGGCGGTCTCGTCGAGAATCCGCCGCGAATGCTGCCCAAGACGCTGAAGCCTGAGATCGACCGTCCGAGCTGGGAATGGCCGGCCGTCTTCGCTTGGCTGCAGGAGGCCGGCGGAGTCGCGGAAACCGAGATGCTGCGGACCTTCAACTGCGGGGTCGGGCTGATGCTCGCGGCCGCGCCCGAGCACGCGGACCATGTCGTCGAACGGCTCAACGCGGCCGGCGAAACCGCCTGGGTCGCCGGCGAACTCGCGGCCGCCCCATGACGCGCGCGCGCGTCGCCATCCTGATCTCGGGACGCGGCTCGAACATGATGTCGCTGCTCGACGCGATGGCGGACGAGGCCTTTCCAGCCGAGCCCGCGCTGGTGCTGTCGAACAGGCCCGACGCGGGCGGTCTCGCGGTCGCCGAGGCGCGGGGGGTCGCCACCGCCGTCGTCGATCACCGCGCCTACCCCGACCGCCAGCGCTTCGAGATCGAGATCCATGCGCGGCTGCTGAGCGCCAAGGTCGAGATCGTCTGTCTCGCCGGCTTTATGCGCATTCTGACGCCGTGGTTCGTGGAGAAATGGGAGGGTCGGATGCTCAACATCCATCCCTCGCTGCTGCCCAAGTATCCCGGCCTCGACACCCACGCCCGCGCGCTCGAGGCCGGCGACGCCGAGCACGGCTGCACGGTTCACCTGGTCACCGCGGGCGTCGACGAAGGCCCGATCCTGGGCCAAGCGAAGATTCCGATCCGACCCGGCGACGACCCCGACGCCCTGGCGGCGCGGGTGCTCGTCGAGGAGCACAAGCTCTATCCGGCGGCGCTCCGCGATTTCATCAATTCGCGCCCAAGCGCGCTCGACCCAAGCGAGCCGCGCGAAAGCGCCGGGACCGGCGAGCGGTAAGCCCTAGCCGACGATCTCTTGCTCTTCGAAGAAGAAGGCCACCTCGCGCGCGGCGTTCTCGGCGCTGTCCGAGCCGTGCACCGTGTTTTCGCCGATGTTGCGCGCATAAGCCTTGCGGATCGTGCCTTCAGCGGCGTTCTCAGGGTTGGTGTCACCCATCACCGTGCGATAGCGCTCGACGCCGTTCTCGCCCTCGAGCGCCTGGACGACCACCGGTCCCGAGACCATGAAATCGACCAGCTCTCCAAAGAACGGCCGCTCCTTGTGGACCTCATAGAACCGCTCGGCCTGATCGCGGGTCATGCGGATGCGCTTTTGCGCGACGATGCGCAGCCCCGCCTCCTCGATCATCTTATTGACCGCGCCGGTCAGGTTCCGCTCGGTGGCGTCCGGCTTGATGATCGACAGGGTGCGTTCGACGGGCATTCAGGTCTCCCAGGGGCTTGGAACGGCGGGCGTGAATTGGCGGCGCTGCCGCGGCGGCGGCGCGGACCGCTCGTCTAGCGCCCCGCGTTCGATCGAGCAAGCACGTGATCGGCCAGGCGCTGCCGCCCGGACGTGTCGCCCAGACATGTCACCGAGGCGTGTCGCTCGGGCGTGTCGCTCTGGGCACGCCCAGGCGAAGTTTGCAGGCCCGCGTTGACCGAACCGCGCCTCGGCCCAAACTGAGCGCTGATCGCCGAACCGGCGATCGGGGGGAAGTGAAGTCACAAACTTCCACGACAAGGCAGGCAATCCATGAAAATCGCATATGTCGTAAGTTGCGCCGCGCTTGGCGCGGCGGCCCTATCTGTACCCGCGTTGGCGCAAGACGCCGGCACGCTGGACATCTCCGGCGGCTGGCAGCGCTCTTCGTTCGACGTGGGCGGCGCCAGCGCCGACGTCGACTCGGTGTTCGCTCGCGGCACCTACCACCTGACCCCGCACTTCGCCGGCGAAGCTGAAGCCCACTTCGGCATCGGCGACGACGACGTCGGCGGCGCAACCGTCGAACTCGACAACGCCTTTGGCATCTTCGCCCGCGGCGGGATCGGCATCGCCGACTCTGTCGCCGTCTTCGGTCGCGTCGGGTACGTGAACGCCGAAGTCTCCGCCTCGGCGGGCCCGTTCGCCGCAAGCGACACCGACAGCGGCTGGGCCGCGGGCGTCGGCGGCGAGCTGTTCCTCGCCGGCCCGAACGGCGTGCGCGCGGACTATACGCGCTACGAGTTCGACGACGGGGACGCGGACGCGTTCTCGATCAGCTACGTCCGTCGATTCGGCGGTTATTAAGCCGTACAAAGACTAATACGATGAGGCCTCCCGGCGCTCTTGCCGGGAGGCTCTTCGCTGCGACCGACGGCGCCGATCAAGGCTTGAGCGCCAGCACGTCGCCTTTGCGCAACAGCAGGATGATCACGGCGCTGAGCCAGCTGCCGCACGCCGCTATGAACAGAAACGGTCCTTGCGCGACGACCGTGTCGCCGTCCCACGCGGTCGGCGTCTCGATCCCCAGCGGCGTGAACAGATGAAAGACGATCGCGCCGGTCATGATCCCCAGCGCGATGAGCGCGCCCGCCGCCTGGCTCGCGCCGGCGAGGGTTTGCTTACCCATGAACACGAGAACGAGCGGCGCGGCGATCAGCAAGACCGAAGAGAGCAGCTCCCCTAATCCGATGATCCAAGGGCCGGCCGGATAGAAGAGCCCGATCCCGCTCCAGTCGCGCAGCGTCGTGAAGATGTGACGCGGCGTCGGGTGACCGGTGAACTTAAAGCGCAGCGAGTCGAGGAAGGTCGCCGATATGAACAGCCCCAGCGCCCAGGGCGCGAAGCGCGCGATCAAAGCCATCGTCAATTCCTCCAATGCGTTCGACGCGCCGCCGCCGCGCGGCGGTCGCCATAGAGCGTTGTCCTGTTCCCTCTTATCTCTCGTCGAGAGCGCGCGCATCCGCCTCACGAACGCGCTGGGTCAAACGTGATCGGCGCGAGATCGCTGGTCACGCGTTCGTTGCGGGGGCCGGTTCGACGCTCCGCGCCAGGACGCCTCGCGAGCATGACTCGGCGGGTCGCTCCGCGACTTCGATCTGATATAGCATCGCCGCCGCGCCGGGCTTGCGGCGCGAACGTCGCCGAGGGGAAGCCGGACATGGCCAAGCAACCGATGCTGGACGCCGCAGCCCGCGCCTATGCGCTCGTGTGTTTCGCCGACGGCCGGCTCGTGCCGCTCGAGGACCGCAAGTTTCCCTCGTTTGCGACGACCGATCCCGCACTTGCCAATTTCGACGCCGCGGCCGTCGCCAAAGCCTGGTCGGATGCGGTCAAGGCGGTGTCGGCCTCCAAGGACGGCAAGAAGGTGTTCAAGGCGCTGATCGCCGAAGCGAAGACCCAGGAGATCAAGACAGCGGCGATGCGAGCTGCGCAGGCCGCCGTCGTCGCCGACCGCGAGATCAAGCCGCAGGAAGACGTCTGGGTGGCGCGCATCGCCGAAGCGTTCGGGCTTGATCCGGCGAGCTACTAGGTCCCAAGCGGCGGCCCAGGTCTGCATTCGTTCTCATCCATTCTTGACGTGAAACGTTTCACGTGGAACATAACAGGAACATGTTTCACGGAGGGAGAGCTGTCATGAGCACCGCACGCACGGACTACGTCGAGCTTTGGAGTTCCGGCAACCCCGAGATGAAGGCGTTCTATGAAACCGCCTTCGGTTGGCGCTTCACCGATTATGCAGACACCTACTGCGGCTTCGAGGACGGCGTGCGCGAGGGCGAGGCCGGCGGCTTCAACGCCAACGGTCCCCGCACCGAGCCGCTGGTCGTGCTCTACGCCGACGACATTGAAGCCGCGCGCGCCGGCGTGTTGAAGGCCGGCGGCGAACTTGTCGGCGACGACGTCGAGTTTCCCGGCGGCAAGCGCTTCGCCTTCCGCGACCCAAGCGGCAACCTTCTCGCCGTGTGGACGAAATCGGAAAGCTGAGCCGGTCAGTCGGCGTCGACGTAGGCCGCCGCAGCGCGCAGCACGGCGACGGCTTCGGCGCGATGCGCGCTCCAGCCGCGGTCGGCTGCAGCCATGGCGATCACCACGCCGCGGCGCTGGTCGACCCAAACGTATTGGCCGTACTCGCCGAAGAGCGCGAATTCGCCTGACGAGTTCGACGACCCGTCGGCGGGAACCCAGACGTGCCGGCCATAGCGCCAGCCCGGGTCGACAAGTCCGCCGCCCGGCGCAAGCGTCGCGGCGGGCTCGCCGTCGCCGCGCAGGCCGAGGCCGCCGGCTGCGCCGCTTGCCACGCCCGCTCCGGCGAGCACCGGCCGCGTCTCGCCCGTCGCCCAGTTTTCC
>JASFUX010000174.1:0-7249 GCA_050050115.1 Maricaulaceae bacterium | reverse complement strand
TTCCGTCCGTGAGCCTCTTTTTGGCGTTCATCACGCTCGAGGTGGTCGGCATCCGCGGCGACGACGCGATCCTGCTGATCGCGCTCATCTTCCCGTTCGACCGCTTGCTCGACATGATGCGCACCGCAACCAACGTTACCGGCGACGCGGCGGTGGCGACCGCGGTGGCGAAGTGGGAAGGCGAGCTGGACGAGGAAGTGTTCCGGACGCCGGCAAGGGTGTGATATTGTTCAGCATGCTTGCGCTTCGCTGGATCGCATCGCTGACAGCCTCGGCCGTGATTGTATTCGGATCGCTCGGCGTCTCCTCGCTGGCCTGGTCGTCGTTTGATCGCCGCTTTGCCGAAGGCGCCCAGCGTGACGCGATCGTCTCCGTATGCATGTTCGAGCACGTGACGCGCGACAGGAGAGCGTGCGCGGCGCATCTGCCTGAACCGCCGCCGATGACCTACGTGCATCGGCCGGGACGTTGGTCGATCTAGGGGGACGGTATGAAGATCTCTCGCCTTGTTGATCCGATTGCCAGCGTTTCCGTCTTCATCGGCGGATTTGCAGCGATGATTGCGGTCGTCAACGCGACGTGGGAGGCCGCCGCGGCTCCCACGCCGCAATCGCGCTATCTGCCTGCGCCGTGCATCGGTGAGTTGGCGGGGCCGCACATGGGGGCGTGCTACCTCGAAATACTATGGATCGGCAGTGGCAGGTGCGCGTGCTCTGTGCCCCCACCAGATGTTCCAATGCCGGAGTACATCGATCCGCGTCTTATCGATTCGTTGGTTCCGACGGATGAATCCGCTGACCGTCTCAACGCACTCGAGCGAATGAAGCTGGAGGGCGATCCAAGACCGCCGGCCGCCAATCCCGACGTACGGCCGGTTCGCGTCGAGTTCCGCCGCGCCTGACGCATCCCAACATGAAACGCCCCCGCTGGCTCGATGACCCGCGCGTGTTCTGGACGGTTTTTCCGATCCTCGTGATCATCGCGCTTCTTCGGTTTACCGACGACTTTTGGCGCGAGCGGTTGTTTGGGTCGCCGGCGCCGAGCGCCGAGCAAAGCGCCTTTCTGCGCGATCAGATCCCTCTGGCGCAGGCATGGTCGAGCGAGTGCTTCGATGAAGCGTCCGCGCCGCTCCCCTACGATCCTGCGAAAATGCAGCAAAGAACTGAACGGGTGACTGCGGCGGCTACTCTAGGAGACTTGGCGGCGATCACCTGCTTGGTGCGGGACGACCGTGAGTACGAAGGCGGGGACGGCGACTTCCTGGCTGGCGACGACTACGCTTGGCTCCTGTTCGCGCGCGAGATTGGCGGGGACAAGCAACGTATCGACGAGCAGCTTCGCCAGATCGAGCCCTATCTGTCCGACCTGCGCCGCCGCGATGGCGAGATCAACGCCGAGCGAATGCTGAGGGATTACCGCTGGGTCATCGCCCAAGGCCTGCTGGATGAATAGCCGGCGCGCCGCCTAACCCCGCCCGCTCCGCACCATCTCCGCCACCCGCGCCGCCGTCAGCATCGGCGGGCCCTCGCCGGCTTGCTCGGCTTGGCGGATCAGCGTCGTCACTGCGCGGCAGACCGGGGCGGCGGCGCCGCGCGCATGGGCGCGCCGCGAGATCTCGCCTTGCAGGTCGTCGATCTCGGTCGGCTTGCGGCGGTTCAAGTCTTCCTGCATCGAGGAGCGCGCGTCTTCGCTGACGCGCTTTTCCATCGACGTGAGGAAGAGGAACATTTTCGTCGGCTGGCGGAGGATACGCGGCATCAGCCACGGCGGCGGGCCGAACAGGCGCGCCGGACGCACCTTCGCCGCGCGCGCTTCGGCGAGACCTTCCTCGATGCACAGCGCCCACAGCTCACGCCATGCCGGGTCGGCCATTTGCTCGAGTACGGTTTGCCCCGACAGCGCGTTCAGAGCGCTATTCAGGTTGATCAGCAGCTTCGCCCACATCACGCCGTCGAGGTTCGCGTGCGCGTGGGTCTTCAGCCCTTCGACCGTCAGGAGCGCAGCGAGGTCGCCGGCGCTGTCTTGAACGCGAAGGTCGCCGCGGGTCGCCCGATGGACGACCCCGGGCTCAGGCATCAGCACGTTGAACGGGATCATCCCGGCGCGCACGTCGCGACCGGGCAGGGCGGCGCGCAGCCGCTCGACGTTGCGCAGACCGTTCTGCAGGCTGAGCACCACCGCGCCTTCGGGCGCGCGCGCTGCAATGTCGCGCGCCATCGCGTCGGTGTCGCGCGACTTGGTCGCCACGATGACGAGGTCTGCGCCGGCAAGGATTCCCGGCTCGGCCGAGACCTCCGCGCGACCGGGCGCGAGCTTGACCTCGCCGCCGTCGCAGTCGGTTGCGACGAGACCTTTGGTTCGCGCGGCCTCGACGAGGCCAGGCCGGCCGAGAAAGCCGACCCTGCGCCCCGCGGATTCAGAGTGAGGCGCAGAGCCTGGTTCCGCGCCAGCGAGCCGCACGCCGACGTAGGTCCCCACCGCGCCTGCGCCGGCGATGACGATCTTGGCGTTTTCAGCAAGGTTGGCGGCGGAGGCGTCGGACATCGGCCGTTCCGGAAGGCGCGTTCAGGTGAACTGCGAATGGCGCTCACGCGTACACCGAGCCGGCCGGACGCCGCAATCGCGTCAAACGAAGCCGCGTCGCGATGATCCCAGGCTCGAGGCGGGTCCTTGCCGCAACCGGCGCAGCTACTCCTCCGCGCCGTCGTCGTCCGTCTCGTTCACCGACATGTCGCCCGGGCCGGTGAAGGGCTTGGGTCCGCCGTCGACCCAGGCGACCAGCGCGTCGAACGCGGCGGCGACCTCGGCGCTGGTGGTCGAGCCGTGGCCCTCGTGGTCGAACCATTGCAGCGCGACCATATCCTCCGCGCCGGCGTCGCGCGCGCGGTCGAGATAGTCGATCACGGACGATACCGGCACGATCGGATCGTAGACCGGCGAGAGGATCATCAGCGGAACCTCAAGCTCGCCGGTCGAGGGCGGCCACTGGCGCAGATAGTCGACGGCTTCCGGATCGGCCGCGTAGCGCGGCACGGCGCGGTTGATCGTGGCGAGATCCTCGTCGTCGACGATGTAGATGCGCGTGGTGTTGTCGAACGGGTTGCCGCCGGAGCGTTCCTGAGCCTCGTGGATCAGGTAGGTCTTGAACGTCGTCCAGAAGGCGGTGTCCTCGGGCTTCCTGTCGATCACCCGGCGATAGCGCTCGGCGGCTTCGGGGTTGGCGTCGAGCGCGGCCTGAACCGCTTCGCGCAACTCGGGGTCGTTGTAGGCCATGCCGTTCAAAGGGCCGACCAGCGGCGGCGCGACGCCGGGGAAATAGTGCTCGAACAGGGCCAAGTGCTCGAAGTCGTCGTTCATCCATTCGATCGCAGGGATCAGCGCGCCGCAGCAGGTGACGAGCCCGCCGTCGTAGATCTCCGGCTGCAGCTCGACCGACATCATGGTGATCGAGGCGCCCATCGCGCCGCCCGAAGCGAAGATGCGCCCCGGCTCGCCGTGCTCTGCGATGAAGTGGTCGATCATTTTCTCGTTGTCGACGATCGCCTGCTCGTGCGCCCAGCCGCCGGCCGAGTAGCTTGACTGGGCCACTGCGTAGCCGCGATCGAGATAGACCAGGGAGCGGGCGCTCGGATCGCCGTCGCGCGGGATGCGCGGGGTGGGCGAATAGCCGTGGTTCATCACGATGAGGTCGCCGTTCCACTCCTCGGGCACGTCGATGCGGTAGGTCGCCCCGTCGATCTCACCCATTTCGGTTTGGACTTGGGCGACTGCCGGCGCGGCCAGCAGAGCGAACGCCGCGGCGGCGGCAAGCATGCGAGTCATGACCGTCTCCCCTTGGTCTGCTCGGTTTGTTGGTTGAGAGAGTGAACCTTTCCCGCGCGCGGCGCAATGAAATGGAGGCGAACCGGCGCACTGACGGCGTGGTTTCGGCGCGCTAGAGTGACTGCAAACAAAGGGAGGACGGCCCATGGCCGACGCAGCGTTGACGGATGGGGCTGAGAGTGGAGAGGAACGCCTCGCGCCGTGGCTGAAGGGCCGCAGCCTGGAGGACTGGCGCGCCCAGCTCGACCGCGACGGCTACATCGTGTTCGAGCGCGCGATGGGACCGTCGGAGGTCGCCGCCATCCGCGAGGCGCTCGCGCCGCATCTCGAACGCAACGTCACGGGACGGAACGATTTTGAAGGCGTGCTGACCAACCGCGTCTATGCGCTGCCCGGGAAGGGCCGCGCGCTGGCGGACCTGTCGATGCATCCCCTCGCGCTGGCGTTCGCCGAGGCGGAGCTCGGGCCGCATTGCCTTTTGTCGGCGTGCCTGGCGATCAACATCCAGCCCGGCGAGAGCGTCCAGCCTTGGCACTTCGACGACAGCTACATGACTGCGCCGCGGCCGCGCGACGCCTACAGCCTCTCCGCGTTCTGGGCGATCGACGACATGACGGAGACGAACGGCGCGACCGAGATCATTCCGGGCAGCCATCTGTGGCCGGACTCGGAGTTTCCCGGTTCGCTGCAGCCTGAGGCGTTTTCAGACCGGCGCGCCCGCGATCCGAACGACGATCCGGGCGCGCGGCCCGATGCGATGAAGGCGGTCATGCCGTCGGGCTCGCTGATGCTGGCCAAGGGCACGCTGTGGCACCGCGGCGGGGCGAACCGCTCGGACAAGCCGCGGCTGTTGATCACGCCGCAGTACTGCGTCGGCTGGGCGCGACAGCTCGAGAATTTTTGTCTGAGCGTACCGCGGGAAGTCGCCGCGGGCCTGCCGGAGCGGTTGCAGGAACTCCTGGGCTATTCGATCTGCCCCGCGTTCACTGGCTACGTCGACGGCGTGCATCCGAAGAAGGTGCTCAAGAGGTAATCGATGGCCACTGACGAGAGCTTCGCCCAATTCGTCGCCGATCAGATCAGCGACGACTGCGCGATCACCTATCGCAAGATGTTCGGCGAGTACGGCTTTCATTCGAAGGGCAAGTTCGTCGCCGTGGCGTGCGACAACAAGTTCTTCGTCAAGCCGACGGATGCGGGCCGCGCCTACATCGGCGATCCGGTCGAGGCGCCGCCTTATCCAGGGGCAAAGAACTATTTCCTCATTGAAGACCGGATCGAGGACAGGGACTGGCTTTCCGGGCTGATCACCGAGACCGAACGCGCGCTGCCCGCGCCCAAGCCGAAGACGCCCAAGTCGAAGAAGAAAGCAAAGTCCAAGACCTCGAAGTAACCTGCGCCGGCGATCCGCCCGCCTTGACGTTCTCCCGCCGTTCCCCCATAAGCCGCCCGTCTCCCACGCGCGCACGCGCGTCTTGACCCGCACGACCCCGGCGCCGACTTCAGGCCGGACGAGGCGGGCGAGATCCCCCGCTCGGCGAAGCTTCGCTCAGCGGGGCGCTTGCCGTTTGGGTGTTTGGGAGACGAGTTGGATATGAAGGACCTGCATGTTTGACGCGCTGACAGATCGGCTCTCGGGCGTCTTGGACGGCCTCACTGGGCGCGGCGCGCTCTCGGAGAAGGATGTCGAAGCGGCCTTAAGAGAGGTGCGCGTCGCCCTCCTTGAAGCCGACGTCGCGCTGCCGGTGGTCAAGGACTTCATCGAGAAGGTCCGCGCCGAGGCGGTCGGCGAGAAGGTCATCCGCTCGGTCACGCCGGGTCAACAGGTCGTCAAGATCGTCCACGACGCGCTGGTCGAGGTTCTGGGCGGTTCCGCCGACGCCGAGCCGGCGAGTCTCAACGTCGAGGTCACGCCGCCGGCGGTGATCCTGATGGCCGGCCTTCAGGGCTCGGGCAAGACCACCACGGCCGGCAAGCTCGCGGTCCGACTGAAGAAGCAGAAGAAGCGAGTGATGCTCGCCTCGCTCGACACCCGCCGTCCCGCAGCGATGGAGCAGCTGCAGGTTCTCGCCGGTCAGGCCGAGGTCGACTTCCTGCCGATCGTGGCCGGACAAACCGCGACCGACATCGCCAAGCGCGCGATGCAGGCGGCCAAGCTCGGCGGTCAGGACGTCCTCATCCTCGACACCGCAGGCCGCACCTCGATCGATGAAGAGCTGATGACCGAGGCCAAGGCCATCGCCGACATCGCCAACCCGGACGAGACGCTGCTCGTCGCCGACGCGCTGACCGGCCAGGACGCGGTCGAGACCGCCAGACGCTTCCACGAACGCCTGCCGCTGACCGGTCTCGTGCTCACCCGTGTGGACGGCGACGGCCGGGGCGGGGCGGCGCTGTCGATGCGCGCGGTCACCGGCTTGCCGATCAAGTTCTTGGGCGTGGGTGAAAAGCTGGATGGCCTCGACGTGTTCGATCCGCGCCGGCTCGCCGGCCGCATCCTCGGCCAGGGCGACGTCGTCTCGCTCGTCGAAAAGGCGGCCGAGGAAGTCGATCAGGAAAAAGCTGAAAAGCTCGCCAAGCGGATGGCCAAGGGCCAGTTCGACTTGAACGACTTCGCCGAGCAGCTGCGCGCGCTGCAGCGCATGGGCGGGCTCGGCGGCGTGCTCGGCATGCTGCCCGGCGTCGGCAAGGCGAAGAACGCCATGGCCGCGATGAACATGGACGACGGCGTGATCAAGCGGCAGGAGGCGATCATCTTGTCGATGACGCCGAAGGAGCGCGCCAAGCCCGACATCATCAAGTCCTCGCGCAAGCGCCGCATCGCCGCGGGCTCGGGCACGCAGGTGCCGGAGGTCAACAAGCTTCTCAAAACCTATCGTCAGATGGCGGACATGATGAAGAAGCTCGGCAAGGGCGGGATGAAGTCGCTGATGGGTGGCATGGGCGGCGGCCCAGGTGGTTTTGGGGGAAGCGGACCCGACCCGGCCGCGCTCGCTGCGCTGGGCAAGAAGGCGCAAAGTGCGGGCGGATTGCCTGGTTTGCCTGGAGCGGCCGGCGATGAAGAACCGCCGTTCCTGGGCGGCCCCTTAGGCTCGGACGGCCTGCCGATCGGCATGCCGCGGGGGAAGAAGTGAGGGGTGCTCTAACGATACTTGCCGCGGGGATGGCGACCGGGTGCGTGTCCTACAGCAACGTTGCCGTATTCGATCAGCCTCCACCATTTGGCGAAGCGTTCGCTGAAGTCGAAGCAGCTCCTCAATGCACCGAGGAGTATATGCCACCCTTGATCGATCCGATCCCCTTTTCGCAAGGCCCACGCATTGTTTCACGTTGTGCGCCGCAGTTCCCAGATTTGCTCCAACGGGCGGGCATCACCGGGGCCTGTTTGGCGCTTGTCGACGCCGATGCGGACGGGGCCGCGCAAAAT
>JASFUX010000173.1:0-7295 GCA_050050115.1 Maricaulaceae bacterium | reverse complement strand
TGAACCATTGCGAAAGACCTCTTTTGACCCAAAGCGTTCATTCGCGGCGATAGCCCACCAATTGCGGCAGAGCGTTTCAGGCGGAAAAACCGCTCTGTGCTGACTGCAGACGTGCTGGGCGCAGCCAAGGCTCGCGCCAATACAGCGCCCATTCGTGCATCACGAATTGCGCCTTGAGTTTCACGGGGTTCGGCCCGTGAACGATTGGGCGCCGCTCGCGCAATCGCGTTTGCCGACGCCAGTTCTCTTCCAGATCGTCGCTCGCATCGCCGCGGGGCGCACAGGCGCTTCGCCCAGCATGTGGAGCCGACGACCATGTCTAGAACCACCACACTTTCCGCCGCCCTCGCCGCCGGTGCCGCAGCTCTGGCGGCCTGCACAACCACGATCGACGCCGACAGCTTGACGCTCAACGCTTCGAGCGCTGCGAGCGCCGACAGCTACGTCTTTCTGACTGACGGCGCATTCATCGAAACCGATCCGCGGTATCCGCGTTTCCCGGCCGCAGCCACGGACGCGCTGATCCGCAGCAACATCGAAGCCGAGCTGAGTGAGCGCAGCCTGGATGTCGCCGCAGAGGATCAGGTCGCCGACCTGGTGATCGCTTACTCGATCGGCGCCGAGCCAGGCGTCGACACCTACGCCGACATCTACACCGGTCGCTTCGGCCGGATTCGCGAGATCGAGGTCACTGAGACGGAGTTCGTCGAGGGCTCGCTCGTCGTCGACGTGTTCGACGGGAAAACCGGCGCGCCGGTCTGGCGCGGCTGGGCCCAAGACGAGATCTACCGCTACCCCAACGGAAACCTTGAAGCAGCGATCACCGAGGCGATCAACGAGATATTCGAGAGCTTCCCGACGGCCGCTTCCCAGCCCTGAACCCCGAACTCGACCTGAACACAAAGGAACTCGTCATGTTCTATCGCAAACTCGCCCTCGCCGCCGTCGCCGCCGCTTCGATGTCGCTCACCGCCTGCGTTGGAGCCACGGTTAGCGGCGCCACCCTCGCCGCGAAAGGATCGCAGCGCGAAGGTCTCTTCCCCGCCGCCTCCGCCGGCGATCCGGTCGCGCAAACCGATCTGGGCAAGTCCTGGTGCTGCATGGGGCCCGGTTTCGACACCCAACGCGCGACCGAATGGTTCTGCGAGGCCGCCCATCAGGACTTTGCAGAAGCGCAGTATGAGCTTGGCCGGATCTACGACGGCGATGTCTCACGCACGATGGCTCCCGGCCAAAAACTGATCCGCATGGCGACGGCCCAACGCGACACGCCGCTGTCGCTGATGTGGCTCGAACTCGCCGCCGCTCAAGGTCACGAGGACGCAGCCGATCGCGCTGAGATGGTCCGTGGGGACATGAGCGCAGAGGAGCTGACCGAATCCGCCGCACTCGCCGCAACTTGGCGCGATGCGCCGTGCGAGTTCGACGACGTCTTCGCATCCTGACACCCGCTCCGCCGGGCTTCCCCTCTCCGGCGGACACCAAAGGGCGGCGCCCGCCCCCCCCCGCCCCCCCCCCGCCTCGCCCGCAGAAAGAACGCCGATGAACACGCCGATACTCATTCACAGCGCGCTCGGGCTCGACTCGCATGCCGTTCGGCTCGTCCTCGCCGAGAAGGCCATCGAGCATCGGGCGTTGCTGGCCGCTGTGGCGTATCCCCGGCTCTCGACCCAGGCCCGCTTGCACGCCCTCCGTCCCGACGCAGACCTGCCGATGATGCTGACGGGAGATGCTGTGGCGGTCGGTGTCGCCGAAATCCTCGATTGTCTCGGTCTGACGTCCGGCGCCGGGGCGGATTTGCTCGAAGCGTTCCCGGACTGGGAGATTGAGATTGGCCTGCGCCGCGGCGGCAAGCGCGCGCCACAGACGGACGTTGCGGGCATCGAAGCCCAACTGCGTCGCATTGAGGCGCTGGTTGAGCAATTCGACGAACGCCTCTCGGACGGCGGCTTCGCCAATGGTGTAGGCTGGACCGTCGCAGACGCGATCTGGACGGCGATGCTTGCGCGATTGAGATCCCTCGGACTTCAAGAGTTGTTTGAAAATGAGCGGCTCCCTCGCGTGCGCGCATACTTTTCGCGCATGCGCCGGCGTCCGTCGTTCCGCGCCGCGCACGTACGCGACCGAAGTGTTTCCCTGATCGAGTTGGCTGCGTTGCAGTTCCGGATCGCATTCAACGCCCACGCTCTGTCGGCCATCTGCGGATCGACCGCCGCCGACGCTCCGTCTCGGCCGCTCAATTCCTGAAAGGACAAAGACGATGACCCGCGCCCTTCTCGCCGCCTTCGCCGGCGCCTTCGCCTTGTCCGCTTGCTCGGAGGAGCAGCCGGTCTCGCAAACCGAACCGCGGCCGATCAAAGCCTTCACTGTGACAGACCTGGTCGACGCGCAGATGCGGTCGTTCTCGGCGATCGTCGAGGCGGCCGACTCCGCCGCCCTCTCGTTCCAGATCGGCGGCAACGTCGCGGAGGTCAATGTCACGACAGGTCAAGCCGTGTCGCTCGGCGACGTGATCGCCAGTCTGGATGCGGCGCCCTATGAGCTGGACGTCCAAGGCGCGGAAGCCGAGCTTGAGCGCGCGCAAGCTGATCTCGACGCCAAGGCCTCCGAGGTCGAACGTCAACGCACGCTGCATGCGCGCGGCTGGACGTCCGACGCCGCGATCGAACAGCATGAGGCGGCTTACGCGGCCGCAATGTCGAGCGTGGAATATGCGCGCTCCCGCCTCGGCCTTGCGCGCCGTAACCTCGTGAACACCGAAATCCGCGCGCCTTTCGACGGCGTGATCTCCAGCCGCAGCGTCGAGCCGTTTCAGGACGTTTCCGCAGGCCAACCCCTTTTCGAGATCATTGCCGACGGCGCCTTGCAGGCTGCGTTCTCCGTACCCGAAACGTCCGTCGCCTACGTCACGGTCGGACAGAGCGCGTCAGCGCGTGTCGGATCGCTCGACGCCGAGCTTCCCGCGCGCGTCACCGAAGTCGGAATCGCCGGTCGCGAGGGCGCGAGCTATCCGGTTCGCGCTGCGCTTTTCGACGCGCCGGCGTCGCTGCGTCCGGGCATGACCGCCGAGGTGACGCTGCAGATGCGCGGCGGACCCGGCGCCGAGGGCGGCTATCTGATTCCACTTGCGGCGATTGCGCCAGGCGACGCGCCGAACACGGGCTTCGTCTTCAAGTACGACGCCGACGCGGGCGTCGTCCGCCGGGCGCGGGTCGTCGGCGTCGGCGCGCGCGACAACCTTGTCGTGATCTCCGAAGGGCTCGCGCCTGGCGACGTTCTCGCCGCGGCGGGCGTGTCGTTCCTCATGGACGGCCAGGCGGTGCGCCTTCCCGATCAGATCGCGGGGGAGTGACCGATGGACGTCCTGACAAAGTTTGCGCTCAAGAACTCGCGCCTGACGCTCGTCTTCATTCTCGGCCTCGTCACGCTCGGCGTTTCGACCTACCTCGACTACCCCCAGCGCGAAGACCCCTCGATCACCATCCGCGAGGCGGTCGTCACCGCGGCGTTTCCCGGGATGTCGCCGGAGCGAGTCGAGGATCTCATCACCCGGCCGCTCGAAGAAGCGGTGCGCGAAATCCCCGAGGTGTCCGAGATCCGCTCGGACTCCAAGACCGGCGTATCCGTGCTGCATGTCTCGATACGCGACGAGGTGACCGATCTCGAAAGCGTCTGGACCGATCTGCGCAACAAGATGTCGGACGCTGCGCGCGACCTGCCATCGGGAACGATTGGCCCTAACGTCGACGATGAAGTCGGACTCACCGCCGTCGCGACGATCGCGCTGTGGTCGGACGGCTTTACGCTCAAGGAAATGGAGGACGCCGCCGACAGCGTCAAAGAGCGGCTTCAGTCGCTCGACGGCGTCTCGAAGATCGAGATCTACGGCGCGCAGGAAGAGCGGGTTTATCTCGAGATCTCGAACGCGCGCCTCGCCGAGTACGGCGTCAGCCCGGCGGTGATCGTCGATACGCTGGAGAACCAGAACATTATTTCACCGGGTGGCGTGATCAACGCCTCAGGCGTCAACGTCGTGATCGAACCCACCGGCAACTTCGAGTCGCTTGGCGATATTCGCGACGTGATCTTTACCGTGCCCGCGACCGGTGAGATCGCCAGCCTCGCCGACATCGCCACGATCCGGCGCGACACCGTCGATCCACCCGACCAGCCGGTGTTCTTCAACGGTCGACAAGCGCTCATTCTCTCCGTGTCGATCGCCGACGGCGTCAACTCGGTCGAGTTCGGCGAACGGTTGACCGCGCGCCTTGCCGAGATCGAGAACACCCTGCCGATCGGCCTCGTGCTCGAGTACGCCACGTTCCAGCCCGAACTCGTTGAAGCCGCCGTCGCGAGCGCGGTGAACAACGTCTATCAGACGCTCGTCATCGTGCTGATCGTGGTCATGGTGTTTCTTGGCCCGCGCACGGGCCTCATCGTCGGCGCAATCGTGCCGCTGTCGATGCTGCTGGCGATCGTGGTGATGCGGATGCTGGGCATCGAGTTCCAGCGGGTCTCCATCGCGGCGATGATCATCGCCCTGGGCCTCTTGGTCGACAACGGCATCGTCGTCGCCGAGGACATCCGCCGACGCATCGAAGCCGGCGCGGCGCGTTTCGACGCCGCGGTCGCTTCGGGGCGCAGCCTCGCGATCCCGCTGCTCACCTCGTCGCTGACGACCATCCTCGCTTTTCTGCCGATGTATCTCTCCGTCGGCTCGGCCGGTGAGTACACGCGCTCTTTGAGCCAGGTGATCATCATCGTGCTCTTGGGCTCATGGTTCCTGGCGATGACCGTGACGCCAGCGATGTGTCTGTGGTTCCTCAAAGGCAAAACCGCGACGGCCGGCGCGGCGCCCCGCGAGGAAGACGCCTACTCCGGCGCTGCATATCAGTTCTATCGCGGTCTCCTGCGCACGATCCTCCGTTTCCGGATTCCGTTCCTGGCCGCCATGGTCTTGGGGCTCTTAGGCGCCGGCTTGGTGTTCCAGGGCGTGCCGAAAGAATTCTTTCCAGGTTCGGACCGAAACCAGTATCTGATCTACATCGATCTGCCCGCCGGCACAGCTGTGACGGAGACCCAGCGCGTGGTCACCGGCGTCTCGAACTGGCTCGCCGACGACGAGGCCAACCCGGACATCGCGTCCAACGTCGGCTATGTCGGCTCCGGCGGTCCGCGGTTTTTCCTTTCGCTGTCTCCACTCGATCCCGATCCGCACGTCGGCTTCATCGTCGCCAATACGAACTCCGCGCGCGACGTCGAAGCCGCCGTGGCGCGGACGCGGACGTTCATCGCCGAGGCCTACCCCGAGGCGCGCGGCCGGGTGAAGCCGATGTGGCTGGGACCATCCGAGTCCGGCCTCGTCGAGGTCCGCCTGTTCGGGCCTGACGCCGAGCACCTCTACGAAAACGCGCGGCTAGTCGAGGCGGCTTTCCGCAACGTCCCGGGCGCTCTCAACGTCGAGAATGACTGGGAGAACAAGGTTCTAAAAGCCCGCGTCGAGGTCGATCAGGCGCGGGCGCGCCGCGCCGGCGTGACCAGCCAGGAAATCGCCGGATCGCTATCGACGTTCCTGAGCGGGACCGACGTTTCGGAGTACCGCGAAGGCGACGACGTCATTCCGATCACGCTGCGGGGCTCGGACGCGGAGCGCGACAATCTCTCAGAGTTGCCCTTCATCGAGGTCTATTCCGCCTCGCGCGACTTGAGCGTGCCGCTGGCGCAGATCGCGACGATCACGCCGGAGTTCCAGTTCGGCCGCATCAAGCGGCTCGATCAGGTGCGCACGGTGACCATCCGCGGCACGCATCCGACTCTGAAGGCCGGCGAACTCGCCGCACTGATCGAACCGACGCTCGCTGCGCTTGATCTGCGGCCCGGACACGACTGGGCCTGGGGCGGCGAGATCGAAAACTCGGCTGAAGCTCAGGCAAACCTTTTCGCCACCATGCCCTACTGCTTCGCCGCAATCGTGCTTCTGCTGATCTGGCAGTTCAACTCAATCAGGCGTCCTCTGATCATCATCCTGACAATCCCGCTGTCGTTCATCGGCGCGGTCGCGGGACTGATCCTGATGAACGCGACGTTCGGCTTCATGGCGATCCTGGGCCTCTTCAGCCTCGCCGGGATCATCATCAACAACGGCATCGTCTTGATCGACCGCATCGATGAAGAGCGCGCTCAAGGCAAGTCCGTCGCGGACGCCATCGTCGACGCGGCGACGGCGCGCTTGCGTCCCATTGTGATGACGACGGTGACGACCGTGCTCGGCCTCGCCCCGCTGATCGCGTTCGGCGGCGCGCTCTGGTACGGCATGGCCAACGTCATCGCCTTCGGCCTCGCCGTCGGCACGGTGCTGACGCTGGGCGTGGTTCCGGTGCTTTACAGCCTGGCGTTTCCGGAACGCACGCGTGAACACGCGCCCGCCGCCGCCAACGCACAAGCGGCATAGCCAATCGCCAGCGGAAAGCGGGTGTCAGGCAGCCGTCTATCCGAGGGCGCGCTCGATCGCTGCGAGCAGTACGTCGTCCGCAAACGGCTTTCTTAAAATAGCGCGCACGCCGGCTCGTCGCGCACGCTCGGCGCAGGCATTCGAAAGATCGCCGCTCATGAGCACGACCGGAACCGGTTTCGGCGCTTGGGCGAGACGCTCGGCGACCTCGACGCCGTTCACGCCTTTCATATGTTGATCCAGCAAAACCGCGTCCAGCGGCGCGCCCGGATCGCGCGCGAGAAATGCGACGCCCGAAGCGTGGCGCTCCACCTTGTGGCCTACCGACGAGAGCAGCGCTTCAAGCGAGTCCCGGACCGGCTCGTCGTCATCCACGACAGCAATGATTTTAGCCATAGCCGAGCGATCTTGGTTATCCTGAACGGCTCCGCGCGTCCTCGATCCGGCGAGCCAGCCTCATGTCTGCTCAACTATGAAGATGCGCTCGTTGGGCGGAAATACGCAGACATCCGTACGGCGTTCTCAATCCGCTCCGACGATCCCGACGGCAATCGCCATGCGCACGAGGTGGGAGAGATTCCGCGCCTGCATCTTCTCGATCACGCGTGCACGATGGATCTCGACCGTGCGCGGGCTAATGCCGAGGTTGTGTGCGATCACCTTGTTCGGGCGCCCCAGCGCAACCTCGAGCAACACCTCGCGCTCCCGCTCCGTCAGCCGACCCAGGTTCGCGTTGATGGCGTCGACCGACGCCGCCTCGGCGTGCATCTTCTCGCCGCGCTCAAGGGCTTCCTGCACGCAGGCGATGATCACCTCGTCGTCAAACGGCTTTTCGATAAAGTCG
>JASFUX010000172.1:0-7302 GCA_050050115.1 Maricaulaceae bacterium | reverse complement strand
CGAGGTGGTGGCCGTCCTTGTCGCCGGCTGGAAACGCCGCGCAGTCGCCCGGGCCGAGCACCTCCTCGCCCGCGTCGGTGACCATTGTCGGGGCGCCTTCGAGCACGCAGAGAAACTCGTCCTCATGGCTGTGCCAATGACGCTGGGACGACCAGACGCCGGGATCGAGCGTCATCAGATTGACCCCGAACTGGGTCAGCCCGGCCACCTCGCCGAGGCCCCGCCAGCGCCGCGCATTGCACGGCCCGTCGTAGGGCGCGGGGTAGCGCGAGCCGGATTTCTCTTGAACGGCGGCGATGTCGATCTTAGGCATGGGGCGCTCCTTGCCGGCGAAAGTATGAATGCGGATTAACCTTGAGGGGGCCGATCCCTTTACGCGTGATAAATCGCTTCCATGGTATTTGAAACGTCAACGCGGAAAGACGACGAGACGGGGACCCCGGCATCGCCGCAAGTCCCGAAAGAATGGTGAGGCATGTCGGCCAGAACGGTCCGCATCTCCATCGCCACGAAGGCGGTTGCGATCTTGTGCGTGGTGCTCGGGGCGAGCATCGCGACCCTCGCCATATTGGAGCTGCGCGCCGACGTGCGCCAGCGCGTCGAAGAATCGCTAGAGCGCATCAACTCCACGGTAAAGACGGTTAGCGAGGTCGCCGGCCCACGGATCGACGACCGACCGTATCTTGAGACCTTGGTCGAAGCTCTGACGGCGTTCGACTCGGTTCACTACGCCGCGATCATCAGCGCGAACGGCCGCCCCGTCGCCTGGCGCGCCAGCGACGGCTCGTCGACCGAAGGGGCGATAGGCCTTGAAGGCGTCGACGCGCTCGCGGCGCGCGCCTGGGCCGAGGGCGTGCGCGCCGAGGAACTGACCTCCACAAGCTATCATATCGCCGAACCGATCTATGCCGACGGCCGGATCATCGCCGTTCTGCGCATCGGTTTGGCGCGCAACGGCCAACAGGTCGTCGGAGAGATTACCGAACGCACCGTCGCTCTTGGGCTGGTCGCTTTCGGCATAATCGCCCCGATCACGGGTCTGGCGATCGCCTTTATCCTGCGTCCGATCCGTCAACTGACGACCGTCGCAGAAAAGATCGCTCGCCGCGATTTCGACTTCGAGCTCAACATCAAGTCGCGTGACGAACTGCAGGTCCTAGGTGAATCACTCAACGACATGTCGCGCCAAGTCCGCGAATCCATCGCGCGGATCCGTCAGCTCGCCTTCGTCGACGAGCTGACGCGGCTGCCCAACAAGACCGGCTTCTACGAGCACGCCCGCCGCCTGCTGACGCGTTCGGACCTGCCGTCGGCGGCGCTTCTGATCGACCTCGATAAGTTCAAGCGCTTGAACGACATCTACGGCAACCGCGAGGGCGACCAGCTGCTCGCCGCCGCCGCGCGCCGGATGCAGGCCGCGGTCAAGCGCATGGCCGAGCAGTTCCGTCACCCCGACGCGCCCCCGCCGCTGCTCGCGCGCCTCTCGGGCGACGAGTACGCCGTCCTGATCTGCGGTCCCTCCCCGACCCGCGCCGCCAAGGAAGCCGCCGAAGAGCTGCTCGGCGCCTTGCGCGAGCCCTTCGCCTTGAACGAAAGCGAAGCGCTGATGTCGGCTTCGATCGGCATCGCGCGCGCACCCAACGACGGCCGCGAGATCGAAGAACTGCTGCGCCTCGCCAACCTCGCGCTCGACGCGGTCAAGGCGAGCGGCGGCAACGGCTATCGCTTCTTCGAGCCCGAGATGACCCAGCGCGCGGTCGCCAAGATCACGCTCGAGAACGAGCTTCGCACCGCAATCACCAACCGCGAGTTCGAGCTGCACTATCAGCCCAAGGTCAGCGCGCGCACGGGCGAGGTGTCGGGCTGCGAAGCGCTCGTGCGCTGGCGGCGCGCGGGCAAGCTCGTCGGCCCCGGCGCTTTCATTCCCGCCGCCGAAGACTGCGGCTTGATCGCGCCGATCGGCGACTGGGTGCTCGAGGAAGCCTGCTCGGCGGGCGTGCGCTGGATGAAGCGCGGCGCGCGGTGCCCGGTCGCCGTCAACGTCTCGGCGATTCAGTTCGAGATGGGCGGCTTTCCTGCGCGCGTCCTTCAGGTCCTGAAGAACACCGGTCTTCCACCCGAGCTGCTCGAGCTCGAGCTGACCGAAACCGTGGCGATGCGCAATCCGGACGAGGTCACCAAGCTGGTTGAGCCGCTGCGCAAGACCGGCGTCCGCTTCGCCATCGACGACTTCGGCACCGGCCATTCGAGTCTCGCCTCGCTGACCCGGATGCCGTTTGACACCTTCAAGATCGACCAGTCGTTCGTGCGCCAGATGGAGACCGACACCTCGGCGCGCGTCGTGGTCGAGACCATTCTGGCGATGGCCCGGGCGCTCGGCTACGACACGGTCGCCGAGGGCGTCGAAACGCCGACCCAGTTCGCCTTCCTGCGGCTCAATAACTGCACCACGGTGCAGGGCTGGTACTTCGGCAAGCCCGCGCCCGAGGCCGACTTCCTCGCCCGCCTGCTGTCGAGCCGCCGTGACGCCGCCGACCAGGATTCAACGGCGCCGTCGGCCCAAAGCGCTTAGGACAGCCTAGGCGCCTGACGCTTGATCCGCCCGCCCGCTCGGGCCACACAGGCGGCCATGAGCGATCCCAACGCCTCCGCCTCCCCCGCCTGGCACGGCACGACCATCCTCGCCGTGCGCAAGAACGGCCGCGCGGTCGTCGCCGGCGACGGGCAGGTCAGCTTCGGCCAGACGATCATGAAGGGCGGCGCCAAGAAGGTCCGCCGCGCCGGCAAGGGCGACGTGCTCGTCGGCTTCGCCGGGGCGACCGCCGACGCCATGGCCTTGTTCGAACGGCTGGAGATCAAGCTCGAGCAGCATCCCGGTCAGCTCGCCCGCGCCTGCGTCGAGCTGGCCAAGGACTGGCGCACCGACCGCGCTTTAAGACGCCTCGAAGCCATGCTGATCGTCGCCGACAAGGAGGCGACCTTCGTGCTCACCGGCGCGGGCGACGTGCTTGAGCCCGACCACGACGTGGTCGCAGTCGGCTCGGGCGGGCCTTACGCCCTCGCCGCGGCGCGCGCTTTCTACGAAGTAGAGGATGACGCCGAAACCATCGCCCGCAAGGCGATGGCGATCGCCGCGGAGATTTGCGTCTATACGAACGACAATCTCACGGTGGAGACCGTAGGCGGCTAGAGATCCTTCGCAAACACCATCGCATCGTCCTTGAACGACTTGAACTCGAGCGCGTTGCCCGAGGGGTCGCGGACGAAGAAGGTCCCCTGCTCGCCCGCTTGGCCGGCGAAGCGCACGTAGGGCTCGATCAGGAAGTCCGCGCCGGCCTCTTCAAGCCGCGCGGCGAGCGCCTCCCACTCGGCCCAGTCGAGCAGCACACCGAAATGGCGCACCGGGACGGCCTTGCCGTCGACCGCGTTCGTCGGAGCGGGCGCGCATTCCTCCGGAGCAAGATGAGCAACGATCTGGTGACCATAAAGATCAAAATCGACCCAGTCCGCGCTCTCCCGGCCTGTCCCCGCGCCTAGGACGCCGACATAAAAGCTGCGCGCGGCTTCGAGGTCTCGGACCGGGAATGCGAGGTGGAATCGCGGACGGGTCATGTCTGCCTCTCTTCGCCGCCGTTTCAACGCCGCACTGGGCAAGGCGCGGCGCAGAGTCTACATCCTTGGGTCCGCCGCATCATCTCACTTAGGACTGGGCAGGATCAAAGAGGCACATGGCCGACTTCTCTCCGCGCGAAATCGTCTCCGAGCTCGACCGCCACATCATCGGCCAGGACGACGCCAAGCGCGCCGTCGCGATCGCCTTGCGCAACCGCTGGCGCCGCCGCCGGCTGCCGGACGCGCTCCAGGACGAGGTCACGCCGAAGAACATCCTGATGATCGGGCCGACGGGCGTCGGCAAGACCGAGATCGCCCGCCGGCTGGCCAAGCTCGCCAATGCGCCGTTCCTCAAGGTCGAGGCGACCAAGTTCACCGAGGTCGGCTACGTCGGCCGCGACGTCGATCAGATCATGCGCGATCTCGTCGAGACCGCGATCGGCCAGGTGCGCGAGGCGCGGCGCGAGGACGTGCGCGTCCAGGCGCACAAGGCGGCCGAGGAGCGGGTGCTCGACGCGCTCACGGGTCCGGGCGCACAGCCGGCGACGCGGGACTCTTTCCGCGCCAAGCTCAGGGGCAACGAACTCGACGACAAGGAGATCGAAATCGACGTGCTCGAGCACTCCTCCCCGCTTCAGGGTCTCGAGATCCCCGGCATGCCCGGCGGCGGCATGGGCGTGCTCAATCTCTCCGAGCTGTTCGGCAAGGGCTTCGGCGGCCGACCCAAGCGCCGACGCACCACGGTGAAGGAAGCCTATGAGCCGCTGATCGCCGAGGAGAGCGACAAGCTTCTCGACGAAGACGCCATCATCGCTGAAGCAAAATCGTCTGCCGAGAACGACGGCATCGTCTTCCTCGACGAGATCGACAAGATCACCGCGCGGTCCGAACGCGCCGGCGGCGATGTGTCCCGCGAGGGCGTGCAGCGCGACCTCCTCCCCCTGATCGAGGGCACGACGGTGTCGACCAAGTACGGGCCGGTGAAGACCGACCACGTCCTCTTCATCGCCTCGGGCGCCTTCCATGTCGCCAAGCCCTCGGACCTGTTGCCCGAGCTGCAGGGCCGGCTGCCGATCCGGGTCGAGCTGTCGGCGCTGACCGAAGACGATTTCCGCCGCATCCTGGTCGAGCCAGAGGCGAGCCTCGTCACCCAGTACGTCGCGCTGATGGCCACCGAGGGTCTGACGCTCGACATCACCGAGGATGGGGTGGCTGCGATCGCCTCGATCGCCGAGGACGTCAACGCGAGTGTGGAGAACATCGGCGCGCGGCGGCTGCAGACGGTGATGGAGAAGCTGCTCGAGGAGGTCTCGTTCACCGCCTCGGACCGCGACGGCGAAACGCTGACCGTGGACGGGGACTATGTGCGCGCCAAGGTTGGGGAATTGGCGAAGAACGCCGATTTGAGCCGGTTTATTCTGTAGGACGCATTTCGCTTTTGCGGCGATGCGCCCTACACTTCCTCGGTCCCTCCGTTCAGTAGTTCCTCGTTTGCCCCATGTATTCTCGACTAATCGCCTGTGCGTTTGCTCTCGCCCTCGCCGCGGCGCCTGCGCTCGCCCAAGACGCCGCGCCTGAACGACGCCTCACCGTCGAGGAGCTCACCGCCTTCCTCAAACAGTCGCGGATGGAAAAGCCCGGCGTGTCGGTCGCGAGCGGCAACGACTCCTGCCGCTGGGCCAACGACATGGAGTGCGACGATCCCGACATCGGCACCGGCGCCTGCACGATGGGCACGGACTATTCGGACTGCCGCTACCTGCGCGAAGGCGAGACCGACACCTGCCGCTGGGCGCGCGACGGGGAATGCGACGAGCCGGGCCTGGGGACCGGCGTCTGCACGCAAGGCACCGACAGCACCGACTGCGCGGGGATCGTGCACCTGCGGTTCCAGACCGACTCCTGCGAGACCGCCTTCAACGGCCAGTGCGAGGATCGGGACTCCCCGCTCCGCAATGCGCCGGCGCGCTGCGACGGCCGCACCGATCGCGCCGACTGCTACGGCCGCGAGCGGCCGATGACGATCAACGATCACTTCCAGGGCTATGACGATCGCCAGATCCTGCACACCGACGTCTACCCCTGGGACCTGGTCGGCACGGTGGAGTTTTCAGACCAGAGCGAATGCACCGCGACCCTGGTCGCCGCCGACGTCATCCTGACGGCCGCACATTGCGTGCATGACGACGACGACCGGCTCGCCCCCGCCGGCATGTTCCGCACCGGCTTTGAGCGCTTCGGCGGCGGGCGCTCGGCGCGGGTCACGGGCGTCTTCGTCGCGCCGCAGTATGTGCCGGAGACATTCAACAACTCCAACAAAGTCGACGGCTCCGACTGGGCTTTGCTGCGGATCGATCGTCCGCTCGGAGATGAAATCGGCGCGCTCGAGATCACCGAGCTCGTCGAGGGCGACGCGGTCACGTTGAACCAGGCCGGCTACAGCTGGGACACCGGCGACCACCTCTCGGGCCATCTCGATTGCGAGCTGGTCGCGATCTTGATCGGAAACACCTTCGAGCACCGGTGCGATTCCACTCGCGGAGACTCCGGCTCGCCGATCATGGTCGAGGAGGACGGGGTCTATCGGATCGTCGGCGTGGATTCGAACTTCCGCGACCAGCCCGCAGGCCCGCCGGTCAACATCGCCGTGCACGCGACCGCGTTTTCGCCCTACTTCGCCGACTTCGTCGACGGCGTGATCGGAACGACCGTCGCGGGCGGCAAGGGTCCCTAGCCTCTGCGCGCGGACGGCGCCCCGCCCTAGTCGCGCCCTGATCGGCCGCTTAGCATGCGGGCATGATCCTGCGCGTTCTCGTTCTCATCGCCGCTCTGGCCGCGAGCCTGCTCGCCCTGCCCGCCGCGGCGCAGGAGCGGCGGCTCAGCGTCGAGGAGATCGAGGCCTTCCTCGCCCAAGCGCGTCCGTCCAAACCCGGCGCGGCGCCGATCAGCGTCCCGCCCGAGCTGGGCGAAGACAGCTGCCGCTGGGCCAACGACCTTGAATGCGACGAACCCGGCGTCGGCACCGGCGCCTGCGCGGTCGGCACGGACTACTCGGACTGCCGCTATCTGCGCGAGGGCGAAGCCGACGACTGCCGCTGGGCGCGCGACGGCGAATGCGACGAGCCGGGTTTCGGCGTCGGCGTGTGCGTGCAGGGCTCGGACATGAGCGACTGCGCAGAGGTCGCGCATCTGAGATTTCACACCGACACCTGCGCGAGCGCCTTCAACGGCGTGTGCGAAGAACGCGGCACGCGCCTGCGCAACGGTCCGGCCCGCTGTGCGCCGCGCACCGACCGCACTGACTGCTTCGGAACCAAGCGCCCGCTCACCATCATCGACGCCTTCGGCGGGCAAGACGACCGGCAGCTGCTCGACACCACGGTCTATCCCTGGAACGCGATCGGCGCACTGTCGTATGCGGATGGCTCGGGCTGCACCGGCTCCCTGGTCGCGCCCGATGTTGTGCTGACGGCGGCTCACTGCGTCTACACCGAGGACGGCGACATCCAGACCGACGGGATCTTCCGCACGGCAGTCGGGCGCGGAAGCGGTCTCTTCGAAGCCGATGTTTCAGCCTATCTGATCTCGCCGCGGTTCAGCTACGACCTCCTACTCAATTCCTCGAAGGTCGACGCGACCGACTGGGCCTATCTGCGCCTCGACGCGCCGGCGCCGGCGGACATCACGCCG
>JASFUX010000171.1:0-7339 GCA_050050115.1 Maricaulaceae bacterium | reverse complement strand
AGGTTCCTTGCGCCACGCCTTCCGGCCAGAGGAGCGAAGATGCGCGCCAACTTACTTCATATTCGACGATGTCGCCCACTCGGACGTCCGGAATTTCGGCGAACGCAGTGAGATTGCCGTCAACGATTCCGTTATCGAGATCTTGCTCGCGCCGCGCGATGGTGAAGTGGAGATCGTCGAGCCGGTCGTGTACGACGCCGTCGCGGATGATCCGGACGGCGTGGACGCGCAGCTCTTCCTCGCTTGGATCGAAGCCGAAGCTGAGCCGACCTTCGGACTCCAGACCGCTGCGATCAAAGATCTCCGTCGCGCGGCGGGAATAGGTGACGACTGCATCGGGCTCGCGGCGCACCTGCGTGTCATATACGAGGTTGTAAACGCCGTCTGACGCAGCCGCGAGGCGCATCTCGCGCTTTTCGGGAATTGCGGCGTCCGCCACCCAATTGGGCGTAGGCGTCACGTGCACGCCCGGAGCACCGCCTTGTGAGACGTCGTCCTGGGCGCCGCCGCTCCAGGCCCAGGACACCGCGAGGATCATCCCAGCCGCGAGCCCCCGCGCTCCGCGGCTTGTGCTTGACCATGTCGCCATGCAGCCCCCCGTCAGGCGTGGCGGCTTTCAACTAAGAACTCGACTATTGCGTGTAGTAAGCCCCAAGATCAGATCCAAGACAAATCCCCGATCGCAGTGAGCTGCTTTTAGCGTTGGGCCTCGCAGCCGCGCCGCCGTATGCGGCTGCGGTGTAGGCGCGCCGACCGACCGGTTTCGATTCTCATCGCGCGGCGCCTGCACTAAGCTCCTCCCAAACAAGAATGGGAGGAGCAGGCATGTACGGCGTCGCGCTGACTGAATCGTATTTTCCTGCGCAGACCGACGACCTGGTGCTTGAGACGACCGTCGGCGGCGTGCTGCGCGCGCAGGCGGAGAAAACGCCCGCGCTGACGGCGCTTGTCGAAGCGGACATGGCCGGCGCGCTCGGCCGAAGCTGGACCTACGCCGAGCTGCTCGCCGACGCCGAGCGTCTCGCCCGGGCGCTGCTGTCGCGTTACGAGCCCGGCGAGCGCGTCGCCGTCTGGGCGCCGAACATTCCTGAGTGGGTGATGCTCGAATACGCGACCGCGCTCGCCGGGCTGACGCTGGTGACGGCCAACCCGGCGTATCAGCCGCGCGAGCTGCGTTTCGTGCTCGAGCAATCACGTTCGGCGGGGCTGTTCTTCGTCAAGGAATACCGCGGCAACCCGATGGCGAAGATCGCCGCCGAGGCGGTCGAAGGTCTCGCGGGCATCCGCGAGATGGTCGACATGGACGATCACGCCGCGCTGTTCGCCGGCGAGCAGGCCGACCGCGCGCTCCCTGAGGTGGAAGCGGGCGATGCGGCTCAGGTGCAGTACACCTCGGGCACCACCGGGTTTCCCAAAGGCGCGGTGCTGCATCATCGCGGCCTGACCAACAATGCGCGCGCGGTGTTCACGCGGCTCGGCGCGATCCAAGCGGGAGCCGACGGCGCGGACACGATCTTGAATTTCATGCCGCTGTTTCACACCGCCGGCTGCGCGCTCCTGACGCTCGGCAGCGTGCAGTTCGGCTGCCGGATGATCATCGCCAAGCTGTTCGATCCGCACGCCATGCTTGACATCATCGAGGCGGAGAAGGTCGATATGATGATGGGCGTGCCGACCATGCTGGTCGGGCTTGTCGAGGCGCAGGGCGCGCGGACGCGGGACGCGTCGAGCGTGCGCATGGCGTGCTCGGGCGGTTCGATGGTGCCGCCGGAGCTGGTGCGACGGGTCACCTCGACGTTCGGTTGCCAGTTCGAGACCGTCTACGGACAGACTGAAACCTCGCCCGTTCTGACCCAGACCCGCGCTGACGACTCTATCGAAGACATCTGCAACACCGTCGGCCAGCCGCTGCCGCAGATCGAAATCTCGATTCGCAGTCCGTCGACGAACGAGGTCGTTCCGGTCGACGAAGTCGGCGAGATTTGCGCGCGCGGCTATGCGCTGATGATCGAGTACAACGACAATCCCGAAGCCACCGCGGCGACGATCGACAGTGAAGGCTGGCTGCACACCGGGGATCTCGGCGCGATCGATGTGCGCGGCTACGTGCGCATTACGGGCCGCGTCAAAGAGATGATCATCCGCGGCGGAGAGAACCTGTTTCCCGCCGAGATCGAGAACGTCGTGCTCGAACATCCCGCCATCGCCGAGGTCGCGGTGGTCGGCGCGCCGGACGAGAAGTGGGGCGAGATCGTCGTCTGTTTTGTCCGCCTCGCCGAAGGCGCGTCTCTTGATCAGCGGGAGCTGATCTCGCACTGCCGGGCGCGAATGTCGCCGCAGAAGACTCCGGCGCATTGGATCGCAGTGACCGAGTGGCCGCTGACCGGCTCGGGCAAGATCCGCAAGTTCGTGCTCGCCGAACGGTTCGTGGAGGGCGCGTACGAGGTGGCGTGACGCCTGGGCGCCGCTTCTACTTCGTCACCCGCTTGACCCAGTCGAGGTACTCCCGGCTCGATCGGCTTTCGTCGACATCGATCGCGACGAAGGCGGGCTCATCGTAGGGGTGGAGGCGCATCACCGTCTCGCGCAGGTCCCGCGCCGCGGACGCGGAGGTCTTGAAGATCACCACCACCTCGGTCTCGGACTGCACCTCGCCCTCCCACCAGTAGCAGGAAAAAGCGCCCGGCAGCACGTTGGCGCAGGCCGCGTGCCGCTTCTCGACGGCCTCGCGCGCGGCCGAGGCGGCGCTCTCGGGGTTCGGCCAGGTGGTGTAAATAAAACGCGTGTCGCCCATGGTCGCCTCCTGCTTTGAAGGTTATAGACGCGCGCCTCATGACCCGAAACACCTTGCTCGATCCGAATGCGGCGCTGGTCCTGTTTTCCGGCGGCCAGGACTCTGCGACTTGCCTCGCCTGGGCGCTTGAGCGCTACGCGCGGGTGGAGACCATCGGTTTCGACTACGGCCAGCGTCACGCGGTTGAGCTTACCGCAAGACAGGCCGTGCGGGATCAGTTGACCGCGGCGTTTCCCGCCTGGGGCGAAAAGCTCGGCCCGGACGTTCAGGTCGACCTTTCCGGCTACGGCGCCTTGGCCGAGAGCGCGCTGACGGCCAGCCAAGAGATCGCCTTCGCCGAGACGGGCCTGCCGACCACCTTCGTGCCGGGGCGTAACCTGGTGTTTTTCTCGGTCGCCGGCGCGCACGCCTATAGGCGCGGGCTTGGCCGGCTGGCTGGGGGGATGTGCGAGACCGACTATTCCGGCTACCCCGACTGTCGCGCCGAAACGATCGAAGCGATGGGCAAGACGCTTGCGGCCGGGCTCGACGCCGAGATCGCGATCGATACGCCGCTGATGCACTTAACCAAGGCCGAGACCTGGGGGCTGGCCGAAGCGCTAGGCGGGGAGGGGCTGGTCGAGCTCATTCTCGAACAGACCCACACCTGCTATCTCGGCGACCGCGGCAAGCGCCACGCCTGGGGCTATGGCTGCGGGACCTGCCCGGCGTGCGCGCTGCGGGCGAAAGGCTGGGCGGAATGGGCCGGCGAACGAGTGGAATGAACGATCGGTGAGTAAGAGCTCGAAAGACCTGAAAGCGGGGATCACCACGATCTCGAAGGCGGTCACCTTCGAGGCGGCGCATCGTCTTGGCGGACCGGACGATCCGGCGGCCTATCAACGCCTGCACGGTCACTCGTTCCGGCTCGAAGCGAGCCTGCGCGGGGTTCCCGATGCCGAGCGCGGTTGGGTGGACGATCTCGGCGCGCTGAGCGACGCGCTAAAGGCGCTCGCGGCCGAGCTTGATCACGGCTACCTGAATGACGTCGAAGGGCTCGAGCGGCCGACGCTCGAACGCATCTGCGCCTGGGCGGCGGCGCGGCTGGCGAGCCGGTTTCCCGCGCTCGCCAGCGTCACGGTGTCCCGCCCGTCTCTCAATGAGACGTGCACGCTCGAAGTTGCTTCAGACTAATCCAGCTCTTCAGCCAGCTGTCGGGCGAAGCGGTCGAACGCGCGATGCGCGCCCTGCCACGCTGAGCGCTGGAACTGGAGATCGAACTGGGACTCGTCCCAATCGAACGAGAAGTCCGCGATCGGCGATCCGTCGGGCTGCAACAGCTGCGCTTCGATCGTCGCGCCGCCGCGGCCGGTGCTGCCCGCGGCGCTGACGTTCTGGCGGAAGCCGTTGCGGGTGAAGCCGGGGTTGGACGAACTCGCCTTGGTGATCGTCACGTTGAGCGTGGCGAGCGGGGCAGCGTCCATCGGCGTATAGGCGCCGGTGCGCGACAGCGTGTCTTCAAGCTCGGCGCGCAGGCGCTCGATCAGATCCTCGGCGTCGGCCGGATCGATCATTTCGGTGCGGGCGAAGCGGAAACGCGCCGCGAGCCTGTCCTCGCCGACGATCTCTTCGTCCATGGTGATGTTGAGCGTGCCGATCGCCGGCAGGGGCGCGCCGGAATAAGCGGCTTCAAACTTCGCCGACGCCGCGCCGGATGCGACAGCGGCGAGCGCGAATGCGGCAAGGCCGACCAAAGTGCGGGACATAAGTCTCTCCTCCGCCAAACGTCCCTCGCGCGCAAAGCCTATCATACGCCGCGCCGCCCGCGATAGGCGTCACACAGACGTGTTGGCGCGTGATCCGAGGGGACCCGTCAGGAGGAGATAGGAAGCCCCGCGGCGGCTGTGAAGCGCTCGACCGCAGGCTTTGCGCCTTACGGGGCGTCGACCAGCACGATCTCGGCGTCCGTTTCGGCGGCGATATCGAGCGCCTTCTCATCTTTCACCGCTAGGCCGTCGCGCGCGCCGAGCGCGACGCCGTTGACTTCCGCCGCGCCTTCGGCGAGTGCGAGATAGAGGTGCCGGCCGGGCCGGATCTCGTAGCGCGTCGTGTCGCCGGCCTTGAGCGTCGCGCCGAGCACCCGCGCGTCGGCGCGGATCGGCAGGGCGCCTTCATCCTCCGGGTCGCCCGAAGCGAGGGTGACGAAGCTTCCCGCGCGGTCGGCCTTGGGGAACTTCGCCGCCGCCCAGCCCGGGTCCGCGCCCGGTTCATCCGTCTCGATCCAGATCTGGAAGAGCAGCGTCGGCTCGTTCTCGCGGTTGTACTCCGCGTGCACGACGCCGCGCCCGGCGGTCATCACCTGGACGTCGCCGGCCTCGGTGCGGCCTTCGTTGCCCATGTTGTCCTGGTGCGTGATCGCGCCCTGGCGGACGTAAGTGATGATCTCCATGTCGCGGTGCGGGTGCGGATCGAAGCCCGAGTGCGGCGCGATCTCGTCGTCGTTCCACACCCGGATCGATCCCCAGCCCATCCGGGCAGGGTCGTGATAACGGGCGAAGGAGAAATGGTGGCGCGCATCAAGCCAGCCATGGTTGGCGTGGCCGAGCGAGGCGAAAGGGCGGGGCTCGAGCATGGGGGATCTTCCTCAAGCAATTCGTTTGCTGAGATAAGGAGCCGCCCGCGGAAGGCAAGCGTCTTCGTTCGCCGAGCGTCGTGCTGGTAAACGCCGCCTTGCTTACTGCTTGAGGAACTCCGCCTCGATCTGCAGCTCGACCTCCGCGCCGACGCCGAAGTTGACGTAAGCCGTCGCGCCGAAGGCCGTGCGGTCGACGGCGCCCGTCGCGGAGAAGCCGATCACGTCGGCGCGCCGGAGCGGGTCGTTCGCGCCGCCGTTGTAGGTCACGTCCAGCGTCACCGGCGCGGTGACGCCGCGGAAGGTCAGATCGCCGGTCACCTCCGCGCTCGCCTCGCCGGTGACGGCCACGCCGGTCGAGGCGAAGCGGATCTCCGGATAGGTCTCGGCCCCGAACACCGCTTGGGCGATCTGGGCGTCGAAGTCGGGATCGCCGGTCGACACCGAGGCGGCCTCGATCGCGACGTCGAGGCGCGCGTCCTCGGGCGCGGCGGGGTCGAAGTCGAGCGCGGCGTCGAAACGATCGAAGCGCGCGGCGTAGGAGGACAGTCCCTCGCCGTGCCCGACCCGCCAGATCAGGCTCGCGTGCGCCGGATCGAGACGGTAGG
Organism: Maricaulaceae bacterium; assembly: GCA_050050115.1. Classification (GTDB taxonomy): domain Bacteria; phylum Pseudomonadota; class Alphaproteobacteria; order Caulobacterales; family Maricaulaceae; genus JASFUX01. Next base: position 1,326 of record JASFUX010000171.1, on the reverse strand, counting down.
CGCCCGCGGGCGCGGCGCCCGGCGCGATCGAGGGCGGCGTGACGCAGGCGGCGAGACCGGCGCAAAGAAGCGGGGCGACGAGACGAGCGCGGCTAAGTCGCAGCGCCGCATTGGCGTGAACATGGTTCATGATCGACCGACTTGGTGCTACATCGCTTTGGGTCTCGGCGGTTCTAGCCGCCGATCCAACCTGACGCATCTCGTATCTGCGTCACGATGTGTTGAGAGTCGAACCGCCGCCATTCGAGGCTTCTTTGCAATGACGTTCACGCCCTCCACCCGCGACATCGCCTTCACCCTCGAAGAGGTGGTCGCCGTCGACGGCCTCAAGGCCGAAGGCGATTTCGAGGAGCTCACCCCCGACCTGCTCGCCGCGATGCTCGACCAGGCCGGCCGGCTGGCCGCGGACGTGCTCGCGCCGCTCAATCAAGTCGGCGACAAGGAAGGCGCCTGGCTCGAGAACGGCGAGGTGCGGACCGCCGCCGGGTTCAAGGAGGCTTATGCGCAATACGTCGAAGGCGGCTGGCAGGGCGTCGCCGCGCCGGTCGAGCACGGCGGCATGGGCCTGCCGCGCGCCGTCGCGCTGGCGGTGATGGAGATGGTGCAGAGCGCCAACCTCGCGTTCTCGCTCGCCCCGATGCTGACCAACGGCGCGATCGAAGCGCTGGTCGCGCACGGCACCGAAGAGCAGTGCGCGAAATATCTGCCCAAGCTCGTCACCGGGGAATGGAACGGCGCGATGAACCTGACCGAGCCGCACGCCGGCTCGGACGTGGGACTGTTGCGCTCGAAGGCGTGGGAGGACGGCGAGGGCGGCTATCGCGTCTCGGGTCAGAAGATCTGGATCACCTGGGGCGACAATGACTGCGCCGAGAACGTGATCCACCTGGTGCTCGCCCGGCTTGAAGGCGCGCCTGACGGCGTCAAAGGCATCACCTTGTTCCTCGCGCCCAAATATCTTCTGAACGAGGACGGATCTTTGGGCTCGCGCAACGACGTCAAGTGCATCGGGCTCGAACACAAGATGGGCATTCACGGCTCGCCGACGTGCGTAATGTCCTACGGCGATGACGAGGGCGCGCAGGCTGAAATTATCGGCGGACCCAACGAGGGCATGCGGATGATGTTCACGATGATGAACTCCGCACGGCTCTACGTGGGCCTGCAGGGCGTCGGCATCGCCGACCGCGCCTATCAGCGCGCGCTGGCGTTCGCGCGCGACCGCCGTCAGGGGCGCTCGCTCGACGGTTCAGAGCATCCCGCGCCGATCATAGGTCATCCGGACGTGCGCCGTATGCTCATGACCATGAAAGCGAAGACCGAGGC
>JASFUX010000170.1:0-7403 GCA_050050115.1 Maricaulaceae bacterium | reverse complement strand
CCAATGCGAAGGCAAAGAGAGCGTCGACGACGTCGAGCCGCTGATCGCCGCCTCCGCATCGATCTACAAGAGCCTCGAATGCGCCGTCCGCGCCTTCGAGGCCACGGGGCGGCCCGTGTCGGACTGGCGGATCGCCCGCGCGCGTCTCGGCGCGGCTTTGCGCTCCCGCAAGGCCGTTCCCTGGAGCCCGCACGCCGGTCACGCGATGGACTGGTACTATCCGGTGCTCGCTGGCGTCGTGCGCGGCGCGGCGGCGCGGACGCGCTTGGCGCGCTCATGGCGCGTCTTCGTCAGGCGCGGCCAGCCCGGATGCCGCTGCGTCGCCGACGAACCATGGACGACGGCGGCCGAGACGGCCGAGCTCGCCATGGCCCTGGCCGCCGCCGGCGCGCCGGGACTGGCGCGGAAGGCGCTCCTATCGCTTGGACGCATGCGCGCGCCGGACGGGGATGCCTGGATGGGCTGGCAGCATGTTGAGGCCCTGCCGTGGCCGCTCGAGCGCCCGTCCTGGACCGCCGGCGCGGCGCTGATCGCCGACGACGTGGTCCGCGCCGCCTCACCGGCCGCCGCCGTTTGGCTGAAGACGCTGCCCGAGACGACAAGCTGACGACGGGCTGAAGGCTCAGCCGAGGCGCGTGAGGAACCTCAAGGCCCCCACCTCGCGCGCAGGCGCGAACAGCTGGGAGGCGACGGCCATCTTGTAGATCTCGCACGGCGGACGGCCGCCTTCCTGCGGGCGTTCGAACACGTCGTGGACCGCCAGCTCCCCGCCCGGCGCGATCTTGCCCGCCCAGGCGCGCCAGTCCGAAAGGGCAGTGTTCAGCGCGTGTCCGCCGTCTATGAACACCATGCCCAGAGGGCTGGCGATCAGCGATGCCGCTTTGGCCGACTCCCCGACGATCGCGACCACCGCGTCCTCAAGACCCGCCCGGCGCAGCGTGTCGCGAAAGACCGGCAAGGTGTCGATCGCGCCCGCGGCCTCGTCCCACAAGGCCGGGTCGTGCCATTCCCAGCCCGGCTGATGCTCCTCCGAGCCGCGATGGTGATCGACCGAAGCGAACACCGCGCCGGCCTCTTTCGCCGCGGGCGCCATATAGATCGCCGAACGCCCGCAATAGGCGCCGATCTCGACGATCGGGCCCAGCGCCCCCAGCCGCCGCGCGGCGTCAGCAAGCGCGCGGCCTTCCTCGTCCGAGAGGAAGCCCGGAACGCTTTGAGGATCGATCATCGGAAGGAAAAGAGGCTCAGCCGCGATCGGGCCCGGCGAAGAAGCTGACGGCCACCGGCGCGGCTTCGTCTTGCTCTTCCGGCATCGGCGCGGCGCTCAACGCGTCGGCCGCGTCGCTGAGGTTGTCGAGCTCGACCGTGAAGGCGGCGAGCTCGCGGTCGAGCTCGCTGCGCGTGTCGCGGTCGAGCGCCGGCGCGATCTGCTCGGAGACCCCGCGGAACAACATGTGAGATCGACGCGCCAAGCGCACGACGTTCTCGGCGGCGCGCAGGTCCTCGCGGCGCTCCCAGGATTCCCGGGGCGGCCCCGCGGCCACTTCGCTCGCCGCGGTCGAGACCGAACGGACCCGGACGCGCGCTTCGCGAATATCTTGCGAAAGGGCGATGGCGGTCGCCTGCGCCTCGTCGGTCGAGAAGCCGCGCGCCTCCATGAAGGTCGCCACGGGATCGTCGATCTCGGTTTCTTCGGCGTCCGAGCGGCCGTGCAGGAGCACGTTCAGCGCGCGGCGCGCGGCCCCGCCCATGCCCGTGTCCTCGGCCAGCGACGCTTCTTTGGCGAAATCTTCGAAATCGGCGCTGGCGGCGCGCAGATCGGCTTGAGCCGGCGCAGTCGCCTCAGCGCGACGGGCGGCGTCGCCCGTGATCGCGCCGATATTCACGGTCGCGCAACCGCCCACGGCTAGACAAAGGCCGGCTGCAGCCGCTGCGAAGGAAGCGCGAATATTCATATAACGGTCTATCTCGGTCATCATTTGCCGCTATCGTACACACAATAACGACATTCGCACCCCCAGCAAACCACGTACCGTAATAGGTCAACCTGAACCCGCGATGAAATGAAAGACTCAAAGGCCCCCATTCGAGAGCTCTATCCGCCGTGCGAGCCCCGCCGTACCGGCCGGCTGCCAACGGGCGACGGCCATGAGCTTTACTGGGAAGAGTGCGGAGCGATCGAGGGACTGCCGGCGGTTGTGCTGCACGGGGGGCCCGGAGGCGGCTGCTCGCCCGCGATGCGCCGCTTCTTCGACCCGGCGCGCTGGCGGCCGGTGCTGTTCGATCAGCGCGGCGCGGGCCGGTCGACCCCGCACGCCAGCCTCGAGGCCAACACCACTGCCCATTTGATCGAAGACATCGAGCGACTGCGCGCGCACTTGGGCGTCGACAAATGGACCGTGTTCGGCGGCTCCTGGGGCGCGACCCTGGCGCTCGCCTACGCCCAGACGCATCCGCATCGCGTCGACGGCCTGATCCTGCGCGGGGTCTTCCTGTGCACGCGTTCCGAGATCGACTGGTTCTTCCGCGGCGGCGCGCGGGTGATGCTGCCCGAGGCGTGGGAGGACTTCGTCGCGCCCCTACCCAAGGCGCGGCGCGATGATCCGGTGGCGGCCTACTACGACATCCTCACGCATCTCGATCGCAACGCGCGGCGAAGCTATGCGCGCGCCTGGGCGGGGTGGGAGAGCACGGCGCTCAGCCACCGCCGCACCGTCGTCGGCCCCTCGCCGGTCAACCCGGCGGCCGCCGACGCGCTCGCGCGCATCGAGTGCCACTACATGATCAACGAAGGCTTTTTCGAAACGCCCGACCAGCTTATCGACAACATGGGCGTTCTGTCCGAGCATCCAGGTTACATCGTGCAAGGACGGCTCGACATGGTCACGCCGCCGGCGGCCGCCTGGCGGCTGGCCAAGGCCTGGCCCGAAGCGCATCTCAACATCGTCGAAGACTGCGGTCACGCCGCGTCCGAGCCCGGTCTCGTCGACGGCCTCGTGCGCGCCACGGACGACCTCGCCTCGCGGCTCGGCCGCTAATCGTTCGGAGGCGTGATCGTACGCAGGTCCGGGGCGCGGGTCAGCAGCTTCCGGGGCGACCATGTCAGCGACCGCGCCAGCGTGCCCAGCGAGATCGTGCGCGACGCCATCGCCTCGCGCCGCGCCGGGCCGAGCCGCGCCAGCCCCGCAACGCCGTCTCGAACCCCGCGCAACGTGCCCTTGAGCACCGCCGGACCATGAAAGGGGGCCTTGACGATCTGTACGAGGAGAACGCCGACGTGCAGCGGGCCCATCAGCGCCAGGATCGGCCAGGGCGTGCACTTGGCGATCATCCAGAGCCGGTTGCGCACGCCGTGATAGAGGGCGAACTCTGATCGCGCGCCCATGGTCGCCGAGCCGACATGGGCGATAACGGCGTCCGTCGCGAGCACGCACCGCCCGCCGCGCAGGCGCAGCCGGTAGGCCAGGTCGCTGTCTTCGACGTAGCAGAAGAAGCTTTCATCAAAGCCGTCCGCCGCTTCGAACGCGTCGCGGCGATAAAGCGCCGCCGCCCCGCACGGCGCGAACACCTCGGCGATGCCTTCCCGGCCAGGGTCCGGCGATCCGTAGCCGCCGCGGTAGTTGACGCCCGCGACATGTAGAACGTCGCCCAAACCGTCCAGGATGCTTTCGTCTTCAGCGCGCAGCTGCTTTGAGCCCGCCATCACCGCGCCGGGTACCGCATCGATCGCGGCGACCAGGCGCTCGAGCCAGTCGGACCGCGGGACGGCGTCGGGGTTGAGCAAGGCGATCAGCGGCGCGGCGCTCTCCCGCGCCGCTCGGTTGTTGCCGCCCGCGAAACCGAAGTTGGTCTCCGAGGTCACGCGTTTGGCGTTCGCCGGCAGGCGCGCTTGGGCCGCTGCGCCGTCCGTCGACGCATTGTCCCAGAGCACGATCTCGAAATCCCGAAAGCTCTGCGCCTCGAGCGCGTCGAGCGCGTTCTGAAGATGCGCGCCGGAATTGAAGGCGACGATGATGACGACGACGCGCGGAGCCTCGTCCGCGGCGGGCCCGTCTTCCTCAGCGCTCACGCGTCCGCTCCAGCGCGCTGGCGATAGAACTGCTCGACCGTCTCTGCGAGCGCCTCTCGCCACGGTCGCGGGCGGACGCCGAAGGCCGCCTCGATCTTGGCGCAGTCGAGCACCGAGTTGGCCGGTCGCGCCGCCGCCGCGCCGTACTCCTTAGATGAGATGCGTTTGATCTCAGGACGGCGCGAACGCCACGGCGCGGCCGCGTCGTAGATCGCTTCGGCGAACCCCGCCCAGCTCGTGCGCCCCGCAGCGCAGAAGTGATAGGTCCCCCAAGGACCGTCGTTTGGCGCCACCTTGGCCGCGATCGTCAGCACCGTCTCGGCGATGTCGCGCGCCGCTGTTGGAGACAAGATTTGATCGTCGACGACGCCGAGCGTCTCGCGCTCTTCCGGCATGTTCAGCATCGTCGTCAGAAAGTTGCGCCCCGTCGCGGAATAGACCCCCGACGTGCGCAGTATGACGCTGCGGCCGAGCGCCTCGCGCACCGCGACCTCGCCGGCGAGCTTGGAGCGGCCATAGGCGTTGAGCGGATCGGGCGGGTCGGATTCGGCGTAGGCGCCGCTTTTCTCGCCGTTGAAGACGTAGTCCGTCGAAAGATGGATCAGCGGCAGGCTCAACTCGGCGCACGCCTGCGCCATCATGCGCGGCGCTTCGGCGTTGACGGCGTGCGCTGCGGCCTCGTCGCTCTCGGCGGCGTCGACGGCGGTGTAGGCGGCGGCGTTGACCACGACGTCGGCGCTCGATCCATGCGCGCGCACGGCGGCGCCGACGGCGGTTGCGTCGCTGAGGTCGGCGTCTTGTCGGCTCAGCGCTATCACCCTCGCATCGCGCGCGCCCGCCGCGTCGAGGATCGCGCGGGCGACCTGGCCCGTCGATCCGAACTGCAGCACCCGTAGCGTCACGCCGGCGACCTCGCTGAAACCTTCTCAGCCCTCGTAGACGAACGGGGTTTCAAAGTCAGCAAACCGCTGCGCGCGAGCGTCGCGCTCGGAGACCACGGCCCCGGCCGCGAGCGGGCCCCAGTCGACGCCGAGATCGGGATCGTTCCAGAAGACCGCGCCTTCGGTCGCCGGATCGTAATAGGCGTCGACCTTGTATTGGACGGTGCTCTCGTCCTCCAAGGTCATGTAGGCGTGAAGGAACCCCGGCGGCGCGAAGAGTTGCGCGCCCGCCGCGGCCGACAGTTCGACCGACAGGGCGCGCCCGTAGTCCGGCGAACCGCGCCGCGCGTCGACGATCACGTCGAGAATGCGCCCGGCGATCACCTGGATCAGCTTGGACTGGGCGCTCGGCGGCCCCTGGAAGTGAAAGCCGCGCACCGTGCCGGCGCGGGTCGAGCGGACGATGTTGTCCTGCACCCAATCGCAATCGACGCCCGCGGCGGCGAAATCACGCCGGTTCCACACCTCGGCGAAGGCGCCGCGCGCATCGGCGTGCCGGACGGGGGTGATCAGCTTGGCGCCCGCAAGCTCCAGCGGTTGAACCTCAAGCACGTTTGACCTCTGACCCCAAGCCGGCGACCGCAGGCGCGCACCATAGCGCCCGCCGCCGCCGCCGCAATCGCGGCGATCGGTCACTCGCCGCTTGACCTTGACGCGGCGTCAAGGTCGAGGCTTACGGCGGACCGGGCGACGCGAAAGGCGCGCGACATGTTCAAGATCGGCGAGTTTGCGCAAATCGGCCGCGTCTCAGGACGCCTCTTGCGCCACTACGACAGCCTGGGGCTGCTCACACCCGAGCATACCGATGCGCAAACAGGCTATCGCTACTACAGCGCCCGCCAGCTGCCGCGGCTCAACCGAATTCTCGCGCTCAAGGCCCTCGGCTTCTCGCTTGAGCAGATCGGCGCAGTGCTCGACGGCGAGCCGAGCCCTGAAGAGCTGCGGGGCATGCTGGCGGTCCGCAAGGCGCAGGTCGAGCAGTCGCTGGCCGAAGAGCAGACCAGGCTTCGCCAGATCGAATCGAGAATCCTGCAAATCGAGGAGCAGGGCGCGATCGCCGACTATGACGTCGTCGTGCGCAACGTTCCGAGCCAGCCTTATGCCTCGCTGCGGAAACACTGCGCCGACCTCGGCGAGGCCGTCGAGCTGCTCAGGATCGTGGCGACCGAAGCCCCGCGGCGGATCAAGGCCGCCCGCCGCGATGCGCTGACCGTGGTCGCGCACTCGGACTTCGAGGACGAAACGCTCGATCTCGAGATCGGCTTCACGCTGCACGAGCACGCGAACGAACCGATCGCGCTGCCCGGCGATCTGGCCCTGGCTCCACGACAGCTGGAAGCGGTCGACGCCATGGCGACGATCGTCCGCGCCGGGCCCAACTATCAGAGCCACCTCGCCTACGGCGCGCTCGGCGTCTGGATGGAGGCGAACGGCCGGCAGATCGACGGTCCGTGCCGGGAGGTCTTCCTCGAACCGCCGTTCAATCCGCCGAACAGCGACGAGGTGGTGATGGAGATCCAGTTTCCGGTCCGCGAGGCCGACTGACGCCTCTGTCCAGGCGGCTTTCGCGCTCTACTCCGCAGGCTGCGGTTTCGGGCGCGAGCCGGACGCTCGCTCCTCGCGCTCTAGTTCCTCGATCTGCCGCGCGATCCAGCCGGGCGCCTTCGTACGGCGCGCAAGCAGCGCGTAAAACACCGGCACGACGATCAGCGTGAACAAGGTCGCCACCAGGACGCCGGAAAAGATCACCACGCCGATGGTCATCCGGCTCTCCGCGCCCGCGCCGGTCGACAGGATCAGCGGCAGCGCGCCGAACGCGGTCGACGCGCCGGTCATGGCGATCGGACGCAGCCGCGTCGCGGCGGCCTCGATGGTGGCGTCGCGCACGCGTAAGCCGGTCTCGCGCAGCTGATTGGCGAACTCGACGATCAGGATGCCGTTCTTCGCCGCAAGCCCGACCAGGATGATCAGTCCGATCTGAGAATAGATGTTGAGCGAGGAATCGACCATCAGCAGCCCGAACAATCCGCCCGCCACCGCCAGCGGCACGGTCAGCATGATGACGACGGGCGTGATCAGGCTTTCGAACTGCGCGGCCAGCACCAAGAAGACGATCAACAGCGCCATGATGAACGCGGTCGCGACGGCCCTGTTGGCTTCGGCGAGGTCTCGCGCCGCGCCGATGTACTCAGTCTGCACCTCGTCGGGGACGACCCGGGCGGTCTCGGCGTTGATCCAGCTCATCGCGTCGCCCAGGCTGTAGCCGGCCGCCAGCGTGACCGAAATCGTCACCGCGCGGGAGCGGTTGATCCGCGGTCGCGAACCGGCTTCCCCGCGTTCGTTCAACGTGACGAGGTTGGTCAGCGGGATCAGCTCGCCCGAGCTGTTCGAGC
>JASFUX010000169.1:0-7446 GCA_050050115.1 Maricaulaceae bacterium | reverse complement strand
GCGCGACCCGGCGTCGCGCGGCGTCATTTCAGCTCGTTCGATTTCTGTACGGATTGTAAAATCTTCCCTAGTGCGCAAGTCGCGTTTCTTGAGGGAGAAGTTTCATGAAATCGCTCAGGGTTTGGCTCGCAGGCGCGGCGCTCGCCGCCTGCCTGGGCGGAGCTGCGTCGGCCGGTCAGGGCGACATCTTCATACGAGGCCGGCTGCTCGGGGTGCTGCCGGACGACAGCGCCTCGATCGATCCGATCGGCGGGGACAGCGACATCTCCGACCAGTGGGTGCCGGAAATCGACGCGACCTACTTCTTCACCGACCATATCGCCGTCGAGGTGATCGCCGCGGTGACGCCGCATGAGGTGGTGGCCACCGGCACGTCGCTCGGGACGGTGGATTTGGGCGACGTCACGCTGCTGCCGCCGACGGTGACGCTGCAGTATCACTTCGACGTCAACGACCGGATGAAGCCCTATGTCGGCGCGGGTGTGAACTACACCCATTTCTTCAACGACGATCTGCCGTCCGGCTCGCCGCTTGTCGGGATCTCCTATGACGACTCGTTCGGCTGGGCGCTGCAGGCCGGCGTCGACATCGCGGTGAACGAGACCTGGTTCCTGAACCTCGACGTCAAGAAGATCGACATCAACACTGATGTGACGATCGACGCGGGCGGACTTGGGATCGTCAACGCCGACGTCGATATCGACCCGGTCGTCGTCGGCGTCGGGTTCGGGCGGAAGTTCTAGCCGCCAGGGGATAGCCTGAGCCCGTTGACCGGCCCGGCGGCGCGCGCCGCCGGGCAGGTTAGCGCTCGCCCTCTCGACAAACGGCGCGCTTGCGGCCAGCCTCGCCGCCATCGTTTTACGCGAGGCGCCGATGCCCGAAAAAACCGTCACCGCCGCCGTGCTGCTGATCGGCGACGAGCTGCTGTCGGGCCGTACGCGCGACGCCAACCTTCAAGCGATCGCCCAGTACATCGGCCCGCTCGGCGTGCAGGTGCGCGAGGCGCGCACCGTGCCGGACGTCGCCGAGCGCATCGTCGCGGCAGTCAACGAGCTGCGCGCGGCCTACGATTACGTGATCACCACCGGCGGCATCGGTCCGACCCACGACGACATCACCGCCGACTCGATTGCCGCGGCGTTCGGCGTCGAGATCGGCGAGCGTCAGGACATGCTCGACGTCATCGCCAAACGCTATGGCGAGGCGCCGGAGGGATTGAACGACGCACGCCGACGCATGGCGCGCGCGCCGGCCGAAGCCAAGCTCGTGCGCAACCCTGTTTCGGGCGCGCCGGGGTTTCAGATGGAGAACGTCTTCGTGCTCGCTGGCGTGCCCGGGATCATGAAGGGCATGCTCGAGGACGTCGGCCCGCGGCTTGAGGGCGGCCTGGTGATGAAGTCCCGCTCGGTTCGCGCCAAGGGCGTGCGCGAGGGCGAGATCGGCGGTCCGCTCGAAGCGCTTCAGAACGCGCTGCAGAACGTCGCGCTCGGCAGCTATCCGTTCTTCCGCATGCCCGCGGAGTTCGGCGTGACCCTCGTAGCCCGCTCGACCGACGAAACGGTGCTGGACGCCGCCGTCGAAGCCCTCGTCGGGCTCGTCCGCGCCGCGGGCGGTGAGCCTGAAGTCGATCCGGAGGAGTAAGGGGATGCAGCCGTCGCGTCGCGAACTCGTGGGTGCGGGGGCCGCTTTGGCCGGGCTTGCGTCCTGCGCTCGGGGCGCAAGCGAAGGGCCGGACGCCGCTGCGGTGCGGGCGGCCGAGCAGCTTCTCGGCGTCGATTTCACCAACGCCGAGCGAGATCAGATGATCGGCGTGCTCGAGGGGCAGCTCGATGTCGTCCGGGCGTTACGCGCCGAGACCAAGCCGAACAGCCTCGCCCCGGCGATGACCTTCGATCCGCGCGTGCCGGGCGTTGTCTACCCCAATGGCCCCGACGTTCCCTTCGCGCCGCCGGACGTCGGCTCGCCGCCGGCCGACGAGACCGACATCGCCTTCGCGCCCGCCTACGCTCAGGCGCGCTGGATCGCCAACGGTGCGCTCTCTTCGCGGGCGCTGACGGAGATTTGCCTCGACCGCATCGAGCGCATCGCGCCGCAACTCGAGTGCTTCGTGACCGTCATGGCGGATCAGGCGCGCGCCGAGGCCGACGCGGCGGACGCAGAGCTTGCCGCCCGCGGACCGAAAAGCGCGCTGCATGGACTGCCGTATGGCCTGAAGGACCTGTTCGACGCCGAGGGCGCGCCGACCACGTGGGGCGCCATGCCGTACAAAGACCGTCCGCCTGCGACGGCGGATTCTGCGGTCGCGGCGAAGCTCCGCGCGGCGGGCGCAGTGCTGATCGGCAAGACCACGCTCGGCGCGCTCGCCTATGGCGACATCTGGTTTGGCGGGCGAACGCGCAATCCGTGGAACACCGCGGAGGGCTCTTCCGGCTCGAGCGCCGGATCGGCTGCAGGCGTCGCCGCGGGGCTGATGAGCTTCGCGATCGGCACCGAGACCTTGGGCTCGATCGTCTCGCCGTCCGATCGCTGCGGCACGACCGGTCTTCGGCCTACGTTCGGGCGGGTCAGCCGGCACGGCGCAATGGCGCTGTGCTGGTCGCTCGACAAGATCGGGCCGCTCGCGCGCTCGGTCGCCGATGCGGCGCTGGTGCTCGAAGCTATTACTGGGTTCGATCCGCGCGACGCTTCAAGCTTCGACGCGCCGCTCGATCTCGGCGACGATGGAGGGGGCGGCGCGGACGCCCGCGGCCTGACGGTAGGCTATGACCCGCGCTGGTTCGAGGATGCCCATCCCCTCGACCTCGTCGCGCGCGACGCCATGGCCGCGGCCGGTGCGCGGCTCGTCGAGATCACGGCGCCGGAAGTACCGGCCGATCCGTTGTTTCTGGCGCTGACGGTCGAGGCGGCGGCGGCGTTCGAGGATCTCACGCTCAGCGACGCGGACGACCAGATGGTCTGGCAAGACGATGACGCCTGGCCGAACAGCTTTCGCGCCGCGCGCTTCATCTCGGCGATCGACTATGTGCAGATCGACCGCGTCCGCCGCCGGCTGATGACCGAGATGCACGGCGCTTTTGCCGGCGTGGACGTGCTGATTGGTCCGAACTACGCCGGCGGCATGCTGACGGCGACGAACTTCACCGGCCAGCCGCAGCTTGCGCTGCGCGCCGGCTTTGCCGAGACGCCGTCCAGAACGCTGTTCGACGACGCCCAAGATGGTCAGGGGGAGGGCGAGGAGCCGCCGCTGTCGCGCACGCCGCGCGCGATTTCCCTTTGGGCGCCGTTGTTCGGGGAGGGACTCCTGGTCCGCGCCGGCCGCGCCCTCGAAGCGCAGCTCGGCGTTGCCGGCGAACGGCCGCCGACGGGCTAGCTTGCCCCATCGGACCTCTTTGCACAGCTTGCCGACCAGTTCTTGGCGCCGGGGTGTTGTTGCGTGCTAAGTTTCGCGCCTTGGGCGAGATCCAGTCTCGGCCTGTTTTGAATCTACTCGAGCCAGGATCGCTTTTGGGGGAGCAAAGTCATGAAAATGCACATGTGGGCGGCGGTCGCCGCGGCGGCCTTGGCGGCGGGATGCGCAACGACGCCGGAAGCGGGCGGCGAGACGTTCACGCCGACCTACGGTTCGGTGAGCCTCTCGTCCGGTTTCACGCCTGATCCATATCAGGCGACCTTGACCTCGGGCGGCGCGATGCGGGCGAGCAACCTCGGCGGCGGCTGCAACGGCTGGATCGCAGAGCACATGGACTACGGCATCTACTACGAAGCCGGATCGTTCGATCTGACGATATCGGCGCGGTCGAACTCCGACACGACCCTCGTCGTGATGGGCCCCGGCGAGATCCTCTATTGCGACGACGACAGCGGCGACGGCCTCAATCCGATGATCACCATCAAGAATCCCCGATCGGGCGCCTACGGCGTCTGGCTGGGATCCTACAGCGAGGGCGTCTTTGCGACCTCGACGCTGTCGATCTCGGAGCTGGGCTTTCAGTAGACCGGCGCGCCGGCGTTCAGCTGATCAGTCGCGCGGCGTCAGCCCCATGCGGGCGGCGTGCCAGGAGGCTTCGGCGCGCGAGCTGATCCCGAGCTTGCGGTAGATCGCCTTGATGTGGCTCGCCACGGTGCTTTCGGCGAGGCTGAGGTTCTGCGCGACGTCGGCGTTGCGCAGGCCGCGGCCGATGAGGGCGAGGACCTCCTGCTCGCGCGCGGTCAGCTCTTCGTCCGGGTCCGCCGCCGGGCCGGTCATCCGGAAATGCTCCATGATCCGCCGCGCGATCGAAGGCGAGAGCGCGGGCAGGCCGTCGGCGTGCTGAGCGAGCTGGCGGACGAGCTGATCGGCGGGCGTCTCCTTGAGCAGATAGCCCTGAGCGCCGGCTGACAAAGCGGCGACGATGTGCGCGTCGTCGCCCATCACCGTGGTGACGATCGAGATCGTGTCGGGACGCAGCAGCTGCAGGCTGCGCAGCACTTCAAGCCCCGAGCCGTCCGGCAGTCCGAGGTCGATGAGCGCGACGTCGTAGTCACGCGCCGCCGCGGCCGCGAGGCCCGCCCGCATGCTCGCCGCGTCGTCGATCTCCGCGCCGGGAAAGGCCTGGCGGACGATGTCGGCGAGCCAGGCGCGGGTCTCGGAGACGTCTTCGACGATGAGCACCCGTGTCATTGCGCTCCCCCGCGTTGATCAAGCCCATGTGCGCCGAGCGGGAACCGCGCAGCCAGACGCGCGCCGTCCGCACCGTTCGTGAACTCGAAGGTTCCGCGCAGGGCGGTCGCGCGAGCCTGCATGTTCGACAATCCGTTGCCGGATTGAGTCTTCGCCGGATCGAAGCCCTGGCCGTCGTCTTCGATCAGCAGCGTCGCGGTTCCCTCGCTGTGCGCGACGCGGATGCGCATCGTGCGCGCGCCGGCGTGACGGATCACGTTGGAGACCGCCTCGCGAACGATCGAGCGCAGGGCGTGCGCGGTCGTCGGCGCGATGTAGGGCGCGTCGTCCGCCTCGGCGCTCCAGTCGAGCGCGACGCCGGCGTGGGAGAGTCGCTCGGCGGTCTCCGCGCGCAGGTCGGCGAGGGTTTCGTCGAAGGTGAGCCCCGGCCGCGCGGCGTTGTTGATGATGTCGCGCAGGTCGGTGAGCGTCTCGCGGATCATCGCGTTCTTGCGCTCGTCGTCGCCGCTGTGCAGCGCGGCGAGCAGCTGCGCGCCGATGTTGTCGTGCATGTCGCGGGCGATGCGCGAGCGCTCTTCGGCGACGCCGCGGTCGTAGGCTTTCCGGTTCGCCTCGGCGTGGGTCATCAGCGCGACGAGCTGGCGCGCGGTTTCGAGGTGCCTGGGCGCGAACAGCCCGCGCCCGCCCCAGGGAAAGCGCAGATGAAAGCTTGGGATCTCGGCGACGCCGGGGAGCATCAGCTCCATGCCGTCCGCGGCGATCTGCGGCTCGGCGACGCGCTCCTCTGCGATCACGCACTCGAGCGGGTCGAACAAGCGTACGAGCAGCGCTTTCCATTGCTCGGCCCGCGCCTTGGTCGAGCGGCCGAAGGCGACGTCGACGACCGCGTGGAAGAGCTCGCTTTCAGACAGCTTCGAGCGCTTCAGGAACCGCCGCGCCAGGGCGTCGCGCAGCGGCAGATAGAGGAAGGCGACCGCCAGCAGCGATACGCCGAACGCCGGACCGGGCTCGACCGAGACAAGGGCGATCAACACCGCGTCGAGCGCGATCAGCAGGGCGGCGGCGGCCATATAGAACAGCACGCGGAACGCCCATTCGCCGAGCTCGAACAACCGGTAGCGGCGCAGGCCCGCGGCGATGCCGATGTAGATCAGCAGAAAGAAGGTGAAGGCGTACTTGGCGCTGAAGTTCGTCTCGAAGCCCAGCACGTTCGGCGCGGCGATCGACGAGATGAAGCCGCCTGCGCCGATCAGCACCGACAATCCGAACCAGATCACGACAGCGCGCGCCGCCGGCTCGGTGCGCGTCGCCACCCACTGCGCGGCGATCGCAACGCAGATGCCGCCCATCTCGATCAGGGTGATGAGATGCACGTTCGACCACGGCATGCCGACGCCGCCCGACACGGCGAGCGCGGTCCACAGGCCGAAGACGCCGGTCGAGATCAGCGCTGCGGCGCGCCAGCGCGGCAGGCGCAGCGGATAGACGAGAAAGAGCGCGATCATGACGATCCCGAACATCGAGGCGCCGATCGCATTTGCGCTATTGAGCGCGACGAAGAGCCCCGGCGGCAGCGGCGCGTCGCGGGTGTTGGCGATCGCGGCGGAGACGGTGAAGGTCAAGGTTGCGAGCCCGCTCAACGCAAACAGGCCCGAGGCGAGGTCGCGCGGCCGCAGCGCCCAGACCCAGCCTGCGATCGACAGCGCGCCAAGACCTACTCCGGCCTGTAGCCAAAAGAGCGGATCGATCGTCCACAGCGGACTTGGCTGCACGCCCGCGGGCAGGCCGGCGCGGCTCTGGACCCAGGCGGCCCAGACGACGGCGGCGACGCCGAGAACCGCGATCGCGGCCAGCCGGACGCTGGGCGTATTCAGCGCGCGCGGCAGAATCATCGGAACCCTTTCCTTGTCGCTCGCCCGGCAGGTCGCGTCACCGGCGACTGTAGCCTCTTGTGGGGGCGCACAGGTCTCCCCTGAACGGGGGATACCATGCGCGCCCGCAGCTCCGTAAGCCGATGACCTGCCGCATGCGAGCGGCGTGGAACACCGCCGCCGTGGCGGAGCCATTGGGGAAAGAGACGATGATGCACAGGTTTCGCGTTCCAATCGCCGCCCTCGCCATGGGGCTTCTGGCGGCGTGCTCGAGCCTGACCGGCGGACCGCTGGTGCGGGAGGGCGAGCCGACCGGCGTGCTCGAGATCGCAAACGGATCGTCGAGCACGCTGACGGCCATCCTGATCTCAGACTGCAACGCGATGAGCTACGGGCTCAATCGGTTGCCGTCAGGTGTCACGGTGCCGCCGGGCCGGAGCTATCGGTTCACGGTCTCGGCCGGATGCTGGGACGTCGACGCCGGCTGGGGCTATGTGACGAGCACCCAGTACGGCACCAGCGAGGCGCGGTTCCGCACTCAGGTGCAAGCCGGACGTCTGACGCGCCACGTCATCGTCGATCCGTGACGCTCGCTTGAGATCCAGTCGCGAAGCGGGGCCGGACGCGACGCGCAATCCATGCTTTTCCGGCGAACAGGGGAATACGATGTTCAGGAAATCTGCTCTCACCGCGGTCGCGCTGGTCTTGGCGGCCGGTTGCGCGACGGCTCCGACCGCTTCGACGGCGACGGCGCAGGACGACGACTTTGCGCCGACGTACGGTCAGGTCGATCTCGTCGCCGGGTTTCAACCCGACCCGCACCGCTTCTCTTTGACGTCCGGCGGCGCGCTGCGCGCGAGCAATCTCGGCGGCAGCTGCACCGGCTGGGTCGCCGAGAACATGGACTTCGGCATT
>JASFUX010000168.1:0-7464 GCA_050050115.1 Maricaulaceae bacterium | reverse complement strand
CCAGATCTTCGAGCCGTTGACGATGTAGCGCTCGCCGTCCTTGTGGGCGAAGGTCTGGATGCGTGTCGCATCGACGCCCGCGCCCGGCTCGGTCACCCCGAAGGCCTGCAGGCGCAGCGCGCCCGAGGCGATCTTCGGCAGGATCGCCGCCTTCTGGTCTTCCGAGCCGTGCCGCAGCAACGCGCCCATGGTGTACATCTGCGCGTGGCACGCCGCGCCGTTGCCGCCCGAGCGGTGGACCTCTTCAAGGATGGCGCAGGCCGCCGACAGCGGCAGACCCGAGCCGCCGTAGTCCTCCGGGATCAGCGCGGCGAGGAAGCCCGCGTCAGAGAGCGCCTTGACGAACTCGGCCGGATAAGCGCGCTCGCGGTCGAGGCCGCGCCAATAGGGGCCGGGGAAGTCGGCGCACAGGCTACGCACCGCCCGGCGAATGTCGCTGTGGGTCTCGTCGTTCGACATCGGGTCTCTCGCGCGGCGGGCGGACGAAGGCCGCCAACAATGCCTGCTCGCGCCGCGGCGAGGAAGCGTTTACGCCGCTGAACTTTTTGAGGGCTTTGATCGTCGCTTCCCCCTCGACCTCCGCGCCCGGACGTCATAAGTCCGCGCGCATGACCAAACGCCGCTCTCCCGCCAAGCTCATCGTGCGCAACGCGCGCAACGAGGACGCCGACGACATCATCGCGCTGCATGCGCGGGTCTACCCCGACGAGCCGGAGTACACCCGCGGCATGGTCATGGGCCACATCTCGCGATTTGCCGAAGGCCAGTTCGTGGTCGAGCGCGAGGGGCGGGTGGTCGGCCACGCCGCGACCTTCATCATCGACGAGGCGACCGCCTTCGGGCCCCACACCTGGGACGAGATCTGCGGGGCGGGCTACGCCTCGCGTCACGACCCCAGAGGCGACTGGCTCTACGGCATGGAGGTGGTGGTGGACCGGTCCGAGCGGCGCCTGCGGATCGGCGAGCGGCTCTATGACGCGCGCAAGCGCCTGTGCGAGGAGTGGCAGCTCAAGGGCATCGTCTTCGGCGGCCGGCTGCCGGGCTTCGCGCGACGCAAGAAAATCTATCCGACGCCCGAGGAATATCTCCGGGCCGTGGTCGATCAGGAGATCAAGGACCCGGTCGCCGGGTTCCAGATCCGCCAGGGGTTCGAGCCGGCCGGCGTGCTCCACGGTTATGCGCCGAGCGACAAGGCCTCGGGCGGCGCGGCCGCGCTGATGGTCTGGCGCAATCCTTATTATGAGTCCGAGGTCGCCGGCGCGCCCGCGTCGCGGCGCGATCCCGAGACTGTCCGCGTCGCCTGCGTCCAGTTCCAGCACCGCATGGTCAAGAGCGTCGACGAGTTCTTCGCCGAGATCGAGTACTTCGTCGACGTCACGGCCGACTATCGCTGCGACTTCGTCGTCTTTCCCGAGATGCTGACGCTCCAGCTGATCGCCTTCGAGGAAAACAAGCTCGGCCCCGCCGAGGCGATCGAAGCGCTGACGCGCCACACCCCGCGCTACGTCTCCGAGATGAGCGCGATGGCTTTGCGCTACAACATCAACATCGTCGCCGGCAGCCATCCGACCCGCACCGAAGACGGGGACATCCAGAACGTCGCCTATGTCTGCCTGCGCGACGGCTCGGTGCACATCCAGGAGAAGATCCATCCGACGCCGGACGAGCGCTACTGGTGGAACATCAAAGGCGGGGACTCGATCCACGCCATCCCGACCGACTGCGGTCCCGTGGGCGTCTTGATCTGCTACGACGCCGAGTTCCCCGAGCTGGCGCGCCGGCTCTCGGACGAGGGCGCGCGGGTGATCTTCACGCCCTACAGCACCGACACCCGCCAGGGGCACAACCGGGTGCGCTACTGCGCCCACGCCCGGGCGATCGAGAACCAGTGCTACGTCGTCACCGCGGGCTCGGTCGGCAATCTGCCCAACGTCGAGAACATGGACATCTCCTACGCGCGTTCGGCCGTCATCACGCCGTGCGACTTTCCCTTCGCCCGCGACGGCGTCGCCGCGGAGGCGTCTGAGAACGTCGAGACGGTAATCTTCGCCGACCTCAATCTCGCCGATCTCGCCTGGGCCCGCGCCGAAGGCTCGGTGACCAACCTCAAGGATCGAAGGTTCGACCTCTACAAGGTGACCTTCAAGGACGGGGTGTAGGTGACGGGCGCCGGCGCGGCGGCCTTCTCACGGTTGGTCCATCAGCCAGAGTTCGACCACGAGAACCGACTGCGCCAGCCACGCCGCCGCCTGATCGGCTTCGGGGCCGGAGGCTTGCGGGTCCGCCAGCGTCGCGGCGAACGCTTCGATGAAACCTTGAGTGTTTTCGATATAGTCAGGCCACGAATAGCCGCCTTCAGCGACCGCGCCGGAAGCTTCAAGCTCGGCGAACTTCGCGTCGATCGCGTCGACCGCCGCTCCATGATCGAGATGCAGCGCCGTCGCGGCGAAGACCTCGGGCGGGTTCTCCATCAGCGCCAAGGTGCGATAGGCGACGAGATAGGGCGGCAGCATCTCGGTCTCGAAGCCCCGGCTCGATCCTTCGATCCAGACACGCATCATCTCGTTCTCGCAATCGGTCTCGGCCAGTTGTCGTGCGGTCTCCGGCCAGACCATCTCGCGCTGTTCCGGGTTCCAGGACTTCATGTCGTAGTTGTTGAGTGCACGCAGAGCGACCGCTTGCCACGGACGGAGCAGGCCGCATTCAAGCCCGCGCGTCGCCATGACATCGACGAGCGCGGCGCTCCTCACCCGGCTCGGCGCCTGCTGGGACGGCTCCTGGCCGTGCGCCGTCGACGCAACGATCACGCACGATGCGGCGAGGCAGAGCAGGCGTTTCATGACGGTTCTCCCCAAGACGCGAGGCGGGCGAGCCGCGCCCTTAAGATTCGTCTCCAGCGGACGGGCGCGAATAGCGGTCCTCAAGGCGCCGCTTCGACCGGCCGCCCGCCTTCGCGCTTCGCGCTACGGCGCGCACGCCTAGCTCTAACGACTTCGTGCGCCTTACTGGCGTAAGCCGCCCGAAGCTCGAAGAGCGTAGGGTGGTGGGCGGTACTGGGATTGAACCAGTGACCCCCTCGGTGTGAACGAGGTGCTCTCCCGCTGAGCTAACCGCCCTTCTTCGCCGCGCTGCATCCGGCGGTGGAGGGCTCGCCCTCCGAAGCGCCGCAAGGCGCGAAGGAGGGACCGTATAGGCGCCGCGCTCGGCGCGGTCAATTGGACGCAGGGCCGGCCGCCGTGGTTGTCGTGCGCGCCCCGCCTCCCCATGTTCCAATTCGGTTCAGGAAAAGAGCGCTCAATTTTTCGTGCGGGCGCCTGATACCGCCGGCTGCATTGATCACGTCGTTGTGTCAATCGGATTTCACATCTGGCCGCGCGCCTGTTTTTCGTTCTCAATTCGCCTTAGACGCGCCTTATCGCGCCTCTAAAGAGAATATGTTGGTGAATGGGAGGATGAACAGGCAAGCAAACCAGCCGCATTCGCTCAACAGATGAGCGTCTGACCGTCGACCGCCCAATGGCATGGGCCTTGAACCAGGGGGTGGGGCACGCGGGGGGCCGCGTCGAGATGACGGAGGACATCATGATGCCAGGTGACTGGTGCACCTCGGAAGGCGCGCGGCGCCTCAAGCAGAAGATCGAAGCGTATTGGCGCGATCGCGGATACGACGTCGACATTTCCCTCGTAGAGGCCGGATTCATGCCCGCGATGCGCTCAGCGCGCACCGATGTCCGTTCGGACATGGTCAACGGCATGCCGCGCCGCATTGCGCGGGATGAGGACGCGATCCAGGTTCGCGGACGCCCCAACCCCCAGTTTTGAGCAAACACGGATCCGGTCCAGAGCACGAGGACTGAGCTGGACGGATTGAGCCGGAGCGACAGCGCCAGACGTCGGCGCGGCCGCTCGACGGGACGGCTCTTCCGCAGGCTCGATCCGAGCGAAACGCCTTCTCTCTCAGAGCCTCTTCTCCAGAGGTCTCTCATGCAAAGACACTTTCCGTAGACGAATGAGCGACGCGCTTCAGGCGCGCGCCGCGATGAGCGCGGCCGCCGCGTCGATCACGCCGTCAAAGCCCGCAAGCACCCGGTCTGCGCCCAGGCGCTCGAACGGGGTCTCAGAATAGCCGTGGCTGAGCGCGATGACCGGCACGCCCGCCGCGCGCGCCGCGGCGACGTCGACCGCGCTGTCCCCGATCATCACCGCGCGCCCGAGCGCCTCGGCTCCGCCCGCGGCCGCCTCAAGGTGCGCCGCGTGGGGCTTCTTGGCCGGGCAGGCGTCCGCGCCGACCACGCGCGAGAAACGATCGGTCCACCCCAGCTCGCCGAGCAACAGATCGGTCAGCGCCTGGGGCTTGTTGGTCGCCATCACGCAGCGCGCGCCGGCGGCGGCGAAGCCCTCGACTGCTGCTTCTGCGCCTGGAAAAGGTTGGCTCAGCTCGGCGATCCCGGCCGCATAGACGTCGAGGAACCGGGCGTGGCGGTCGAGGAAATGCGGCTCCGGCAGAGCCGTCCCCGAGCGCGCATAGGCCCGGCGGAGCAGCGCCTTCGCGCCGCGGCCGACCATGGCGCGCACATCCTCGATCGGGGTTGCAGGGAAGCCGTCGGCCTCGATCACGGCGTTCAAGGCGCGCACGAGATCCGGCGCGGTGTCCACCAGCGTGCCGTCGAGGTCGAAGATCACGGTCGCGCCGGACAAGACGCTCGAATGGTCGCTCAAGGAGGCTCGCCTCTCATTGCTCGTTCAGGCGCTCGCGCTCCTGGCGCGGGTTTCGGCCCGCAAGCCGTCGCGCGCGCCGCGCCTATGGGCTAAAAGGCCCCTCAGCCGCACGATTCGTCACGCCAGAGTGGACCGCTCATGCCTCAAAGACGCGCCGCTGTCATCCTCGCCGCCGGCCAGGGTCGGCGCATGCGCTCGTCCAAACCCAAGGTGCTCCATGAGGTCGGCGGCCGGCCGATGCTCGCCTGGTCGGCCGCGCTCGCCCGCGCCGCCGGGGCCGAGGACGTCGTCGTCGTGGTCGGCAAGGACGCCGGCGATGTCGTTGCTGCCGCCGAAGCGCTCGACTGTCGCACGGCCGTCCAGGATCCCCCGCTCGGCACCGGCCACGCAGTTCTGGCGGCGAAGGACGCGCTGGCGGGCTTCGGCGGCCAGGTTGTCGTTCTCTTCGCCGACACCCCGCTCGTGCGCGTCCAGACGGTCGAGGCGGCTTTCGCCGGGCTGGACGAGGGCGCGCAGGTCTCCGTCGTCGGCTTCGAGCCGGCCGACCCGGACGGCTACGGCCGCCTGCTTCAGGGCGCGGACGGCGCGCTCGAGCGCATCGTCGAAGCGCGCGACGCCAGCGCCGAGGAGCTCGAGCTGACGCTGTGCAACTCAGGCGTCCTGGCCGCCTCCGCCGAGCATCTCTTCGGCTGTCTCGGCGAGGCGACGCCGGTCAACGCGCAAGGCGAAATCTATCTGACCGACGTGGTCGAGATCACCCGCGAGCGCGGCGGCCGCGCCGCCGTCGTGCGCGCCTTCGAGGACGAGGTGATGGGCGTCAACTCCCGCGCCGACCTCGCCCGCGCCGAAGCCGCCTTCCAGGCGCGCGCGCGGTCCAAGGCGATGGAGGCGGGCGTCACCCTGCGCGCGCCCGAGACGGTCTTCCTCCAGCACGACACGGTGCTCGGCGAGGACGTGACGATCGAGCCGCACGTGGTGTTCGGTCCCGAGGTCACGGTCGAGCCCGGCGCGACGGTTCATTCTTTCACCCACGTCACCCAGTCGGTGATCCGCGCGGGCGCCCAGGTCGGCCCGTTCGCGCGATTGCGTCCGGGCGCGGACGTCGGACCCGGCGCCAAGGTCGGCAACTTCGTCGAGCTGAAGAAGACCACCTTGGGCGCGGGCGCGAAGGTTTCGCACCTGACTTATCTGGGCGACGCGGACGTCGGCGCGAAGGCGAACATCGGCGCAGGGACCATCACCTGCAACTACGACGGCTACGGCAAGCACCGCACGGTGATCGGCGAGGGGGCCTTCATCGGCTCGGACACCGCACTCGTTGCGCCGGTGACGGTCGGCGCGGGCGCCTACACCGCGGCCGGCTCGGTGATCACCGAAGATGTGCCTGACAACGCGCTCGCGGTGGCGCGCGGTCGCCAGCGCTCGATCGAGGGCTGGGCGGTGAAATTCCGTATCGAGAGGAGCGGCGGCTCATGAGCAGCGTTCACGACATCGACCTGACGCAGAAAGCCAAAGAAAGCGCCGCGCTCGCTGCGCTCGAATTCATCGAGGACGGTATGATCGTCGGGCTCGGATCGGGCTCGACCGCCGAGCTGTTCATCGCCGCGCTCGGCAAGCGCATGGCTGAGGACGGCTTCAAGGTTGTGGGCGTGGCGACCTCGGAAGCGAGCGCGCGCGCGGCCGAGGCCGCCGGCGTGCCTTTGCGCGAAGTCGAGCACGTCGCGCGCATCGACGTCGACGTCGACGGCGCGGACGAGGTCGATCCGCTGTTCAATCTGATCAAGGGCGGGGGCGGCTGTCTGCTGCGCGAGAAGATCATCGCGCATGCGTCCGATCAGATGATCGTCGTCGTCGACGACAAGAAGATGGTCCAGACCCTCGGCGCCTTTCCGCTGCCCGTCGAGGTCGACCCCTTCGGCTTCACCCTGACCGCCAAGTCGGTGTTCGACGCTTTGCGCGCCAGCCGCGCGCAGACCGCCGACGTGCAGCTTCGCCGCACCGGCGACGGCGCGCCTTACATCACCGACGGCGGGCACTATATCCTCGACTGCAAGACCGGCGCGCTGCCCGATCCGGTCGAGACCGCCGCGCGGCTGGCGGCGATCCCCGGCGTCGTCGAGCACGGTCTGTTCCTCGACCTCGCCGGCGTCGTCATCGTCGGCGGTCCGGAAGGCGCGGGCGTGCTGGAGAAATGAGGTTTTCGACGGGTCTCGCCGTGCTCGGCGCTGCGGCAGTCTCGGCGAGTTGCGCGCCAGGCGGTCGCGACGAGCTGTGCGTGGCCGTCGAAGCGTTCACGACGGAGGTCGGGGTCGAAGAGGTGGCGCGCAACTCCTGGCGCAGAGCCGGCGATCCGTTCGTGGACGACATGTACGACATCATCGGGCCGGAGCGCGCCGAGGACTATCGTGCGTTGATGGACGAACGCCTGGCCGCCCGTGAAGAGGATTACTACGAGGCGCTCGTCGCCGCGATGTGCGAGGCGGCCCGCGACGACGCGACGGCCGCGCAGGTGCGGGTCGCGGTCGAGCGGTTCGAGGTCGGCTCGAACGCCGGCGTCTCGGATGAGGACGCCAACGCCTTCTTCGTCGTCACCATGGGCTTTTCCGAGTGGCAGGAAGAAGCGGGCCACGTCTACGGCGACTACCTGCGTGAGACGATCGACGAGGTGAACGCCGAAGCCCGCCGCAGAGGGATTATCGAGTGACGCCCTGGCGCGCGCTCGCCGCGTTGGCCGGCGCTGCCAGC